>JAGNNV010000432.1 GCA_017990495.1 Vicinamibacteria bacterium
CGCGGAAGAGCTTGCGCGCCTCGGCCACCGTGCTTGAAGTAGGCAGCGCGGTGATGTCGAGCCGCGGGGTCATCACCTCGCGAGCCTGGGTCTTCGAGAAGCGGACCAGGGAGTCGACGATGCGGGATTCGTTCTCGGCGAGCAGGGGAGGCGGGGGGATTTCGGCGGTCGAGGAGGAGGTGCGCACGGCGCCGTGGCCATTGGCATCCTCTTCGCCATTCTCGGAGCCCGCGCGCTTGCGCAGAAGTGTCGTCAGCGGACGCAGCAGGATCGCGTAGCGATGGAAGGGGCGAATGAGAGTGAGCAGAACCCGCGCCGGACCGCGTCGGGCGATGGCGTAGGGCAATGTGAGGCGGAAGATCAGGAGGTAGACGAACATGGTGACGAGGGCCACCAGCATGGCCCACGCGTGGAGCAGGTCGAGGAGCAGGACGGTGACCAGCACGGTCATGGCCACATGAGCGGTGTAGGTGCCGATGTGGATGGGCATCAGGATCGAGGGAGGGTCCTCGAAGTAGCGGCTGAGCTTCTCCATGGCGGGCGACCCGTCTTCCGCCAGGCGGTGAAGGGTCCGGCGCTTGACGAGATAGAAAGCGGCCTCGAGGGTGGCGAGGGTGATCGACACCACCACGAGAGCGAAGATGCCGAGAAGGCCGAGGAAGGTCACGCCGCCACCTTCCGGGTCAGCAGGCGGGTGCGCAACTGCTTCTCGAGCGCTTCCATCTCGCCGTTATCCGTCTCGTGATCGTAGCCGAGCACGTGGAGAAAGCCGTGAAGGGCGAGGATCTCGAGTTCGCGGTCGAGACTGCGGCCGAGGCGGACGGCGTTGGCCCGCGCGGTTTCGACGCTGATGATCACGTCGCCAAGGCCCATGTCCTCGCCCTGGCTTTCGAAGGACAACACGTCGGTGGGCTTGTCCTTGAAGCGGTAGTCGCGGTTGAGCCGGCGCAGCAGGGCGTCGCCGCCGAACACCAGCGCCAGTTCGCCCCTGACGTTGAGGGACGCGGCCGCGCGCTGCAGGATCTTCTCGATCTCGTCCTTCTTCACGCGGTGCTTTCGCTGGCGGTCGACGACGACCAGAGAGAGCGGGCTCGTACTCGGAGGCTCGTGTTTCACTGAGTCCCGCCCGCGACGACTTGCGGGTCGCGTTTTTCGTAGGCCTTGATGACGCTTTGCACCAGTTTGTGGCGGACCACGTCGCGCTGATCGAAGTAGCTGAAGCCGATGCCCTCGACGCCCTTGAGCACGTTGATCGCGTCGACGAGGCCGGAGGTGCGGCCCTGGGGGAGATCGACCTGGGTGATGTCGCCCGTGACCACCACCTTGGAGCCGAAGCCGATGCGGGTGAGCACCATCTTCATCTGCTCGGGCGTGGTGTTCTGCGCCTCGTCGATGATGACGAAGGCGTCGGAGAGAGTGCGGCCGCGCATGAAGGCGATGGGCGCCACCTCGATGACGTGGCGGGCGATGAGCCGCTCCACCTTCTCGAAGTCCATCATGTCGTAGAGCGCGTCGTACAGCGGACGGAGGTAGGGATCGACCTTCTGTTGAAGGTCGCCGGGCAGGAAGCCGAGTTTCTCGCCCGCTTCCACCGCGGGCCGGGCCAGGATGATCCGGGCCACCGCCTTCTGGTGCAGGTATGAGACCGCCTGGGCCACCGCGAGGTAGGTTTTCCCCGTGCCCGCGGGGCCGATGCCGAAGACCATGTCGGAGCTGATGATCTGCTCGAGATAACGCCGCTGGTTGAAGCTGCGGGGCACGATGGTCTTCTTGCCGCTGCGGACGACCGCCTTGAGCAGGAAGTCCTTGATGTCGGCGCTCTCGTTTTCGGAGATCAGCGTGGCGGCGAGGCGGACGTCGCCCCCGGCGAGGTTGTAGCCGTTCGCCATCATGGTGGTGAGCTGCAGCAGCACCGCCTGGGCCTGGCGTTCGGCTGCTTGTGAACCCTCGATGATGAGGTCGGCCCCGTCGTTCTTGATCCGGACCTTCAGGATTTCTTCGAGCGAACGCAGGTTCTCATCCTTCACTCCGAAGAGTTCGTCCGTCCGTCCGGTCAATGAGATGCGCGTCATTGTTTCGAGAGGAGGATGCCGAGGTCGCGGAGCTGTTCGGGCTTCACCTTTGAGGGGGCGTTGCACATGAGGTCGGTGGCCGAGGCGGTCTTCGGGAAAGCGATCACGTCGCGCAGCGACGCGGCGCCCGAGAGCAGCATGGCGAGCCGGTCGAGGCCGAGGGCGATGCCCCCGTGGGGCGGTGTGCCGTAGGACAAGGCATCGATGAAGAACCCGAAGCGGTCGCGGGTCTCTTCATCAGTCAGGCCGAGGATCTTGAACACCTTCGCCTGGGTGGCGGAATCGTGGATTCGATAGCTGCCGCCGCCCACTTCCATGCCGTTCAGCACGATGTCGTAGGCCTTCGCGCGGACCTTGCCGGGTTCGGCGTCGAGCATGTGCGCGTCTTCGGGCAGGACGGCGGTGAAGGGGTGATTGACGCTGTAGAAGCGCTTTTCGCCCGCGTCCCAGTCGAAGAGCGGGAAGTCGACGATCCACAGGAACTTGAAGTCTTTCTCATTGATGAGCTTCAGTTCCTTGCCCATCTCGAGGCGGAGGATGCCCATGGCCATGGCGATGGGGCCCTCGGCGTCGACACCCACCAGGATGGTGTCGTCCTTTTGAGCGCCGGTCTTCGAGAAGATCTTCCGGGCCACTTCTTCCGAAGCACCCTTCTTGATGAGATTCGCGATGGCTTCGTCGGTGTACTTGAGGGTGAAGAGGTTCTTTTTGGCGGCGCGCGCGTCGGGCACGATGCGGGTGAGCCACAGTTCTTCGTTGATCTTGCGCAGCCGTGTGCCGGAGATACCGCCTGACGCGGGCAGCACGATGGCCCGGGCCACGGCGCCGGCTTCGATGGCGGCGGGGAAGCCCTCGAGACC
>JAGNNV010000433.1 GCA_017990495.1 Vicinamibacteria bacterium
GCCTACGCGTTCTCCCCGTTCAACCAGCTGCATGCGCCGCACTTGAACCACCTGGCCGTGGCCGCGATCCTTCCGTTCGTCGGCTGGTGCCTGGTGAGCCTGTGGGATCGGCCGCGGCTTTGGCCGGTTTTGCTGGTCGCGGTCCTGCTCGGCGGGGGTCCGTACTTCGGTGAACTGGTCGCGTTCGCCTGGGTGACGTTCCTGGCGCTCGGGGCGGTGTTGCTGGCGCGGCGGGCCACGCGGTCCGAGGTGATCACTCGGCTGGGCGCCCTGGGCGCGCGCCGCATCGGAGCCGCTCTGGCTCTGTCCGTGCTCCTGGTCTTTCCCTTCGCGGCGGCCTGGATTCAGGGAGGAGCGCAGCCCATGAACGCACGACAGGCCGGCTTCTGGTCGGCGAACCTCGCGGCCTTCGTGGTCCCCGATCCCGCGGTTCAGCCCTGGCTCTCGTTCATGGCTCCATTGCACCGCCAGATCGACAAGGGCGTGGCCGGGCACGAGGCCTTCCTCGGCTACGTTCTCACCACTGCCGCGCTCCTGGGCCTGATCCGATTCCGCGATTTCTGGACGCGGCTCTCCGGTTTCTTCGCCCTCGCCTTCCTGCTCTTGAGCCTTGGGCCGACGTTGAAGGTGTTCGGAACCGACCTCGGAGTGCCGATGCCCTACTCCCTGCTCATGTCGGTGCCCCCGTTCTCCATGGGGCGGACCCCGGTGCGCTGTGTCCTGTTCGCCTTGTTCTTCCTCGCCATCCCCGCGACGCGTTTCCTCTCCCACATCGAAAGGCGCGGCGGCCGCGGCCGCTTGATCGCGGCTTCGATGGTTGTGCTGGCCGGCCTCGAGATGTGGTCGCCCCGGCCCCTGGCTTCGCGCTTCGTGTCGCCGCTCGACCTGAAGCAGCTCGTGCCCGGCTACGTCTGCAACATTCCCCTGACCACCCTCGATGGCTTCGCCGTGCTCCTCCAGACCCAGCATCGAAGGAAGATGGTGACGGGTCTCGTCTCCCGCCGTTCTCAGGCGGTGGCCGATCACATCAACGGACTGGGCGACCTGCTCGACCATCAGCCGGAGAAGTTCGCCCACACTCTGCTCTCGTGGGGCGTCACCAACGTCATTCTCGAACCAGGCGCCCCCGATGGTCTCGAGACTCTGCTCCCGCCGCTCGGCCTCAACGTGATCGACCTGCGGGGAAGCGGGGGCCGTGTTCAGTAGGAGGCGACCGATCGGCTGAGGTTGGCGTGGCGCAGAACCTCGGCATCGTCATCAGCCTCTGGGCCTGCCTCGCATGTCAGCGATTCGCGGCGACGAGCGCTTTCCAGACTTCGGGGCCTTCCATCTGACCTTCGCAGAGGACGCGACCGCGGTGGTCAAGGGCCATCACGAACGGGCTGACGCGCGGCCCGTACATGGCGCTCACTTCGCCACGCGGATCGAAAAGCAGCTCAAAGGGGGCGCCTTGGGCGCGCGCCTTGTCTTCCGCTTCGAAGTAGTGAGGCCTCTCGGGGTATCGCTCCTTCACCTCGGTGATGGCGTGCAGCGGTCCGAGGAACGGTGTGAAGTCGCGTAAGAAGGTGAGGTAGCGCTGCATGAAGTCGTTCCAGGGGCCATTGCCCCGGTAGCTGCTCAAGAGGCACAGGAGGAGGACATGGCCCTCTTCGAGGCCCAGCAGGGCTTCGGACATTGTGAGGGTGTTTCCCAACCCCTCGAGCGCCTGAAGTTCATAGTCGCCCGGGGCCTCCCGGTCGGTCCATAGCGTGGCCGGGGTGGGCCGCGCCTGGCCAAGATCCACCAGGGCAGCCGCGATGCGTTCGGCGTTCAGATCTGCGTAGGCGAGGGTCAGCACCTGCGCCGCGGTTTCGGGGTCTCCCTGGCGCCCTTTGTCCAGCCCGAGGTAGAAACTGGCGATGCCCCGATATTCGGTGGTCCAGTCGCGGACGTAGCTGCGCATATAGACCCGCAAGACCTCAACCGCCTGGTCGACGCTCCCGGTTTCGTAGAGCGCGGCCCCGAACAGAGAGAGGATGGGCGAGTTCTCGCCCCCCTTCTTCAAGGCGGCGCTCGAGAGCTCCAACAGCAGTTGAAAGGCCCCGGCCTCCCACAATTCGAGCAGGGGTTCAGGGTCGCGCGACTCGGGCTTGTAGCTCGCCTTGATCAGGTCCGCGGTGCGCCTCAGTTCGCATCCGAGGTCGATTCCCGTGGTGGTGAGTTCGATACGCTCCCGAGTCTGCGGGGAGTAGAAGATGTACTCGCGGATCGTCGCCTCCGATTGCCACAGTTTCGGACTGAGAAGTGCGGCGCTCTGCCCGTTCATGGAGACCAGGAGGTCGCCTGGGGCCAGCATGATCCGGTCCGCGAGCGACCCGGGCTCGACCGCCTTCACTTCGAGGCACCGGGACTGAGGCGGGGCGGCGCGCGCGGCCGTGCGCCGGTAGTTCTTCAGCAGAGCCTTGGTGAATGCCTCGAATTCCTTGCGCGCCATAGCGGGAGACCTCGGGCGGAGAGCGTACTACCAGAGCGCGGCGCTGTCTTTGGGCGCGGGAGTGTTAAAAAGCGCCTCACAATGATTGATACAGGACTCAAGAACAAGGCGGTCGTGGTCACGGGCGGGGCTGCGGGCATCGGCAAGGGCACGGCGCTTGCGTTCGCGGCGGAGGGTTGCCGCGTGGCGGTGTGGGATGTGAAGGGGGACGAAGCGGAGATCGTGGCTTCTCTCAAGGCTGCGGGCGCACCCGAAGCGCACTTCATCCGCGTGTCCACCGCGGACGCCGCCCTCGTCGCTGCCGCCACCGCGAAGGTGATGGAGGCGTTCGGCCAGATCGACGTGCTCATCAACAACGCCGGCGTGCTGCGCGACGGGATGATGGTGAAGGTCAAGGATGGACAGGTCTCGGTCATGTCGGACGAGCAGTTCGACATGGTCATCGACGTCAA
>JAGNNV010000434.1 GCA_017990495.1 Vicinamibacteria bacterium
CGTTCTACGTGGACGGCCTCGTAGCGTCGACGTTCTCGGTGGTTCTGGCCGCGGCCCTCCTCTGGTGGCTGACGAGCGATCGGGTGTGGCTTGCGCTCGTCGCCCTCGGCCTCGCCTTTCTGGCCAACCTGAAGTTCAACGGTCTGGGCCTGGCCGGACTTTTCGTCCTGGCCGCGCTGCGATGGGTGAGGTTCAAAGCACCCCTTCGCCTTGCGAGCTTCATGGCCGCACTGGCCGCCGCGGTGGCCTTCGCGGGCATTCAGGGCATCAACCCATACCTCACCAATGCGCACCTTCATGGCCACCCGCTCTATCCGCTGATGGGTGGAGTCTCCGCGCCGCGCATCGAACTTATCTACTTCAAGAACGCCGAGTTCCTGGCGCAGGCGCCGCCTCGGCGTCTTCTCCACTCGATCGCGGCTCGGGCCACCAATGACTCTGAGGGCTGGCCCCGTTTGAAGACGCCCTTCACGTTCGATGTTGAAGAGCTGGCCGTATTCACGGAGGTGGACAATCGGATCGCAGGATGGGGGCCACTCTTCGGCGGCTGCGTCCTGCTGAGCGTGATCGTCATGATGGTGTGCTGGCGACAGCCGGGCGCCTCACTTCACGCGATGATTCAAGGGTTGATCTGGGCCTCTGTGCTCCCTGCCGAGCAGTCGTTCCTGGCCCGGTACTCTCCCCACCTGTGGCTCGTTCCCGCATTGACCCTGCTGCTGGTGGCCCGAACGGAATCGAGGTGGCGACACGTCCTCGGCGGCGCACTCGCGCTGACCATGGCTCTCAACGTGATCCTCGCCAGTGTTCCGGCTCTCGGAGCGGCAGTGGTCAGGGACGCGGCGGCGCGCAGGCAGCTTGAGGCGATGGCCGTGTCCAGTCTGGCCGGCGAGCTGCCCGTGCACCTCGGACTCTTCGGCGGCCTGCAACGGCGTCTGACCGACGCGGGCATCGCCTACCGGCTGAGCGACCACCTGGAGTGCCCCCAACCTGCCGAACTCATTGCGAGCACGGCTCGCTACTGCCTTGCGGGTGCGCAATCACCGCCGACCGCCCAGAGTCCGCTGGAGGTTCTGGAGGGCCTTCTTAGCCCGACCGCGCCGCCATGACTCAAGGCTGCGCGTCCCCGTTGCGCTCGAAGCGGGAGGGACGCGGATACAGTTCGTTCATGGTACGGAGAAGCAGCTCGACGGATCGTGGATTCGGCGGTGCATCGCCCGGTTGCGGCCGGCCCGCCTCGTCGGCATAGCTGTCGTACGCGTTGTCGTTGATGTTGAAGAACAACGGCGGGCGGGCCCGCAGGGCCAGCATTCGGCGCTCGAAGAGCGAGGCGTCGTTCACGAGAGAAAAGTCCCCCCACCGCAATCGACGTCTCGTGCCCATTGGGACACGCTCGCGGATGAGGGAGAACCACCACCGGAGGCATTCCAGGTGGCGGACCATCGACGAGCGCCCCCGCACCACGATGTCGACCCAGTTGGCGTGGACCACAAAGGGGTCAATCGTGGGTCGCGCCCGCGCGTCGCCGCCTGATCGCCGACTGACCGTATCGGCAAACCCGGGGTCGTGCATCAGTTCGTCGAACATCCGCTGATAGGTGGGCCGATGGACGCCCGCTGGCATGTGAAGGAACAAGAACGTGGCGCGTCGCCACGCTGGCAGGCCTCGACGCCGCAGGATGTCGCGCGACCACTTGAGCGTCCATTGGTAGGCGCCGAGGACGCGTTCCAGTCCTGGAATGATGGGCGCGGCGATGGGATCCGTGCGAGGCAGGCCATCTGCGGCGAAGAAGCTCGAGGTCGTCAGGGGTGCGCCCGCGAACATGTCGTCTTCCCAGATGACGAACCTCTCCCCAAGTCCTGGGATTCGATGGAGGTGGGCGGAGATCGACCTCCAGTGAAAGGTGGGGAGGTGTTCCGCGGGAATGAAGTCTGGGTGGCAAGCGATCCGCACCTGATCCCTCGCGAGCCATGAGGGCAGGTGGCCCTCATCCTGAACCGCGATGGTGACCTCCCGCGCCCATGGCGCGTTGGCCTCGATGGAACGCAGGACGAAACGGAGAAGGCCGAGTTCGCGGACCTGGCAGGGGACCCAATCGACGTCATGTTCCCGGCACAGAGCTTCGTAGCCCGGGGCCGATCCGTCCACGTGCGGAATGACGATGTCCATCAGCGGCCCTCGGGGTGACTTAAAGTCCGACTCATCTGTTGCCGGCCTCTGCGTTGAGATCCACGGACCCGGAGCGCCCGGACGTAGTCGATTTCCTCGCTCGGATCAACATCGGGGAACCTTGGCACAATCGGCGCTATCTGACCACGTTCGAGCGGATCCGGAGCCTTCTGACGGCGGGCGTAACGGTGCTCGACCTGGGCGGGCGATCGCCCTTCACTGAGCTTCTGGAGGAACACGGACATCGCCATGCGGCACTATTGGCTGGATCAGTCTCTTTGGCGGACGAGCCGCGATGTCGGCCTGCGAAGGGACCTCGGCCTCACAACGATCGGCGATAGATCCGGAACCGCCGGCTGAGGGCGCCCAGTTCGGCGAGATAGCCGTTGATGAGATCGTTGTCTTCGAGCGTCCACCCCATCTCGACGCTGGTGTAGCCGCGGCTCAGGCCGATCTGCACCGATTCGGTGGTGAGGACGACGTCGAGGCCGCGGCCGCGGAACTCCGGTATCACCCCGAAGAGGATGGTGCGCACACCTTTGACTCTCCTCCGTTCCCACAGGAAGCGAAGGAGGCCCGAAAGCCCCATGCGCCCGTTGAGTTTCTTGAGGATGGGGTTGATGTCGGGAATCGACAGGCATAACGCCACCGGACGATCGCCCGCGAAGGCGAAGCGCATGAGTTCGAAGTCCGCGAAGGGCCGGATCTCCGCGGCGAG
>JAGNNV010000435.1 GCA_017990495.1 Vicinamibacteria bacterium
GCCTCAACGCGGGCGGGACCGGCTGAGGACCGACGCCAGGCCCGAGCTGCTGGCCAATAGCGGCGGAACGAGCGAGGAAGACGAGTGCGATGGTCGCGCCGAATCTATGAAGAGTGATCATGGAACCTCAAGAACATCCGCGGAATGTACCGGACAATCCAGAACTCCATGAAGTCCGTTTTCGTGTACCCTCCCGCCCCATGTCCCGGTCCGTCGCCTCCCCCCACGTTGTCAACATCGCCGACCTTCGCCGGATCGCGAAGAACCGACTGCCCCGGATGACCTTCGACTACATCGACGGAGGCGCCGATCGGGAAATCACGCTGCGCGACAACTGCGCCGCGTTCGACCAGGTCCTCTTCCGACCGCGGTGCGCGGTGGCGACGCCGAGCTGTGATCTGTCAACCACCGTCCTTGGGGCGAAGCTCGACCTTCCCTTCATCCTGGCGCCCGTCGGAAGCAGCCGGATGTTCTACCCGCGCGGCGAGGAAGCGGCGGCGCGGGCCGCAGGCAAGGCGGGGACCCTGTACACGCTGTCCACGTTGTCGGGCTGCCGACTCGAGGACGTGAAGGCCGCGACCACCGGGCCCGCCTGGTATCAGCTTTATCTCGTGGGCGGGCACGATGTGGCGCTCGCCGCCATCGAACGCGCGAAGGCCGCGGGCTACAAGGCGCTCGTCGTCACCATCGACACGCCGGTGGCGGGAATGCGGGAGCGCGATCCGAGGAACGGCACGAAGGAACTTCTGTCCCGGAACCCCTTCACCATGCTCCCCTACCTCGGGCAGATGTTGACCCGGCCGGGGTGGCTCATCGACTGGTTCATGGACGGCGGTCTGATGAACTTCCCGAACATCATCTTGAAGGACGGGCCCATGGGCTACGCCGACGTCGCCGCGGCGCTCGAGCAGTCCATGGTCTCGTGGAGCGACCTCAACTGGATCAAGGAGGCCTGGAAGGGGCCCATCGTGGTCAAAGGCGTGCACATCGGCGAAGACGCCCGCCGCGCCATCGATGCGGGCGCGGACGCCATCGTGGTGTCGAACCACGGCGCGCGCCAGCTCGACACCGTGGCCCCCACCGTCCGCGTCCTGCCGGAGATCGTGGCCGCGGTGAACGGCCAGGTCGAGGTGCTGATGGACGGCGGCATCCGCGCCGGCACCGACGTGGTCAAAGCGTTGTGTCTGGGGGCCCGGGCGGTCCTCATCGGACGCGCCCATGCCTATGGTCTGGCCGCTGCGGGCGAAGCCGGGGTCACCCGCGCGATCGAGATCCTCCGCACCGATGTGGTGCGGACCATGAAGCTTCTCGGCGTCGCCTCGACCGCGAAGCTCGACCGTTCTTACGTCGACATCCCCGCGGAATGGGAGAGGGCTACGGCTGCAGTTCCGCGGTGATCGTGCCCTGCGGCCGGGTCGAGAGGATCTTCACCACACGGCGCGTCTTGGTGTCGATCCACAACGTGGTGACGCCGGGCTCACCATCGGCAGATGAAACCTCGGCCTTCCAGGCCTCGAACGTGCCCGCGGGCCCGGTGATGGACTCGGCGCCCACCACCTTGATCTGCTTGAGACCCACCTTCTGCTTCTGAACATCGAGGTTGCGGAAGGTCGCTGAATAACCGGCGGCGAGGGGCAGACGCGCGAGCACGTCATTGGCGCCCGCGCCGTCCGCGAAAACCGGTCCGTCGAGGTCCACGGAGATGGGCCGTTCCTGACCGCCCATCGACATCTTCCCTGTGACCTTCATGGGTTCAAACGCAAGATCGATGGCCACCGGACCCTGGCGGATGGTGCGCTTCTTGACGAGCAGCGTGCCCTTCTCGACCACGGTTTCGTCAATGGCTTCGCCCATGGGCATCTTGGCGCTCTCGTTGATCAGCCAGTTCGCCCCGTCGTCCTTGACCGTGCGCGTGATGGTCATGGCCATGTTCTGGGGACCCATGGCGATGGTGGCCTGGTAGGAGGAAACGCCGGCGACGAGATCCGAAACCGGCTTCGGCACTTCGACCGATTTCGGGTCGACGGCCTTGGCCAGCACCACCGTCTTCGGATCCACCGTGATCTCACCGAGGCGCTTGCTCACCTCAGGGGTCATCTCCTTCTGCGCGCGGCCGCCGAGGTGTTTCGCGAAGAAGGCCTCGCTCGCCGCCCACAGGGCCATGTTGTTCACCGGGCGCTGGAAGCCGTGCCCCTCGTCGGGGGCCATGACGTATTCCACCGGGAAGCCGCGGTCGCGCAACGCGATCACAATCTGCTCGGATTCCGCCTTCTTCACGCGAGGGTCGTTGGCGCCTTGAACCACCATGAGCGGCGTCTTGATCTTCTGCGCGGAGTTCAAAGGCGACTGCCGCTCGAGCTGGGCTTTGCCCTCGGGGGTCTTCGGGTTGCCCATGCGTTCGTAGAAGCTGATACGACCAGCCTCCCAGTAGGCGGGAATGGAATCGAGCAGGGTGATCAGATTCGAGGGGCCGACGATCGACACCGCGGCGGCGTAAAGATCAGGAGTGAAGGCGACGCCGGCGAGGGTCGCGTAACCGCCGTATGAGCCGCCCATGATGCCCACCCGCTTCGGATCGGCGATGCCCTGGGCGATCAGGTGCTTGACCCCCCAGGTGATGTCGTCCTGCATTTTGTCGCCCCACTGCTTGTTCCCGGCGTTCAGGAACTTCTTTCCGTAGCCGGTGGAGCTGCGGAAGTTGGGCATCAACACCGCGTATCCGCGGTTCGCCAGGAACTGGGCGAGGTTGTTGAAGCCCCAGCCGTCGCGCGCCCACGGGCCGCCATGGGGAACCACGATGAGGGGGAGCGCCCTGGCCGGCATGCCTTTGGGCAGGGTCAGGAATGCGGGAATCTCGAGTCCATCGGACGAGGC
>JAGNNV010000436.1 GCA_017990495.1 Vicinamibacteria bacterium
GCCTGGGCCCTGGTGCCCGTCCTGCGTCGACGTTGAAGGCTCGCCGCGGTTCGCGCGCTGGTAAACTCCCCTCTTCCCATGTCCACGCAGGTAAAAGGTGCGGTCCTTCTGTCGCGAAAAGAGTTTGTCCGTGAGGAATATGGCGAGGACGCCTGGCCGAAGGTGCTGGGCGGCGTTACCTCCGCCAACCGGGGCCAACTGGATGGCACCCTCCTCAGTTCGAAGTGGTACGCGTTCGACGTCAATGCCGATCTGGACCGGGCCATCGTCGAAGTGCTGGGCCGCGGGGATCGCAACATCTTCAAGAAGATCGGCGCGCGTTCCGCCCGAACGAACCTTGGCGGGGCGCACCAGGCCTTTCTCAAGAAGGGCAACCCGCAGGCCTTCATGGCCGGCACCGACCGCATCTACCGCTTCTACTACGACGAAGGTCATCGTGAATACGAGTCCACGGGCCCCGCATCCGGGGTCATCACCACTCACGGTGCCGCGACCTTCTCTGAGAACGACTGCCTGACCGTGATTGGCTGGTACGAGGAGGCGCTCCGCATGTGTGGCGCCACCAGCGTTCAGATTACCGAGGAGCCGTGCCGGGCTCGCGGTGGCGCGTTCTGCCGCTACGCGGTCAGCTGGACGGTCTGATCACGTCGGCGGGTTCCAGGATCTCCTCGAGGACCGCTCCGGTCAGGAACTCCAGGGGTTCCTGACCCCGCCTGAAGACACGCGCCCCGGCCACACCTTTAAGGGCGATGGACGGCCCTTCGACTCGGAGGATTGCCCCCTCGCGCAGGCCCGCCACCGGAGCGGCGTTCTCCTCGTGGAACTCGCGGATGCGGGTCTCACGGGTTTCGCCCATGTGGGTGGAGCCGGGCGCCGGGTCGAGGTAGTGAGGATTGATCTGGAAGCGGACGAGACCAAGGGCGTCGAAAGAGGGGGGTTGCACGATCGGCATGTCGTTCGTTGTGCGGATGGTAGGGCAGGCAAGGTTAGAGCCGGCACTCGCGCCCGCGTAGACCATGCCGCCTTTCACTCGCCGCTCGATGAGAGGCAGCGCGCCCATCTCGTAAAGCGCTTTCAGGAGGCGGAACGTATTGCCGCCTCCGCAAAAGATGGCTTCGGCCCGCTCGATGGCCTCGCAGGGATCGGACATCTCGTGCAGAGAATCGAGCCCGTAGCCCATCTCCTCGAAAGCGGGGCGCGCCTTGGCCGCGTAGGCGTCTCGGTCCTGGAGGGCGTGGGGGATGAAGAGCACCCGGGCAATGCTCCCGAATGCGTCGCGCAGTTCAGGGTAGGCGTGCTCGAGGTACCGCGTCCCGAACACCGTGGATGTGCTGATGAGAACAAGCCTTCGGGCCATGATGCGGGAAGGATACGGCACTGCACGGGACCCCGGAACGCGGGTCAGGCTTCGCCCGACCAGCGCCGGATCTTGGGCGTCAACACGACCAGCAGGGCCGAGGACACGAGCAGCGCCACCGCGATGCCGCCATAGAGCTGCATCAGTCGATTCGGATCGTCGGCCACGAAGAAGCCCGACAGGAATCCCGCGAGTTTGTTGCCGAGCGAGGTGGCGAAGAACCACAGGCCCATCATCAGCCCCACGAACCGCGCGGGCGAGAGCTTCGTCACGGTGCTGAGCCCGACCGGAGAGAGACACAGCTCGCCAATCACATCAAAGAAATAGACCCCGACCAGCCACAGCGGGCTGATCTTGCCGCTCGCGGTGAGCGCGGACGCGGGCACGAGCAGGCAGAAGGCAAGGGCGATGGCGAACAGGCCGAGCGAGAACTTGGCCGGGCTCGAGGGCTGCCGCGTTCCCAGCCGAACCCAGAGCCGGGCGAAAACCGGAGCGAGCAGGATGACATAGAGCGGGGTCAGGGACTGGAGCCAGCTCGCGGGGAACTGGAACCCGAAGGCGTTGGTGTCCACCAGCCGCTTGGCGAACAGGTTGAGGCTCGCGCCCTTCTGCTCGTAGGCCGCCCAGAACATGATGGTGAATGCGAAGAGGATGACGATGGCGCCCATCCGCTTCCATTCCTCTTTGGTCAGAATCTCGGCTTTGCCGGACGCGGCCGCAGCCCGGGCCGCCGCGCGCTCCTCGTCGCCGGGCAACCGAGAGCTCTGGGTCATGAAGACCGCGATGCCGACCAGCATGCCGATTCCGGCGGCTCCGAACCCGTAGTGCCAGCTGCGCGCGGGGTCGAGCCCCACGCCCGCGAGCCACCCCTTGAAGGCCGGACTCTCGGCGAGCCACCCGCACACCAGAGGCGCCATGAGCGCGCCGACGTTGATGCCCATGTAGAAGATCGAGAAACCGCTGTCGCGGCGGACGTCGCCGGGGCCGTAGAGACGGCCCACCAGGACGGAGATATTAGGCTTCAGCAGGCCCGTGCCGACCGCGATCATGGTGAGGCCCGCGTAGAACGTGGGCATTGAATGCACGGCAAGGACGAACTGTCCAAAGGCCATGATGAAGGCGCCGAGCAGTACCGCCCGCCGCTGTCCCAGCCAGCGATCGGCCACGTAGCCGCCGGGCAGGGCCAGCAGGTAAACCGCCATGGTGTAGGTGCCGTAGAGCGAACTCGCCTGCACGGTGTCGAATCCGAGACCGCCGTCCACGATGGGCGCCACCATGAAGAGCACCAGGATGGCCCGCATGCCGTAGTAGCTGAAGCGTTCCCACAGCTCGGTGAGGAACAGCGTGGTCAAGCCGGCCGGATGGCCCCCTATTCCTCGGGTGTCGGTCGCCGCCGCGTCCTGCGTCGCCATCGGGGACGGATGTTCTCACGGAAACGGCTGACGATTCAGCGCGAAGGCGTGAGGCCCGTCGTCTCGAAAGAGATCTCCTCATCGGCGATCCGCTGGTCGAGGTC
>JAGNNV010000437.1 GCA_017990495.1 Vicinamibacteria bacterium
TCACCGGAGCGTCGAGATACGAGAACAGTTCATCGGCGATCTTCGCCGCGATCTCCGCGCCGTACCCGAACGAGATCTGATCCTCGTGGGCCACCAGCACGCGTCCCGTCTTCTTGACGCTCTTCGCGATGGCGTCCATGTCGTACGGGTTCAGGGTGCGCAGGTCGAGGACCTCCACCGACACGCCCTCTTCCTCGAGGTCGCGCGCGGCGTTGATCGAACGCTGCACCAGGGCTCCGAAGGTGACGATGGTGACGTGCGACCCCTCACGGGCCACCCGGGCCTTGCCGAACGGGATCATGTGGTTGGGGCCGGGATAGGAGCCCTTGTTGTAGGTCTGACGGTAGAGGTGCTTGTGCTCGAGGAAGATGACCGGGTCATCGCAGCGGATGGCGGTGCGGAGCAGGCCGTTCGCGTCCTCGGCGTTGCTCGGGATCACCACGCGCAGGCCCGGGATGTGGGTGAAGAGCACTTCGCCGCACTGCGAGTGGTAGACGGCGCCGCCCTGCAGGTAGCCGCCGTAAGTCACGCGCACCACCAGCGGGCACTTGAAGTGGCCCGAGGAGCGCCAACGCATCAGGGCGAGCTCGTTGCGGATCTGGTGATAAGCGGGCCAGATGTAGTCGAAGAACTGGATCTCGACTACCGGCTTCAGGCCGCGGGTGGCCATGCCGATGGCGCGTCCCACGATGTTGGCTTCGGCCAGCGGCGAGTTGAACACCCGGTCGGAGCCGTACTTGCGCTGGAGGTTGTGCGTCACCTTGAAGACGCCGCCCTTGCCCTTGACCTTCTCGAGGTTCTCTTCGCGCGAACAGTCGGCCACGTCCTCGCCGAAGACCACGATCCGCGGATCGCGGGCCATCTCGTCGACATAGGTCGCGTTCAGCAGATCGACCATGGTCTTGTTCGGGTTCGGGGCATCGCCGTATTCGGGAGCCACGTCGAATTCGCGTGACGTGGGATCGATCGACGAATAGACCCACCACATGGCGCTCTCCGCCGGCGGAGTCGGCGCTTCGAGGGCGCGGTCGGTTGCTTCCTCGATCTCGCGGTCGACCTCGGCCCGGATCTCGGCCAGGTCGGCGTCGGTGAGGAGATCGGCGGCCACCACCTTCGCGGGGAAGGCGTTCAGCGGGTCGATCAGAACCTCGGCGTCTCTCTCGGAGGCGGGGCGATACAGGCTCTCGTCGTCGGACAAGGAGTGTGAATAAGGGCGGATCACCTTGGCGTGAACGAGGGCCGGACCCTTGCGCATGCGGCAATAACGCACGGCCTCGCCCATGGTCTGCAGGCTGGCGATGGGATCGCAACCGTCGACCTCGAGGACCAACAGGTCGGGGAACGAGCGGACCAGCTTGCTGATGCTGCCGCCCGCGGTCTGCACTTCGATGGGGACGGAGATCGCGTAGCCGTTGTCTTCGACGAGATAGACGACGGGCAGCTTGAGGTTGCAGGCGGTGTTGAGACTCTCCCAGAACTCGCCCTCGGAGGTGGTGCCGTCGCCGGTGCTGACGAAAACGACCTCGTCATTCTTGAAGGTGGCGGCGGCGCCCGTCTTCTGCATGAAGATGCCGGCTTCGGCGCAGCCCACGGCCTGAAGGAACTGGGTTCCCACCGGCGAAGACTGGCTCACCACGTTCAGGCCCTTGTGTCCCCAATGTGAGGGCATCTGGCGACCGCCGGAGTTGGGGTCGTCCTTGGCGCCCACTGAACCCATCAGCATCTCCGTGGGAGTCATGCCGAGGGTCAACAGCAGCGCGCGGTCGCGGTAGTAGGGGTAAAACCAGTCGTAGCCGGGCCGCAGGGCCATGCCCGCGGCGACGAGGATGGCTTCGTGGCCGGCGCCGCTGATCTGGAAGTAGATCTTGTTCTGACGCTTGAGGGCGATCTCCTTGTCGTCGATGCGACGCGACAGGTACATGATCCGATAGATCTCACGCGCCACGGTGGGATCGAGCGAGAGGGACGGTTTGCCCGGAAGGGGGATCGGAAGCGGAGGCGCCTCCGCGGCGGTCAGGCGGCCGGATTCGTTCAATGGAGCCTCAGGGGTCTTGACTGGGGAGGCGGGCGCAGGCGCCGCTTCCGCGAACTCGCTCAGGTCGGGAGCGGGGGGAAGGCGAGCCACCAGAGCCGAGAAGGGTCCGGTGGGATTTCGGCTTTCTGGAGGTTTGGGAGGGACTGGCGGCGGATAGCTGAGCAGCAGGTGCCGATCAATCTCGGCGGTGTTGACGCCCAGGTCCTCAGGCGGAGCACTCTCGGTCGGGGCGCTCTCGGATGCTGGTGCGGAGCGGATGGAGAAATCCACCTGGCCGATTTCCGTGGTGAGTGTGGAGTCGTGCTCGAGGGCGAAAGGCGGGGGCGCGGTTTCGATGCCGGCCAGGCTTCGCGGGCTCGGAGGAAGGGAGGTTTCCGAGGCGCGGCTCGGGATCTCCGCGGGTAACTCCGGCGTCTGGAGATCCTCGGCCTTCTGCGCGGCTTCCCGCAGCATGGAACCGAATCCCGGATTCTCGGCCTCGGGTGCGGGTCGCGATTTCGGACGGGGAATTTCCTCTACGAGGTTGGTGCTGATCTCCGCGGTGGTGCTGGATGCCGGGCCGGGCATGTAGGGGCGAACCGGGTTGGGTGGGGGAGGCGCGGGCGTGCTTTTGGCCAGTTCCTCGAGAAGATGGGCGGTGAGAGCGGCCGGCGGCTCGCCCGGGCCGCCCGGGGCGGCGCGCTCCGGCAGCGGCGCCGTGTGGGCCTTGCCCCGAGCGTCGACCGCGGCCACGATGTCGGAAATGGAACTGCGCTGAAGCTCTTCGGTCGAGAAGTTCCGCGGTGAAAAAGGGGCTTTGGCCGGCGCTGCTTCGGGGGTGCTCGACCACGAAACAAG
>JAGNNV010000438.1 GCA_017990495.1 Vicinamibacteria bacterium
GCGCCGTCGCCGGTGAGCATCACGTTGTCCGGCTTGAGATCGCGATGGACGATTCCGATGCGATGCGCCGCCGCGAGCGCGCGCACGACCGACTCGGCGATACCGAGCTTCTCCCGGAAGCCGAGACCGTCCTTGACCGCCGTGCGTACCGTCCGCCCCTTGATCAACTCGAGGACGAGAAAGTCGCGCCCATCACCTTCGACGTAGTCGAAGATGCGGCAGATGCCTGGGTGATCGAGCTGCGAGAGCATCCGCGCCTCGCGCAGGAACCGGCTGCGCGCCGAGTCGTGGAGCCGCCTCTCCGCGCGGATGGTCTTGAGAGCCACGGAGCGATGCAGCGTCTCGTCGAAGCCCTCGTAAACTTCGCCCATCCCGCCACGCCCGAGTACGCCAAGAATGCGGAAATGCCCGACGCGACTGCCGATACCAGTCAAACCGAGCTCCTTATCGAGAATCGCGGGACGATAACAGAAACGCGTTGGCCCGCGCCGACGCCGGCCAGGCCATCGGCAAAGGCGGCCTGGACATTGTCTATGTCTATCTGGGTCGATTCGGATTACTTCGAGAAGGCGTGAGGCTCGGCGTCGTCCCGAGCGCTACAGAGCGGGACGTTCACGCGATGTGGCGTATCCGCGAGCGGTAACATCGCCATGAAACGAGGGTCCGAGGGTGGCAAGCACAATCAGGCAGGCGGTTCTCTTCACAGTCGCGGTGGTTGGGGCGCTCGGAGTCGTTTCTCTCGTTGGAAAGCCCAACAAACCACCCGAACCGAAGGTCGTCGGGAAGGAGCTCCAGTTCTGGGGCTTCGCCGCAGTCGAAGGGACGGACGTCTTTCGAGCGTCGTTGAACGAGCCCGGATCCGGCTACAGCTCGAGTGGTTACAGCGGAACGACGCGCAACATCCTCTTCATCGACAAGGACGGGAAGGGCCGGTGGCTCCTTCCTGATCACACACAGGAGATTGCGGAGCATCCGGTCGCACGCACTGAAACCTATGGCCAACCGACCGAGCCCGCCATCGCCACCTTCGCGCTGGTGAAGCCTTCGGCTCCTGAAACGCAGAATGGCCGGCTCCTCCTGTTTGACCCGACGGGCCGCAGCGTTCAAGAAGTGGCCAAAGACGTGGCAGGCGTTGAGGCAACGACGTATACCAAGGATGAGATCGCTGTTCTCTATCGGCTTCGAGGAAGCTACATGCTGTCGGCCTTTCAACGCTCGACATTGGTAAAGGTCCGCGACACGCCGGTTACCGTTCCAGTGATCAAGGAGGTGTCGGAGCCGGGGCCGCCGAACCTCCCCGAGTAGTGTCTTTCCCTGGGCAATTGGATGAGCGCCGAGGCACCATCAAGCGAATCCACAACCTAAGCCCCTTCTGACCCGCTCGAAGTGTCGCCGTCAGGCGAGGCTGCGTGCCACCCAGGTGCCGGCGGCCAGTGCGAGCGCCATTTCGAGCGCGAGCATCACCACGTAGAGGACAAGCGCTTTGGGGACCGTCCGCAGACGTGTCGAGGCGAAGAGGCGGCGCAGCATGCGGAACAGGTAGATGCCCGAGACCGTCATGCCCGTGATCGCGCCGGCCTGATAGGGCAGGCGCGCCGTGACCACGCTCACGAGATACCAGACGCTGTAGAAGTGCACCGCCAGCACGAGATGGCTGGCGAAGTACGGCTGCGCGCGCCGGTAGAGCAACCAGGTGCAGAGCGCGAACAGCGGCACCGCGGCGTAGCGCACGGCGGAATAAGCCGTGCGGAGCCTTCCCACGTAGGCGTCGCGTTCGCTGCCCTCGACGAGCGTGGTGCCCGGCGTCTGCGCGCGTGGGGCCCCGATGGCGACGTTGAGGGCGCCGTCGGCGGAGCGTTCGAGGCGAGTCTGGAAGTTCATCGGGCCGATGCCGGGCACGAAGAGCAGCGCCGCCGCAGCGATGAGGAAGACGCGGAACGGGCCGATCCAGCGGGCGCGGCGGCCGGCCCAGTATTCCGCCGTAAGTTCGCCCGGCTGCAGGAAAAGCGAACGGGCCGTGCGCCAGATCTTGCCGTCCACATGGAGCAGTTCGTGCGTCAGCTCGTGACCGAGATGCCCGAGCGTAGCCGGATGCGAGGCACTCTCGGGCTGGCCGCACGCGTGGCAGTACGGGCCGGCCAGGCTGGCCCCGCAGTTTGCGCACGTGCCGGACGACGACATCGGCCGGAAGGATACGCGAATCGCACTTCCCCGATCTCTTCTTCAACCCAGACCAGGATGGGTGCCCGAAGGCGCTGCGGCTGCATAGGCCTCCATGAGAAGGGCATGCGACGTCAGTCCGCGCCACGCGGCCGGTTCCGTCAAGAAGGATGAATCAAGTCGTGGACCCATCAAGCCGCCAACGATGAAGGCGGTGACTTGTGTGGGACACCGTACGGAACCCAGCGGCCGCTCTTGCTTACGCTGGAGTCATGGAACGAACACTGACGGGCACGACACTTCGATCAGCACTGGTGTTGTCTCTTCCCGCCTTGGCAATGCTGGGCGGTTGCGGCTCATCCTCTTCCACCACCACCGCGCCCACCGCCGTTGCCACGCCAACGCCCGCGGGCCCGGCGCGCGCCACGCTTTCCCTCAACGCAGTCGCTGATCAGCAGGTCTATTCGTCGAGCCTCACGCAGTTGGCGCTGACGCAGTCGTTCAGTGTGGACTTCAAGCTCGACCGGATCAACACGAGTCCGACGGCTGAGTTCCGCTACGCGATCGAGTTCTGGTTCACGAGAACCCCTGACGTCACCACCGCCGACCCCTCGTCCGACGGGCTGGTGTTGTCCTTCTTTCAGGCGCAAGGCACCACGTGGAACGTGTGGGTTCGAGAGGCCGGGGACACCTACCGGTCCACCGGCATT
>JAGNNV010000113.1 GCA_017990495.1 Vicinamibacteria bacterium
ACGTGAAGGCGGGGACGATCACTTCGTCGCCTTCGTGGATATCGAGGAGGAGAGCGGTCATTTCCAAAGCCGCGGTGCACGATGGTGTAAGAAGCGCGCGCGAGGAGGCCACTTCGCTGCACAGCCTCTCCCCGACAGCAAGGGAGAAGGGGCCATCGCCGGAGACATGTCCGCGCTCCAGGGCGATGCGCATGTATTCGAATTCCCTCCCGGCGAAAACCGCGCGATTGAAGGGAATGGGAAGCGTCGATTCGTTCGCGGACAGGGACATGGTGGGAGGCGGGGGGGCGGGCGTTCGCGGGCAGGGCGGGTGAGGATAGCGCGGGAGCATCTCAGAAACCGGTGATGAGTTGGGCGTCGCGGAGCCGCCGCCCGCGGGCCACGAGAATCAGGCTATCGCGTTCAAAGTCATCGGGCAGCGCGAAATCGAAGAGCACTTGCTCGGTGAAGGCGGTGATGCGGACCGGCGATCCTCCGCTCAGCGGGACCCGCCACACGTTGGCGCGATCGCCCTGCACCGTGTTCACGTAGAGAGCGTCGCCGCGAATGACGAGGCGACTCGCCGTTGTCGAAATCGGTTCGGCGGGCAGGTCGATGAGCAGCGGTCCGCCCGCGGCGGGGCAGACCCCGAAACGGAACGGGCCCTCCGGGGTGTTGTAGTAGAAGGCCACGCGACGGCCTTCGGGATCGATGGAGGGCAGGATGGCGGGGAGGTCGATCAGCAGGCGCTCTTCCCCGTTGGGCAGGTCGCGTCGGAAGAGCCGCCCCGCCCCCGGCCCATTCGGGTAGACGATGAACCGCCCGTCTCGCGATGCGGCGCCGACGCCGATGGCCGCGCACACCGTGCGGGGCGTCGACGCACCGGCATCGAGCGCGCGCAGCCGGCCACCGGAGGGACTTCTCGAGAAGAAATAGGTGGTCCCCGAAGGGGTCGTGCTCGGTGCGGCCAGCGTCTCCGCGGGGTCCGCGGTGAAGAGCTTCCGGCGGTCGCCTCCATCGACATCGGCCGACCACAGACTCCAACGGCCGTCGTTGAACGCGGTGTAGATCGCCTGTCCGCGTGGGCCGAATCCGATACCGTTCAGGCCGTCGTTTCGTCCCCGCCCGATCCTGCGGCTCGGAGCGGAGGGCTTGGCCGGAACCGTCGAGATCGTGCAGGAAACATCCTCGGCAACGGTAGCCAGGCCCTGGCCATCGCGGGTAAGGGACACGATGCGATGGTCGTTCAGATCCGTGGTCACGCGCCGGGCCTCGCCCCCGGGTAGTGACACCCTCCAGATCTGATTGTCGCTCTGCTCCACCGACCGTGCGATCACGACGAGAGACCTTCCATCGGGCAGGAAGGCCGCCTGATTCGCGACACTCCAACCGGGATCGGCGATTCGTTTGAGCGCGCCATCCGCGACCGACACCGCGACGAGCCAGGCTTGGGCGTCGTGTTCCTCGCGGCCGGACCGCGCCACCGCGGTCACGATGGAACGTCCGTCGGGCGACCAGGTCGGCCCGCCGTAGAAGAGGCCCGCGATCCTTTCCGGTCGATTGACGATGGCGAGTGGCTTCGGGTCGACGCCGTCGATGGAGGCGACCATGAGCGCGGTCTGGTCGGCGCCCGGAAACGCGAGGCGGGTATAGGCCATGCGTTTGCCGTCGGGTGAGAAGGTCGGGGGCGAGTCCATGCCGGAGATCAGACGCCTGGGTGTGCCGCCGAGGGCCGAGATCGAGTACAAGGCGCCGCCGGGGTCGGCCTGGCTCCTTTCGCCGAAGATCACGGCGTTCCCATCCGGAGTGAAGACATGGGACCAGTACGCCACCGCGCGTTCGCGAACGAGCCGGAGGGTCTGGCCGCTCGCGATCTGCTGGAGCCACAGGCTCTCGAGCCCTTGATCCGATTCGACGTAGGCGATGAGATTCCCGTCGGGAGAAATGGAGACGCTGACCACATTCCCGGAACTCGTGAGCGGGGTGAGGCGCAGGCCGTCTCCGCGGGCCTGCCCGGAGCGCCGCGGCCCGAGGCTCATCAATCCGATTCCCCCGGCCAGGCCCGCGACCGCCGCGGTGGCAAGGCGCAGGACATCCCGTCGTGTTTCGCGGGCAACGGGCTCACCGCCGCGATCACGCCGGCTGAGGGCGATGCGGGCTTCCCCGATGTCGCGCAGACGTTCCTGCGGATCACGTTCGAGGCATCGTTCGATGAGTCGGCGATCGGCGGGAGGCAAGTGGCTCGGAAGGAGGCGCCAGTCGATCTCCTGCCGAATGACCGCGGTCAGGGTATCGCTCGCGGTTTCGCCCTGGAACAGCCGGCGTCCGGAGAGCATCTCGAACATCACCACCCCGAAGGACCAGATATCGGCTCGCTTGTCGACGGTCTTCCCGCGCGCCTGCTCCGGGCTCATATAGCCCGCGGTGCCGAGTACGATGCCGGCCTCGGTCGCCATGTTCGAGAGGGCGGGGGAATGCGAGAGGTCGAGTGTGGGGCCGGTCGAGGCGGCCTCCACCTCGTAGGCCCTGGCGAGACCGAAATCGAGGAGCTTCACTTCGCCCTCGGGCGTCACCTTCACATTCGCGGGCTTGAGGTCGCGGTGAACGATGCCCTTCTCGTGCGCGGCTTCAAGACCCTGAGCGATCTGGCGGGCGATGGCCATCGCCTCTTCGACCGGAATGGGCCCGCGCCGCAGGCGCTGCTGAAGATCCTCGCCCTCGACCAGTTCGAGAGCCAGGGCCACCGCGCCCGAGGTTTCCTCAAGGCCATGGATCGACGCGATGTTGGGATGGGAGACCGAGGCCAGCACCTGGGCCTCGCGCCGGAACCGCGCCACCCTGTCCTGGTCCTGAGCGAAGGCCGTAGGCAGCACCTTCACCGCCACCTCGCGGCCGAGAGTGGTGTCCTTCGCGCGATAGACCTCACCCATCCCTCCCGCGCCGATGGGTGTGGCGACTTCGTAGGGTCCGATGCGGGTGCCGGGCGCCAGGGGCATGAAGGGCCGAAGTCTAGGAGATCCGTCGGGCGACCAGGCGGTTGCGGCCCGCGGCCTTGGCTTCGTACAAGGCGGCGTCGGCCTGCTCGACCAGGTTCTCCGGAATGAGGGTGGCGAGCGCGGCGCCGCTGACCGTGGCCACACCAAGGCTGAGGGTCACCACACCGAGACTTCCCGCGCTGTGGGGCACCTTCTCGTTCGCCATGGCCTCGAGGAGTCGGCCGGCCAGTTCCTCGGCGAGGACGGGCTCAATGTCGGGGAGGAAGATCGCGAACTCCTCCCCCCCGAGCCGGGCCACGATGTCGCCCGCGCGCCGGCCGTGCGCGCGCAGGACCGCCGCGATGGTGCGAAGGCAAGCGTCGCCCTGCGGATGCCCGTAGGCATCGTTGAAGTCCTTGAAGTGATCGACGTCGGCCATGATCAGGGCGATGGACTGGCCGGTGCGGTGGGAGCGCTGGATCTCCTTCTCGAGTTCACGATCGAACTGCCGCCGATTGGCGAGTCCCGTGAGCGGGTCTTCGGAGGCGAGGCGTTCGAGGTCCCGGGTCTTCTCAGCCACGATGCGCTCGAGTTCGAGTCCGCGCCGCCTCAGCCCGCGCGTGCGCAGGGCCCCGAGGCCGATGAGCAGCGCGAGACCAAGCACCGCCAGTCCGAAGCGAAACAGCGGCTGCTCGTAGAAGAACGGCGTTACCTCGAACTCGAAGGGCGAGGGGTCTTCAGCGAAGACGCCGTCGCGCCCCGCCGCGGCCACCCGGAAGCGGTAGACGCCGGGACTGAGGCGCGCGTAGGCCACGCTGCGCCTGGCCCCCGCTTCCGACCACTCGGTGTCGACCGGCTCCAGGCGATAACGGAACCTGACCTGCTGGGGCGAGGTGAGGAGCAGCGCGGTGTACTCGAACTCGATGCGGCGGATGCCGCGGGGGAGAGCGGAGCCCTGGTCGACTTCACCTCCATCGATCAGGGCGTGTTCAATGCGCGCGACGGGCCGGGGATCGGTCCGCGCCGCCGCCATGGGATCGATGCCGGCCAGACCGCCGATGGTCGCGAACCAAAGGCGGCCAGCGCGGGTTCGCCAGGATGCGGGTTGGCTGCCGCCGTTTCCTTCCGCGGCGGGAACGCCCTCGCTCTCGCGGAATGGCTCGAAACGCGGCCGCGTGGACCCGCCCGCGGCAAGACCGTCGAGTTCGGCCCGGGACACCCGGTAAATCCCGGTGTTGGTGCTCATCCAGAGATTGCCCAGTCCATCCTCCTGAAGGGCATGGATCCGTCTTTCCGCGAAGCCTTCGGCTTCGCCAAAGCGAAAGAGGCGGTTGTTCTCGTAGCGTCCAAGACCGGTGCCCGCGATCCACAACACGCCGCGTTCGTCCTCGAGCATGTCTCTTATGGTGCCCAGTGGCTTGGCCCAGAGCTGGTTCAAGAACCGCTCGCCCTCGTACCTCACGATCCCGCCGCGTTCGAGACCGAGCCAGAGTCCGCCCGTCCGGGATTCGCGGATCACCGAGACGTCGGTCGGCTGATCCTCGTGGGGTGTCCGGAAAGCGGGGCGGGACCCGAGACGATACTGAACGGCGCCGCGCTCCGTACCCAGCCACACGGATCCGTCCGAGGTCTCGAGGAGGGTGCGCACCACCGTGCTCGGGAGGTCGCCCGGTTGGTCGAGGCGGACGAGCCTCGAGGCCCGCAACTCGAACAGGCCGCGGTAGGCGCCCACCAGCAGCCGACGATCACGCGTGGCCAGAAGCGACAGCACGATCGGTTGTTCGCCCCCGACCGCGTGGTGTCGCTCCATGACGCCGTTGCGCATGCTGACAAGGCCTCCGTTCGATCCGATCCACAGTGTGCCCGCGACGTCCTCGGTCACGGTCCAGACGCTGTCGTCGGGAAGGCCCTCACGTGTGGTGATGCGAGTGAAGGGGGCATCCGACAGGCGGGTCAGACCGCCTCCCGCGGTCCCCACCCACACGTTGCCCTCCCGATCTTCAAAAAGCGCACGGATCACGTCGGACGGGATATCGCCGCGGGTGGCGGTCAGTCGCTCGAAGCGGCCATCGCGCAGGCGGCTCACCCCACTGCCCGCGGTGCCGACCCACAGGCTTCCCTCGCGGTCGACGAGGAGAGCGCGGATCACGTCGTGGTTCAACCCGTCGTTCCGGCCGTATCGGCGGACCACGCCATTGGTCCACGAGAGCAGCCCCCCGCGCCGGCTGGCGATCCAGATGGTTCCTGCCTGATCCTCGACCACGCTCCAGATGTGCAGCGTGCCGAGATCGGACACGTTGAGCCGCTGCCACACTCCGTCCTGACCCCGCAGATAAAGACCCTGGCGTGTCCCCACCCAGAGGCGTCCGGCCCGGTCGTGGAGAAAGCTCGTGACGTCCACCGCGGAAAGGGCGCTGACCGGGGTGACCCGAAAGGGCGGATCACGGTCGATGAGTACGAGACCGCGGCCGGTGCCCACCATGAGCCGGCCCTCTGGGTCCCACGCGAGAGCCTGGATCCCGTTGCCGGGCAGGCCGTCATCCTGGCGGAAGACCCGTGTGGACGTCGCGTCGGTTCGCAGCAGACCACGGCCGGTGGCGAACCAGCGGACGCCGTTCTTGTCTTCGAGGGTGTCGGCGATGGCGTCGGAGAAAGGCTCGCCCGGCCGCACCAAAGGGGTGAGGGATTCAAAGCGCACGCCGTCGAAGCGCACCGCGCCCCCGAAGGTCGACATCCAGAGGTAGCCCTCGGAGTCCTGGGAGATGCGGTTGATCGAGGAGTGGGGCAGGCCGTGGGCCAGGGTCCAGGAATCGCGACGATACTGCGTGATCGCCTTCCGGGGATCGAGAGCGAGCGCGTCGACCGACGCGAGCAGACAGATCACTAAAGCGGCGAGCCCGCGCAGGCCGTCAGCCTTCGGCGTGCGCCCCGCGATCGAGGTCCCTGGGCCGTCGACCTCAATCTCGCTCATTGGTCTTCCCGCAGGAAGGTTATCGCACAGGGTTCAGTGGACGCGAGATTCCTTGACCAGGAAATGGGCGGCGAGCTTTCCAGTCTCGATCTTCTGAGTGGTGCGCACCCGCCGGTCGCGGCTGAGAAGGGTGATGAGGGAGGAGAAGCCCACCCCCGGCCGCTCAGGGTCCTTCCACACCGAGGCGATCTCACCATCGCCCATGTCCCGCGCATGACCGCGGAGCCGCGGATGGTCGTAGTGGAGAACTCCATGCGCGTCGAACACGCCGGAGAGTTCGTTCTCCGCCACCCGACCGTCGGGCCAGGCCCTTGTGGTGGTCTGAAGCCAACGGTCGCCGTCGCGACGGCAACTCACGGTGGCCTCGAATCGATCCACCTCGCGGCCCTGGCCGTCGAGCACGACGTGGGTGCCGCACCAGACCCCGATGTGGTCGTCGAAGACGCTCATGACGGGGTAATCCTCCTCCTCTATCGCATCCCGCGCAAGGGGGACCTTGGGGGGGCCTACCCCCAGGGCTATGGCACAACCTTCACGATGAGGCGTCGGGCGATCGGGTCATGAAACCAGGCGCTTGTGGATGCGTCGTTGACTTCGCGTTCCGTGGCCATCTCGGGCAGGCTCCCCGACTGATTTACGAGGACCGTTCGTCCGTCGACGCGGATGGACGTGGGCCGAGTGATGACCCGGCCGATGCGGTAGAGCAGAGGCATCGGGGGAGCGGGATCCACGCTCAGGGTGAGCCGCTCGCCTTCCACCACCGAGCGGAAGGTGCTCCAGACTCCGTTCTCGTCATTGTTGTACCGGAACGATGATGTGCCGCTTGGATAGACAAGAAGGGTGAGCGAGCCGGCCGACTCCCTCGTCCCATGCCCGGTGTAGTCGCGCTCGACCTCGAGAGGGATGATGGCCCCGAGGCGAAGGAACACGGGTTCCTGGCCGCAGGGGCTCCGGTGTTCGATCAGGTTCCCGGAAACCACCCGCTCGTCGTCCCAGTAGTCCACCCACTGGCCCGTCGGGAGTTGGATGTCCAGGGTCGGGGTCTTTGCCGTGATGAAGGGAACGAAGATCTCGTCGCCCACTCTCATCGAATAGGAGCCCGGGCCCGGCTGAATCACCGGCGACTGTGGCTGCTCGTGCATGCGGCGCGCGTAGCTCAGGAAGTACGGCGTGAGTTCCTTGTGGAGCCAGGAGTAGTAGCGGTACGCGACAAGCAGGTCGGGGCCGTACTCTTCTCGCCAGGGGTCGGAGTTGCTGAACGGTGTGTGGGCCATTACCGGCTGGAAAGCGCCCCAGTGCAGCCTGCGGTGGAAGGTCTCCTCATCAGGCGCGCGCCGGCCGATGTAGTCGTACGCGGTGAATTCGTTCATGGGCGCGGGAAGCAGCCGGGACTTCTCGAGCAGACGCGTGATGCCCTCGCGCAGACCCGCGAAATCATTGGTGAGATCCCCGACATAGGCCACGTTGGCCGGTCCGGCGAGGCCGCCATCAGTCACAGAAGGCTCCCGGCTCTGATGCGACTTGCCCACGTTCTCGAAGTCTCCCGGGGACACCGAGCGCATGAAGTCGTTCACCCGCATCAGTTCCTGGTCCGACGACCCATCGTCAAGATAGAAGCCGAGCAGGTTTCCGCCTAGTTGAGAATGGACCTGCGCATACTGGTCGGGGCCATGGCACCCGCCCCAGAAGTGGACGAGCGCCCGCACATGTTCCTTCGACAGCCTGGCAATGACGTCTTCCCCCAGTTTCCACGAGCAGCAGTCAGAGCCGGTGCACATTCCGTCGCTCCTGGAATCGCGCTCCGACCATGAGCTTCCGTCGAAGAGATACACGCTGATGGGGAGGTCGTTCTCCCGGATGCGGTCCATCTGGCAGGTGAATTCCTCGGCCAGGGTCTGAGCGTCGCCGCAACCGCAGGCGCCATTGCGCGGGCATCCGCTGCCCCACCATGGACCAAGCGCGGCGCGGGTGAGGATGTGGTCACGCGTCCCGGCGGCGGCGATCGGCGTGCTGCTGGCGGCAGGTGTGGCGGTGGGCGTGGGGGAGCCGCCAATCCCGGGTCCGCTCGTCACCCCGGTGCCGCCACAGTCGGAGAAGGAAAGCGCTCCGATCAGGAGCAGGGCCAAAGCACCTGCTCCCCCTCGAAGCCTCCGTCTGGCCGGTACGTCCTTCATTCACGCCTCCAAGGCGCGGGAGATTACTACGGAAGCGGCTTCACCACGGTGATCGTGACGCTCGACGGGTACTTCGCCGAATGGTGAAGCGTGTTACGGGCCGCCACCCCCTTCGACTCGTCGTAGTTGTTGCCCCCGGTGTTGAGATTGCGGTCGAAGCGAGGGAAATTGCTGCTCGATATCTCGATGCGCAGGCGATGTCCTGGTTTGAAATAGTTGCTGGTGTTGAGCGGCTGCAAGGTGACCTTGTAGATCTCGTCCTTCTCCATCCAGGCCGCCGCCTTGTCGTAGCCGAGGCGGTAACGCATGCGCTGAATGGACTCGTCGAGGTTGTAGGCCCGGCCTTCCAGATCCACATCCAGAACCTTCACTGTGAAGTCGGTGTCTTTCGCATCGGAGGACACGTAGAGGGTGGGGGTGATCGGGCCGGACAGCTCCATTCCCTCCTTGAACGGGTCAGAGGTGAAGACGAGGACGTCGGCGCGGGCCTCCATCTTTCGCTGGTCGAAGGATCCCGCCTGAATCGCGTTGCCGGTGCAGCACACGTTGCCCCCGTAGGACGGAACCGGATTGGCAGGGTCGTAGGTGAAGGTGTCCGGTCGGTTCACCGCGGGCGGGGTGGTTTGCAGAGTCCCGTCACCGTAGAGAGAGTTCGCGTTGCCCCCGCTCGACAGATAGAAGGTCATGGGAGCGGCGCCCTTCGGCGGCCAGGTATCCGAGGTCTGCCATTTGTTGCTGCCCATGGTGAAGTAGGTGACCCTCGGGAGCTTGTCGATACGGGTCTCATTGTCGTTCTTCAGGAACTTGTCGAAGAAGCCGTAGACGATCTCGTTGTAGTCGAGGCGCGCGTCGCCCATGCTGCGCTCGCCCACCACGGTGTTCTCGGTGGCTCGGGTGAAGGAGCAGTGAGCCACCGGGGCGATGACCGCCCACTGCTGATTCGCGATGTCGGCGCTCGCGTTCTTGCGCACGTGATTGAACATGGCGAGGTTGGGCCCCACCGAGACGTCGTACCAGGACATGAACCAGAGGCCGGGCACTTCGAGTTTCATGTTGTCGTGCCAGAGACCGCCCTTGTACCAGGCGGGGTCGTTGGGGGTGCGCTGAATCATCCGCCCGCCCGTGGGCACGGGCATGGCGTCGGCGAAGATCCCGTTCGGCCCATCGAGGGCCTTGTAGATGTCCTGCACGGGAAGGTGGCGCAGGGCCTTGTCCCAGTCGACGGGAGGCAATTGCTGGCCGAGATCGAACGACCGCGAGGCGCGGATCAGGTCCTCGCGCGAGGTGTCGGGCGGGAACATCGGTCGCACCTGATTCTGCTCGCTGTAGAGCCAGGCGATGAACAACATCTGCACCGCGCCCCCGCGGTACCAGTTGCCCTGTTCGTAGTAGGGGCCGACTCGGCCCACACCCGCGCCGAAGCCCTGCACGTTCATGGCCGCGAACGCCGGGTGTCCCTGGGCCGCTACCGCCATCTGCCACTCCGCGGTGGACGAGCAGCCGGTGGTGCCGACCTTGCCGTTCGACCATGGCTGGCTCTTCATCCATTCGAGAGTGTCGACGCCATCGGTCACCGGCGGCCCCAGGATGTCGTAGTTGCCTTCGGAGAAGAAGTGGCCGCGCTCGTTCTGAACCACGTACGCGTACCCGCGCTTCACCGCGGCCAGGGCAGTGCTCATGTCGGCGGGGACACCGTTCTTCACGTCCCAGAAGTTGAAGTTGTAGGGAGTCTTGGAGAAGACGATGGGCACGGGCCCCGCGGCGTTCTTCGGTCGATACACGTCCGTGGCCAGGCGTACGCCGTCGCGCATGGGGATGAGGAGCTTGCGCTCCACCACCGCCACCTCCTGTAATTCCTTCTCCGTGTCGATGCGCTTCTGTTTGTCGGTCGCCGACATCGGCGCCGGCTGAGCGAAGGCCGCGGGCGCCACGGGGAGCGAGAGAAGAAGAAGCGAGAGAGCGGCTCGAAGGGTCGTTTTCATCGGGTTGCCTTTCGTGACTTCTACTTCTGGAACGTGCCGCGCTGAGTCTTGCCGCGGACGGGGTACGCCGGGCGGACAGGTTTCTTGACCGGGTTCTTTTTCAACTCGGCCAGGACCACTTCGATGGCCTTCTCGAGTTGCGGATCGCGTCCGGCGATGACGTCTTTCGGGGTCTGTTCCACTTCGATGTCGGGCGGTACGCCTTCGTTCTCGACGATCCAGCCTTCTTCTGCCGTCCAGATCGCGAGGTTGGGAGCGGTGATGTTGCCGCCGTCCATGAGAACGGGGAAGCCGAGAATGCCCACGAGGCCGCCCCACGTGCGCTTGCCGATCAGCGGTCCGACCCCGAACTTCCGGAACATCCAGGGCAGGAGGTCGCCGCCTGAACCCGCGGTCTCATCGATGATCATCGCCTTCGG
>JAGNNV010000439.1 GCA_017990495.1 Vicinamibacteria bacterium
CATGGTCTGGCCGGACCGTTCGCGTCTCGCTTACTTCGCGCAGGTACAAGAGTCGTATCGGCTGGCGAACGATGATGTCGAGGGACTGCTGCTACCCGCGGGTGAGGCCTGGCTGGCAGCGTGGAAAGTCGACCCCAAACTCGAGCTTTACGGCCCCGATGGCTTCCACCCCTCGAAGCTCGGCACCTACGCCGCGGCGGCCACGATCTTCGCTCGCCTCACGAAAAGCTCACCCTTTGGCCTTCCCGCGATCCTTCGATTGCGAAATGGCGAGGAGTACAAGGTCGATGAGAGGAAGGCCGCGCTCGTGTTGCGGGCCGTGGCGGAACTCACTCCTCCCTGAGCGCCCTGATCGGATCGGTGGCGGCGGCACGAAGGGCGGGCCACAGGCTCGCGACGATCGCGGCAGCCAGGAGCAGCAGGGGCACGGCGGAGTAGGACACGGGATCGAACGACTCGAAGACCTTGATGCGAATTCGGGATGAAACCAGGGTGGAGAGAGCGAGGGAAAGGGGCAGGCCGACCAGGATGCCGCGGCCCACCCGACCCACCGACTCGCCGAGCACCGTGAAGAGGATCTGCCCTCGGGTCGCCCCAAGCGCGAGCCTCACCCCGAACTCGCGGGATCTCTGCAGCGCGGCGAAGCGCACCAATCCGTGGAGGCCGAGGCAGGCGAGACCCAGGGCGAGGATGCCGAGACTCGTGGCGATGAGACTCGCCACCGAGAAGGGAACCCGCTGCATGGCGAGCAGCTTGCGGAAGGTAACCGGATCGCAGAGGACGCCGGACTCGGCGCAGGCCGATTTCAACGACGACGCCGACGCCGGGTCCTCCGCGTCAAGGCGCAGGAGGATCTCGGAAGCGGCGCCGCTCGCCAAAGAACCGGGGCGATAGATGGCGCTTGCATCAAGGCCGCGGAAGAAGAAGCCGCTCATCACATCGGCGACCACGCCGACCACCTCATACTGTCGATAGATCCCCGGAGTGTCGCCCTGTTCAATTTGCAGAGAGCGGCCGAGGGGGGTCGCCCCCGGCCATAGGCGGCGAGCGGTGGCCTCGCTGATCACGGCCACGGGCGCCTGTGCCGTGGTCTCGTGGGGATAAAAACCGCGACCCTGCCGCACAGAGATGCCGATGGTGTCGAAGAAGTGCTCGTCGACGATGTTCGTGTTGAGCGCCGCTTCGTGGCCCTCCGATCGTACCGAGACCCGGGCCATGTCGCCGGCGAGCGGGGTCTGCGCGACCGCAGCCGCGCCCCTGACGTCGGGCCGTTGGCGGAGGCGCTCGATCAGTGCGGTTGATGGGGGCTCGGCCCGAAGATCCACGAGACCGTCGAGGTTGTAGGCGGTGTTCACCTGCGTCGCTTTGTCGGCGCTGCGGACCAGGACGCCCGCGCTGACGAGGAGGGGAAGGCTCATAGCGACCTGCAACACGACCAGAAGGCTGCGCAGCCGGCCGGCACTCATCGCTCCGCCGAGGAACAGGCCGTCGCGCTTGAGCACAATGGTGGTCTTCATTTGTGTGGTCTGAAGCGCGGGGAGGAGCGAACAACCGACACCCACGACGATGGCGAGGAGGAAGGCGGCGGTGACGATGCGGGCATCGACGGCCACCGGCAACATGCTCATTCCGGCATCGGTGACCAGGCTGAACACGACGCCCTGCACTGCAGCCACGCTCAGCAATGCGAGGCCCCAGGCGATGAACGCGGCGACGATCGACACCACGAGGCCCTCGGTGAGCAGATGGCGAATGAGCCGTCCGCGCGAGGCCCCTAGAGCGGCGCGGATCGAAATGTCCTGACGTCGCGCCATGGCGCGGGCGAGGTGCAGGCTGGTGAGGTTCGCGGCGGCAATGGCAGTGACGAGACCGAAGAGAAACATCAGGGAGAAGGCCAGGGGCTCGAGATCCCGGCTTTCGCGAAGAAGAGTGGTGCGCTTCTCCACCCGGGCCTGCAGGGTGTCGGGGGCAAGGCCGGTGCGCGGCCCCATCGCGCGAAGGATGGAGGTGAAGGCCGACGCGGCCTGTTCCTCGGAAACGCCTTCGCGCAGGAGACCTGAGATTGTGTAGTTGGTGACCCCTCGAGCCGTCGCGTCGGCGGCTCCGGCAAGAACCCAGAACTCGGGAGTCACGGGGTCAAGGCCTCCCGTGCCCTCGGCAAGAACTCCCACCACGGTGAGGGAGACGCCATCGACGAGGAGGGGCTTGCCGATGATGTATGGATCACCTCCGGTGAGACGTTCCCAGCCGGTGTGGCTCAACATGATCGCGGGCTCGGCCGGCGCGTTGGCGGCATTGGACAAGGGCCGTCCCATGGCCATCTCCGGCTTCACCAGGTCGAAGTAGGAAGGCGTGACGACTTCGACGTAGGCGCGCTTCAGTTCGGGTCCGCCCACGATGGAGCGACGAATGGCGACGCCGTAGCCCTTTTCGATCACGGGATTGTCGGCGGCCATGAGGGCCAGGGCCTCGTTGAGCGGCCAGGCGCCCATCCCTCGGCCCTCGCCATCGCGCGCGCTCAACTCGACATGGCGGCTGGCGCCCTCGATCGGCAAAGGCCTGAAGAAGAAGATGTCGAGGAAGGCGAAGAGGACCATGTTCGCCGCGAGCACTGACGCGATCACGGAGACCGCGACCACGGTGAAGCTTCGGTCGCGCTTGAGACCGCGGTACGCGTCGCGCAGGTCGGCGTGAAGGTCATCGAAAACGCGGTACGCGCTCACTTCGCGGCCTTCCTGGCGGTACTTTTCCGTGGCGCCGAATTTCAAGCGGGCCTGGCGCAGAGCTTCGCGGCGGCTGAGACCGCCCGCTTGAAGATCATCGGCCTGCAGGTC
>JAGNNV010000440.1:0-1131 GCA_017990495.1 Vicinamibacteria bacterium
CGCGCGATCTCGAGGGCGGTCGCGTTATCCTCCGCGGGCTTGCGACGCTTCCTCACCGCCATCCTTCTCTTCGGCCTCACCGGTTCCGGAGTCGAGCTGATGCTCCTCAATCACCACGAGGATCTGAAGCAGGCCATTCCCCTCGCCCTCATCGGCGCCGCGTTCCTCGCGTTGTTGTGGCTCGCCGTCTCGGGCAGTCGGAACGCGGTCTGGGGCCTGCGGGCCGTGATGTCGCTCTTCGTCTTCGCGGGCCTTCTGGGCGTGGCTCTTCACTTTCAGAGCACCCTCGAGTTTCAGCGCGAGATCGACCCCTCCCTGCGCGGGTTCGATCTGGTGATGAAGGCGCTCCGCGCCAAGGCCCCGCCCGCACTCGCCCCTGGAGTCATGATTCAACTCGGACTCATCGGCCTGGCCCTCACCTATCGTCACCCTTCCCTCGACCTCCCCCAACCGCAAGACAGAAACCACGGAGAATGAAATGAAACTGATGTCCTCATACGGACGCGCGGCGCTGGTCGCCTTCGCGCTCACCGCCGTCTTCGCCGCGCCCTCGAATGCCCAGGTGGCGAAGGGCCTCGTCGATCCCAACACCGCGGCCGAGGCCGATCTGCTCGCCCTTCCCCACATGACCCCGGCCATCGTGAAGGGTCTGATCGAGAAGCGTCCCTTCGCAAACGCGGTTGAACTCAACACCTTCCTGACCGCGCAGTCGCTCACCGCCGAACAGCTCGGCGCGGTGTACGCGAAGGCTTTCGTTCACATCAACCTGAACACCGCGACCCGCGAGGAGATCATGCTCATTCCCGGGGCGGGGCGGAAGATGGCTCACGAGTTCGACGAGTACCGTCCGTGGAAGAGCTTCGCGCAGTTCGACAAGGAGATCGGCAAGTACGTCGACGCTACCCAAGTGGCGCGGCTGAAGTCGTACTGCTTCATCCCGATGGACATCAACACCGCGAGCGACGAGGATCTCTCGACGATTCCCGGGCTCGGGCCGCGCATGCTGCGCGAGTTCAAGGAGTACCGGCCCTACAAGGCGGTCGAGCAGTTCCGCAAGGAGATCGGGAAGTACGTGAACGCGAAGGAAGTCGCCCGCCTCGAGCGCTACATCGTCATCGTCCCGTAAACGCG
>JAGNNV010000440.1:1231-2820 GCA_017990495.1 Vicinamibacteria bacterium
CCGGTCGCTGAGGGTGGTCCGTTCTGCGAAGCGGTCGAGCGCGCAGCCTGGCCTTGGGCCAAGCGACCGGGCGTTGCTGCGCGGGGTGGCTTCGACTGAACGCCTCCAAACGGGACTCAGCCACCGGACGTGAGCTGCGCGGTAGCCCAGCAATGCCCCGCTACATTTACGCAGGCACCACCGCGTGCGCTTCGCCGCCCTGGGCGTGTTTTGCGAGCATGCCGCAGGCGGCGTGGATGTCGGGGCCGCCCGAGTACCTTCGCACGAACGGAATGTTGTTTTCCGACAGCGCGTTCAGGAACTGGCCGCGTTCTTCGTCGCCCGCGCGGGTGAAGCGGCCCGTGGGATCGTTCACGTCGATTACGGACAGACGCACGCGCTCGCCCTTGAATAGGCGCCCCAGTTCACGGGCTTCATCGGCGCCGGTGTTGACCCCGGACATGAGGACCCAGGCGAGGTTGATCACGTTGCGCTGCCGCCGGGCCAACCGCTTCATGGCCTCGGCCAGCTGATCGACCGGCCACTTGCTCGCCACGGGCAGAAGCGACTCGCGTTTCGAAGGAAGAGCCGAGGTGAGCGAGAGGATCAGCCGATAGGGACGGCCCTCCTCGATGTAGCGCTCGATCATGGGCAGCAGGCCCACGGTGGAGATGGTGATGCGGTCGCTGCCGATCCGGCCACCGCAGGGGTGGCGCAGCACGTCGGCCGCGGTCATCACGTTCTCGTAGTTCTGAAACGGTTCACCCTGTCCCTGGAAGACCACACCGGTCACCGGCCGCTCGGGCGACTCACTGCGGACTCTCAGAACCTGGTCGACGATCTCCCATGGCTCGAGATTGCGCTCGAAACCCATGCGCCCGGTTTCGCAGAACGCGCATTTGAGCGCGCATCCCGCTTGCGACGAAACGCAGACAGAAAAGCGCGGCTGCTCGAGGGGAATGCGCACGGTCTCGAACACTCGCCCGTCGGCGGCGCGGAAGAGATACTTCACGAACGGATCGACGGCGCTGCGTCGGCGATCCATCACTTCGAGCTGGTCAAGGCGCGACCCTTTGAGCAGGGCTTCGGCCTTGGTCTTCTTCAGGCCGGGAATGTCGCGGAGATCGTCCCCGTAGTCGTGGATCAGGCGCGTCACCACGCGGCGGGCCTGATTCATGTTGAAGCCGACTTCGGGAAAACGTCCGACGAGGGCTTCCGGCGTGAAGCCGCGCAGGTGGGGAACGCTCACCCGGACGACGATAACAGCCGGGCTTATCTCTTGACCGTCGACCTGGGGGTTTCGGTCTTGGAGCGTTGCATCATGATGGACAACATCCCGGCCGGGCTCACGGCCGCCATCGCCTCATTCCGCGCCTTTGCCCGACGCTGAACCAGGAACACTCCCGCCGCCACGACGAGGAGAACATGGATAGCTCCGCCCAGAGAGACGCCCATCATGGTGGCCAGACCCCAGACCACGAAGAGTGCAAAAGCGATGATTTCAAGCAAGTGGGTTGCTCCTTTCGGCACCTGATGAGACACCGGCCCCCATGTTCGACCGGATGCCCGTGGACATTCTGTGCGGTTCCGTACAGAAGCGGCCGGTTTGA
>JAGNNV010000114.1 GCA_017990495.1 Vicinamibacteria bacterium
CCCGTGGTCTTCCACCATTTCCGGCAAACCGCGCATCTGATCTCCACGCTCGAGACGCCCTGGTCGACCGAGGAGATACTCGAGTTCGGCGCGCGTATCGACCTCCGCCCAGAGTGGCTGCAGTACCGCGGCCATTGGAAGGAGCATTTCGATCTCTTCGATGAAGGCATTCTTCGCGCGCGTGATGCCGGCGCCCTCGAGGTCGCGCGTCGCCGAATGGCGGAGATGAACCTGCGGCGGCAGCGCTGCCTCCGGGCGGACCGAGAAGTAGCGGCGTAAGACGCTTTCGCCTCCCTCTGGGAGGCTTCGCGCCCCGCCGCTAAGGTACCGCTCGGCCCCCTGCGTTCGGGAAAGGTGCCTTGGCCTCCGCAACTGTTCCACCAGACCCGAACCGGCCGCTGAGTCGAGACAAACGCAAGCTCCGTCGAAGCGGGGAGAGCCACTCCCGCGCCCCCGTGGTGACGCTGCGGCCAAGCGGACCGGTCGCTGAGCCGACGAGAAGTGCCAGTCGAAGCGACCCCGCTACCTACAACCCCACCACCAACTCCGCCAGCAGATACTTCGCGTTCGACATCGTGCTGTACACGTTCTCAGTTACCTTGCGAGCGGAATGTCTGAATCGGAGATCCTTGCGGACTTCCCGGTCCTGGCCCACGAGAACATCCTTGCGTGCCTGGCTTTCGCGGCGGACCGTGAACGCCGTGTCGTTAGCGCGCCGGCTGCCTGAGTGCCGTCGCCCCGACTGCTTCTCGACGACAACCACTCCAACCGTCTCCCGCAGCGTCTGGCGTCCGCGTATCGCAGCTCCTTGCAGGATGCTTCCCGTCCCTTTCAGGATGACCTGGGCGACCGATTCCCGTGAGGCCTTCTCCATCGGAGTGTTCTTTCCCATATCGGTGTCCACGGGGCTGACCACAGAGAGAACATTCACGACTCCGCCACCGGCGTTGTTGATGAGGGGTCAGGGCCCGCCCGATGCTGCGCGCGTCGCTCTTCAGGGGTGCGGCCACGCCCGCCCTGCCTGCTAGCCCTGTGAAAGCGTGTAGCTGGTGCTGCGCCCTTTCTCCGGGCCGCAGATCAGGACGCCGCGTTCGACGAGGGCCTGGATGTCGCGCAGCGCCGTGTCCGCAGAGCACTTCGCGAGCTTCGCGTACTTCGACGTCGTCAGCTTTTCATCGAAGCCGTCGAGAAGGCGGTTGAGGACCAGGGTTTGGCGCGCGCTGAGCGCCGTTCCTCTGACCGACTCCCAGAAGCGGGCTTTCGTCAACACGTCCGACAGCGTGACCGAAGCGCCGTCAATGGCGCGGCCCAGGCAAGCGAGGAACCATTCCATCCAGGCCGTGACGTCCATCGAGCCTTTCTGTGCCGTTTCGAGCGCTTCGTAGTAGTCGTCGCGCTCCTGCCTGATCTGCGTCGACATACTGTAGAAGCGCTGCTCGATCTTCTCGGAGCGGGCGAGGTCCATGTCGGCGATCGCGCGTGCGACTCGTCCATTGCAGTCATCAAACGGGTGGATGGTGACGAACCAGAGATGGGCGAGTGCCGCGTGGAGAACTTCGTCCATGTCGGCTTTGCGGTTGAACCAGTCAAGAAACGCCGTCATTTCCTTCGGGATGCGGGCCGCGGGAACGGCCTCGAAATGGACGCGCTCTTTTCCGATCGGCCCCGACACCACCTGCATCGGACCCTTTTTGTCATCGCGCCATTTGCCGGCTCTGATCCGGCGCAGGTCGCTGCGCCCTTCCGGGAAGAGCGCCGCCTGCCAGCCGCGCAGTCTTTCGGCCGAGAGCGGCTTCTCGTAGTCCCGCGTGGCGTCGAGCATCATTTCGACGACACCTTCGACGTTGCGGTCCGCCGCCTTCAAACCGCCGAGTTCGATGCCCATCCGTCGTGCCAGCGACGATCTCACCTGCTTCGCGTCGAGCTTTTCTCCTTCGATCTCGCTGCTCTTGAGAACGTCAGCGGTCAGCGTTCTCAAGGCCGCCTCCTGCCGCGCGTCGAAGCCAAGCGCCTTCATGTGCCCGGCGAGAAGACCCTGGCGGTGGCGAACGGAGGCGAGAAGGCCCGAAAGGCGGGCGGAATCCCACCGGAATCGGGGCCAATCGTCGAGGTCGTGGATGTACAAACGCCGCATGATCTGCGGTGATTATAGCGGCCAATCGCCGCATCTCGGGTTAATTGCCGCTCATCCTGCGGTGATTACCGCCTCGAATCGCCGCGGGGAGGCTGCTTCGGTGGCACGGCGCCAGGTCCGATCTGAACCTCGCCGATATCCAGATCCTCCTTCGCTGTCTTCAATCGAAGGGTTATCGAGCGGCGCTTCTCATTGGCTCGCCCGAAGTCGGTGAAGATCGTGGCCTGGACGGTCGTCGGGCCGATCAGCGTCGCCGTCCGCGCGCCGTAGTAGTTCGCCTTGATCCGATATACCCCCGGCATAGCCCTGCGGATCTGATACTCCTCCGGGCCGTAGCCTTGGGTGAAGTCGTTGGAGACGATTCCGCCGATAGCGGTCAATGGGGCCGAGTACATGGCTTGCTCGCCGGAAGGCTCGACGACCCAGATGTCCATGTCCGTGTCGTCCGTGTCCCAGGTCAGGACTATGCGTAGATCGGTTTCGAGGTTTTGACGGAATCGGGGATCCATGGCGGCCTTGACCTCACCGAAGCCGCCGTCGCGCGCCAGCCTTGCGAGAATCCGGTTGGACTCTTCGATGGCGAAGATTTCGATCTCCTGGAAACGGCTATCCCACGCCCCGAGGATCACACGATTCAGCAGATCGAGCGCGCGTTCATAGTCCGACAACGCGGCCGCGCGTTCGACTGGCCGTGATTCGGTTCGGCGGTCCGCGCGGTCCGTCAAGACGCCGGCGAGATCGCGCAGGGACTGGGGCTCGTCCGACCGGAGCCGCAACACCGATTCGAAGAGAACGGTGGCGAGGTCGAACTCCCCAAGCTGTTGCAGTCGATGCGCGACGATGCGGAGCAGCCTTGGATCTTCAAGCCGAAGCTCCGCGACATCCGACAGAACGCGAAGCGCCAGGGCTCGCTGCTTCGTCTCCAGAAAATAGTCGGCGCAGTCGAGGTAGAACGCGGGAGCGTCGCCGTGCGCTGCTCGCTGTCTGAGGAACTCGGCATAGGAGTCGCGCGGGCCTGCTTGCCGGATCGCCCGCAGGTACGGCGTGTCCGGGTTCCAGGCCTTGAGGACGATCGCGGACGAATCGGCCTCCAATGTTGCCGTTCGCGACCTTCGCGCCATGGAAGCCTGCACCGACGGAGACTCGGCTTCCACGGTCACGGTCTCGTTCGTGACGATATTGCCTCCAACCCGCACGGGCGCGGGCATCGGGGGAGCCTCGGCTGGCAGTCCACCGACGACTCCTCCGGCGACGCCGCCTGCGACTCCTCCTTCAACCCCTCCTTCAACCCCTCCTTCAACCCCTACATCAAGCCCATCTCGTCCTCTCCGTGATCCCTTTACCCGGAAACCCGCGTGGTGAGGAAAAGACTTCTTCCACCATGCGACCCGCTCGTTCCACATCTCCACGACGCTGTCGAGCTTGCTGCGTTTCGCGGCCGTTTCGGCCTCGTCCGCCGCCGCGCGTCGTTCCAGGTACTCCGACCGCATCGCGGGGCGGGTCGCGGGAGGTTCGATCCGGTGCGTAAGGTGTTGCTCCAATGTTTCGAGCACAAGCAACGATGCTCCCGGAGTGACGATTCCGAACGATCGTCCGAGAGCAAGCAACTCGGCGCGGTTGCGATCCGGAAAGACGCTCAGCTCGGCGACCCGCTGTTGGGCCCAGAACGTCGGCGTCAGCCTGCCTGACCTGGCTCCCTCCTGACGGATGACGACCGTCTCGGACGTGGAGGATGAACCGGAACCGTAGCGCAGGGTGATCGTGGCCTCCGGGACGAGAAGCCGCCCGGTTAGTGAGATCCGCCCAGTGCTCAGTGCCGCTCCTTGGGGAGCGAGATCGGCGATCTGCCTCGGGTCGTGATCGATAGCGAGAAGGGGCGCAGACGCCGAGCCGATGGCGCGGGCAGCCTCGTCAGCGGATGAGTTCTGGAGGTTGAAGTACGCGCCGCCACTGATGCGCGCCAGATGACGAAGCACGGCATGATCGGCGCGAGCATCCCCGTTCAGAATGTAGAGCGGCCGTTTGGACTCCGGCAGTCGGTTCGTCAGATTGTCCACGCCGTCCGTCACCACGACGTCGTAGTCATGGTCCGGGTTGAAGACGAGAGAGCTAAGGTCCGTTCCACCGTCACGTGGCGCCGCTTCGAGGAACGCCAGAAGTGCTATGGCGTTTCCACCTCGAATCGAGAACGCGCGCGGAGGATCGGTGACGTTTCGGAACACGACGACCTCCAGTTCGATGTTGCCGACTCGTCGCAGCCACAACTCGATGGCGCGCATCTCTGCGCGTCGATCCGCCGACTCCCTGCTCATGCTCGCATCCCAGTAGAGCCCGGCCTTTTTCGCGGGCCGAGCCTCGGCCGCCACCTGCGCGCCGACAGGAAAAGCATCCAGGGTGAAGTACGCGCCGCCGTCCGCTCCTCGCTCGACCGTCACGTTCTGACGCGGTACCGCCGGCAGAGCCACCGTCAGGTCCTCCCTGGCCTCAAAATCAGTCAGCCGGGTTTCCGCGACGTAACGCTCTTCCCACCGGCCGAACTGGAAACTCGCAAGATCACCGGAGCGGATCTCGGGCGTCACCTGCGTCTTGGCCACCTCGATTCGAAGGGAGAACAGGGAGATCTTCTGTCGGACCATGGGGAGCACATAGGTCGCCTCGAGCCCGGTGTCCGACCCGCGCACACTCAAGGCGCTCAAGTAGCGGACGCGAACCGTGCGGGTTCCTCGTGCAGGGACCGGCCAGATCCTCGTGCGGAAGTTGCTTCCTTTCACCCACTCGGCGAGCCCAGGGTCTATCCCTTTGCGGACCTCCTGTTCGAAAACAATGCGCGCCTTCTGCTGCTCCACGACGACGCCGTCGACGAGCACACCCTCCACGTCAAGGGCGTATCCGGAGAGGGTCGCGCCCTCCGGGAGCGGGAAGACCAGTTCGCCCTCAAGGGCGCGGGCGTTGTCGTTCCGGAAGACGATCGTTGTCGTCGTCTCCGCAAGAAACGCCGTGGCGCTGACCTGCACATCCATCTTCTCGATGGAAAGCGGCTGCGATGGACCTTCCTCCGCCATGCGCACGAGCAGAGCGGGCGGGCGCCCCGGGGAGGTAAGGCTTTGCGGGGAAGGCGCCGTCAGTAGCAGCACGCCGATGGCGATTGGCAGCATCACTTACCCCGCTCTTCTTGTTGGTTCGCCGCGATCATAGTGACTCCTGGCACTGAGACGCGCGAAGGAACTGCCTTCTTGGCATGGCGCGGTGCGGCACCCCCGCCGACGTTGGCCCGATTGGCGCAGGTGCCTCAACGCGCCCGCATGAGCCCCCTCATCACCACAGGCAGTTCCAGACCTCGCCGATGCGGGTTGCGGTGGGGCAGCGGTCGTGAGCCCAGGCTCCGATGAACAACAACGCCGTGGTCGCGACCACGAACGGGATCGCCGTGTTGCTGAATGCGCGTGACACCCACGCACTCTCGGTTCGGCGGGCCCAGCGCAGCAGGCCTCCTGCGAGCAGCGCGTCGGTCGCGATTTCGACCAGGATCACCGGGCCTGCCGAATACACCCAGAAGATGCTCGCGAAAAGAGCGAGGAACACACCGACAAATAGAAAAGCCTCGATATCGAGACAGCCGCTTGGATCCGCGCAGCCATCGCCGCAACCGTCTGGCCAACGTCTGGCTTCGCGATCGCCGCCGGCCGCCTGGTCTCTTCGGAGGGCTCGGATTTCGAAGCGCCCGCGATCCTCGTCCGGGTCTCCCACCATCGGCCGGATCCCGGCGAAGTACATCACCCACCATCGAACGGCTAGAAGGAACCATGCATAGGCGACGATGCTCGACAGCGCATACCGAACGCCGAGAGCGGTTTGAAGAGTCGCAACCTGCCGAAGGGCAGCGCTTGCAAGGAATCCCGCCAAGAGGGTGCTGGCCACGAGCGCCCCAACATGGAAGCGCAGCCAAAGGCGTTCGGCCAAGGTCGCACTGATGCGTCGGCGCAGTTCCGGCGTGTCTAAAGGGGCTTCTGGATCTTCCATCGCTCATCCGCGAACAGTTCGCGCTGTGGATCCTACGAGCTTGTCAGCCCGTCGGTCGCGTCTCAGTCCTGCTTCGGCGCGAAGGCGCTGCCGGGTTTCCATGCCGGCGCCGTGTCCGCGTTCGCCAGCGTCGTCACGAGCTTCGCGAAGAAGTCATTGAACTTCGCGGCAGCTTCAGGGACCCATGGCTGATCGAGATCGTCCTTCGGCGTGTGGTACCGGTCCTGGTACCAGCGGCGGTAGGCGACCTCATCGCTCGTGCCCGGCTTGTACCCGAAGACGAAGCCGGTGGCGGGCAAGCCGATCTCGAGGAACGGGAAGTTGTCGGAGCGCCGGACCAGGTTGCGCAGCGGCTCGGGGTCAGTCTGGATGGTGATCCCCATCGCCTGTGCGATGCCGCGGGCCGTGTCGCCGAGCGTCGAGTCGTCCGCCGAATGCATCGTGAGAGTGTGCAGAGGGAAGATGGGACGAAGCTGGTCGAGGTTCACATTTGCGGCGAGCTGCTCGCGCGGGACCGTCAGGTGCTTCGTGAAGTAGCGCGATCCGAGCAGCCCCTTCTCTTCGCCGGTGAAGATCGCGAAGAGGAGCGGGCGACGAAGCTTCGTGCCCGTCTCGCGCAGGCGCTCGGCGAAGTCGATCAGGGTGGCGACGTACGCGGCGTCATCGAAGGCCCCGTTGTAGATGGCGTCCCCGTCCCACGGCGTCCCGAGCCCGTATCCGTCGATGTGTGCGGTGATCACGATGTGCTGGCCGGCGAGGGCCGGGTCTGAGCCCGGCAGCACGCCGATGACGTTGTCGGACGCGAGCGTCGCTTCTTCGAGGGCCATCGTCAGAGCCAGAGTGCCCTTGAGCTCGAACGACGGCACCGGCTTGCCCGCGGCGGCGAGGTCCAGCACCTCCTTGTAGGTGTGGCCCGAACCCTCGAAGAGGGCTTCGGCGGATGCGGGATTGAAGCGGAACCCCGGCACACCCCGGGCGCCTGGGAGGTTGCCATCGGCGAGAGTCATCGCCACCGCGTTCTGCGCCGGCCAGCGTGAGGGCTCGGGCCCGAGGACGCTGTCGATGCCGAGTGAGGCGACGATACCTGTGGGGAGCTCGGGTGGCGCTGGAAGGCCGAGCAGCCGCGGGGCGCTGAGGCGCACGAGGATCGCACCCTGCACGGGAAGACCCGCCGCGTTGTCGGAGCCCGCGAAGACGAGCGGCCCGGAGAGCGACGCGGGAAGCCCGGTGGCGGTTGGTCCCGCGATGTCCTTGAGCCACGCGAGTGCGCGTTCACGGCCACCGATAGTGAGCGTCGCGGAAGACCGGGCGGCCACCATGCGGAGCGAGCGCAGCGGCACCGACTGAAAGAACCCCATCTCGCCCGCGGCTTTGACGCCGTTGCGTTCGAGATTGCGGACGACGTACTCCTGCGCGGCCCGATGTTCGGGACTGCCGGTGTCGCGCCCGCGCATCGAGTCGTTGGAAAGCGCCACGATGTGCGACCACCAGCGCTTCGTGGCCGCGTTGGGCTCGACCGCCGGGGTGATGCGCGCGCCGACTGCGAGGAGGGCGACGGCAAGAACGACCGGGGCAACGCGGCGCTGATGCGTCCTTGGTGTCTTCATGATGCAAGTCTCTCGCAATCGGGGAGGGGAGCCCTGACCTGGGGGGCGATCCCACTTTGTGATGGCCGTCACCAGGGCCGCCCGCGGTGCGCCCAAACCTACTAGGATCATCGCTTCCCAACGTTTTTCTCCTTTGCCGCACCCCCAGGGTTGATCGGCAGAAGACAGGTCTCATGAATATTCGAAACACTCCCGCCCGCCCTCGCCTCGCCCGACAGCCGCTGTCGCTGAGGCTCTTCGGAATGGTGGCCGTTCTGTGCTGCTTCGCCCTCGCCGGCAGCGCCTTCGCGGGAGGCCGGCCTGCGCCCGCTTCCTTCGTGGCCCAGGACCTGAACGGCGTGGTCGCTTTGGAGTGGACGACCACTTCAGAATCGGGAACGGTTGGCTTCTTCCTTCAGCGCTGGGATCCGCGGGCGTCGCGGTTTGTGGACGTCAACGCCCGGATCGTCCCGGCCCTGATCTCCTCCAGCCAGGGCGGCACCTACCGCTATCTCGATACCGAGGCCTCCACCGGCCGCACGCTGCACTACCTCCTGGTTGAGGTCGCCTCCTCGGGCCGGAAGTTCACCCATGGGCCCTTCATTGTTGATACGCGCTTCACCGCGGGCGATCCTCAAGGCGCCGACCTCTTGGGCGATGACGCCCTGTCTCATCGCGGACAGTCGCGGAAGGCCCATCCCAGGTGGAAGTCGAACCGGGGGCGCACCGAGGCGCACGAGCGCGACCGCAAGCGGGTTGCGAAGCACCGCAAGGCCCGCAAGGAGCAGAACGCCAAGATCGGCGTCAACCAGACCGGCCTCTACTACGTGGGCCTCGACAATCTTTCCGAGAACGGTGGTCTGAACCTGACCGGATCCGGGAGGAAGAGCTTCGGGCTTAGTAATCGTGGCCAGGAGGTTTCGATCCTTCCCTCGAACGATGGCGCGGGCTTCTACTTCTACGGCACCGCCCCCGTTTCGAACCTCGAGCCGGACAACGTTTACCGCGTTTCGAACCGCGGGGGAGATCAGATGCGGTCGCGTCGGAATCCGGCGCGTGCGCCTCGCCCCACGGGCGCCGAGGTCTTCACCCGCACCGTCCACGTCGAACAGGACCTCTTCGAGGCCACCAACGTGAGCTCGGATCCCGACGGTGATTCGTGGGTGTGGGACTATGTCTTCGCGGGCTACCAGTCCGTTTCGCTTCCCTTCCAGGCCGACGGTCTTGCGCGTACCGGCCAGGCCTCGCTCACGGTCCGTCTCAAGGGAGGCGTCGAAGCGCCGGGGAATCCCGACCACCATGCAAGCTTCAGCGTCAACGGCCAGACCATCGGCGACGTGTTTTTCGATGGACTGAACGCAGCCGAAGTCACCGTGCCCTTCGATGCCAGCATTCTGGTGGACGGTCCCAATGTCCTTGCCATCGAGGGCCTGGAGACTGGGGCTCCCTACAGCCTCTTCTACGTCGATTCCTTCGACGTGAGCTACCAGAGCCGCTACCGCGCCTCGGGGAATCGAGGCGAATTCGCGGCCGCGGGGAACCGCTCGGTGTTCATCTCGGGCTTCACCCGCGCCGATATCAGCGTGTTCGACATCACGGATCCTTACGAGCCTGTCCTGGTTGCGGCGCCTTCGAGCCGGCACACCGATGGGACGTACGGCGTGGTTGTGTCCTCCACGGATGATTCCGCCGTTTACTACGCGGCCACCCCCGATGCGACGCTGAGCCCGGTGCGGGTTCTTCCCGACGCACCGTCCTCGCTCAAGACCCGCGGAGGCCACGGCGAGTATCTGGTGATCACCACCGAAGCGCTGATGGAAGAGGCCCAGAACCTCGCCGACTACCGCGCCGACCTTCGTCCCGAGGTCATCGACATCGAAGACGTCTACGACGAGTTCAACTTCGGCAACGCGAGTCCTTACGCTCTGCGCGACTTCCTCACCTACGCGCAGACCAACTGGCGGAACGCGCCGCGTTTCGTGGTGCTCGCGGGCGACGGCAGCTACGACTACAAGAACTTCCAGGGCAATGGCAACAACCTGATCCCCGTTCGGATGACCGACACTCCCTCGGGTCTTTATCAGGACGACTCCTGGTTCGTCGCGGGAAGCGTCGCGTCCGGGGAGCCCGAGATCGCCCTCGGCCGCCTGCCGGTGACAACCTCCGAGGAACTCGCGGAAGTCATTCGCAAGACCGTGGCCCGCGAGGCCGCGATCGGCGAATCGTGGATGCAGCAGGCCTTGCTCCTCGCCGACGATCCGGATGAGGCGGGGAACTTCGTGGCCAGCCTCGAAGGTGTCGCCTCAGTCCTTCCCCCCGCCACACCGCTGGTTCGCGCCTACTTCACCACCGACGGCGTTTCGGGAAGTCGCGCCAAACTCATCAACGGCATCAACTCCGGCACCGGTTTCGTGAGCTACTTCGGCCACGGCGGCTACGATCAGTTCGCGGGTGAATCCGTCTTCACCACCTGGGATGCGCCTTTGCTCACCAACGCGCTGCGTCCCGCGGTGATGACCGCGATGACATGTCTCGTGGGCAACTCCAGTCTTCCCGGCTCGTCGTCTGTGGGCGAGACCCTCGTCCGTCGCCCGGGCGGCGGTCTGGTGGCCTTGTGGGGTC
>JAGNNV010000115.1 GCA_017990495.1 Vicinamibacteria bacterium
GGGTGCGCACTCACCTCGAACTGCGTGGCGCGCACAAACGCCTCGAGAAGGAGGCGGAGGTGCTGGCGGAGAACCTCCGACTCAAAGAGCACGTCGAACGCCTCTCCCGCCACGAATTGATGACGCCTCTCACCAGCGTCATCTCCATCCCTCAGATTCTCCTCGAAACCCCCGGCCTCACTCACGAGCAGACCGCGATGCTCCGTTCCGTGGAGGCGGCGGGATATCGGATCCTCGACATGGTGAATCGTTCGCTCGATCTATTCAGAATGGAATCGGGGACGTACGAATTCCATCCTGCCCGGGTCGACCTCGGTGAACTGGCGGAGCGGGTGGCGGGCGACCTGAATCCTCTGGCCCGCGAGCGTGAAGTGGTCTTCGACCTGCCAAGCCTTCGCGGGGAGCCGGCCACCGTGAAGGCCGAAGAACTCCTGAGCTACTCGATGCTCGCGAACCTGGTCAAGAACGCGGTCGAGGCCACGCCGCGTGGCGGAGTGGTGCGGATCGAGATCGAGACCCATGACGCGGTCGTCCGCATGGCGGTCAGGAATCCCCTCGCCGTGCCCCTGGCCTTGCGCGAGGCCTTCTTCCGCAAGTACGCGTCTTCGGGGAAGAAGAGCGGCAGCGGCCTCGGCGCGTACTCCGCCCGGCTGATGGCGGAGACCCAGCGCGGCCGCATCGAGATGTCGACTTCGGATGAGCTCGGCACCGTGGTGACGGTGAGTCTCGAGCGCGCGGGCAATCCTTCATCCACCGACTCGCAAGCGCGGCCGGAGGCCCAGACCCGCGTTGCGGACCGCGCGGGTCGGCGTGTGCTGATCGCGGACGACGATGAACCAACCCGGTTCGTGCTCGCGCGCTTCATTGGCGAAACGGCTGCGGTGGCCTTCGCTGCTGACGGGGAGCAGGCTCTCCACCAGATCGAAGGCTTCGATCCCGCCGTGGTCGTCCTCGACGCGGAGATGCCGGTTCTCGACGGTCCGTCCACCGCGACGCGCCTGCGCGCGATCGACCAGGCGTCGGGTCGCCCTCGACGCCTGATCGTCGGCTTGTCCGCTCACGACGACGCGGCGATGCGGGCGGCCTTCCTCGATGCGGGCTGTGACGTGGTCCTGGCAAAGCCAGTGACCCGAGCGGCTCTTCTCGAGGCGGTTCTGGCTTGCGGCCCCGCGCCCGAGCCCACCCCGGGCGATGCGCCCGACGCGTCCGAAGTCGTCGGTGTGGAGGCCGATCTGCTCCCCATGATTCCGGCCTTCCTTCAGTCACGTCGCGAGCAGGCGAAGGATCTGGCGGCGGCGCTCGACGACGAGGCCCTCGAACGCGCCCGCGCCCTGGCCCACAAACTCCGAGGCGGTCTCGAGATGTGTGGGTTCATGAAGGCGGGCGCGCTCAGCCGAACCATCGAAGACCACCTGAGCAGCGGGCGGCCGGCGCGCGAGATCGCCGGCCAGGTCCGAGTCCTGCGTGACTATCTCGATCACGTGCGCTACGAACCCCGCCCCGCCAGTTCCTGACCTGGAGAACAGAATGACAGAAGAAACGCTGCGCCCCCGGATCCTGCTCGTGGATGACGATGCCGAACTCCTCGACCTCATGCAGTCGCGTCTGCTCGCCCTTGGACGGTTCGAGGTTATGGCCGCGTCGCGAGCGCGCGACGTTCTCACCCGGCTCGCCGAGTTGCGCCCCGACCTCATCGTTTCGGACATCGACATGCCCGGCATGGACGGCGGCTCGCTGGCCGCGGCCCTGCGTGAACGGGAGGCCGGGCGTCGCATTCCCATCCTGTTCCTGTCGTCGATGATCTCGCTCGAGGAGAGCGAGGCGGGCCACGGCCAGGTGGGTGGCTGGCCGATGGTGTCGAAGAAGACGCCCTTCGCGAAGCTCCTGCTGGCCATCGAACAGTCCCTCGAATCGGCGGCGGAAACCACGAACCGGAGCGGCGCCTGATGGGGGCGCACATTCTGCTCGTGGACGACGACCCCGAGGCCCGCGATCTGGCCCGCTCCGTGCTGGTGGCCGCGGGGCATGAGGTGTTGACCGCGGGCGATGGACGCGAAGGGCTGGAGCGAGCCGTGGCCTCGGTCCCCGATCTCGTGGTCACCGATGTGCGGATGCCCGAGGTGGACGGCTGGGCTTTCGCCCGGTCATTGCGGTCGCATCCACGCACCGCCCTCGTCCCCATCATCTTCCTGACCGCGCTTGATTCGCCGGACGACGCCCTTCAGGGGTTTTCGCTCGGCGCGGACGACTACCTGCCCAAGAGCGCTGCTCTCGTGGACCTCGCGCGCACAGTGCACCGTGTGATGTCTCGCAGGACCGAGCTCCAGGAGATGGTCGATCGCGATCTTGAGGCTGCTTTCCGGGGCGACCTCGAGAAGCTCGGGCTTCCGGCCATCCTCTTCCTTCTCGAATCGGTGGCAAAGACCGGCACACTGCGCCTTACCTCGCCGCGAGGGCGGGCCGTTCTCTTCCTGCGCGAGGGCGCGGTCATCGGCGCAGAACTCGTCGACAGTGAAGCGCTGCGCGACGCGCATCTCGTGTACCACGCCGCCACCTGGACGCGGGGAACATTCGAGTTCGTCGATGGTCCCGTGGAAGGCGATGACGCCATCGGCATGTCGACACCCGAGTTGCTTCTCGAAGCCGCGCGGCGGCAGGACGAGCGGCAATGATCGCGGCATGATCCGCGCCGCCCTCGGCGCGTGTCTGCTCGCCCTCTCGCTTGTTTCACCGGCGTGGGCGATCGACTGGCCCACCGCCGGCCGGCTGCCCCTGCGGGTCTTCACCGACCGCGACGGACTTCCCCAGAACGCGATCACCGCCATCGCCTTCGATCGGGACGGCGCGCTTTGGATCGGCACCAAGGACGGGGCCGCGCGTTACAACGGCCGCATCTGGACTTCCGTGTCGATGCCCAAGGGCTGCGCCTCCAACTGGATCCAGGCCATTCTTCAGACCAGGGATGGATCGCTGTGGTTCGCCACGCGGGGCGGAGGGGTGGCCCGTCTGCTCGAGGGTGCGTGGAGCGTTTACACCCGGGCCGAAGGACTCCCAAGCGCCGAGGTGCTCGCTCTGATCGAGAGCGTGACCTTCAGAAAGGAGCCGGTGGTGCTCGCGGGCACCGACCAGGGCCTGGCCTGGTTCGACGGCTCGCGTTTCATCCCTGTGCCTCTGCCCGAAGGTTCGCCAACGCTGCGGGTCACCTCCTTCTTTGAAGGAGGGACGACGCCCGACGTCGCCGGGCTGTGGCTCGGTCTGCGCGATGGGATCCTCCGTCTCACGAACGGAGTCTGGACGGTGTTCGACCTCGCCGAATCCGAGGTGCCGCGGAATAATCCGGTGCGCGCCTTCGCCTTGACCACGGCGTTCGATGGGCGAGAGACGCTTGTCGCCGCCCCCACCCATCCCGGTTTGCTCCAGTTCCGCGAGGGTCGCTGGTTACGACGTCCCCTTGAGGGTCTCTGGATCGGCATGCTCCAGGCCCTCCTCACCACGCGTGACAGAGACGGCGCGGACACACTGTGGGTGGCTGGTCAGGCTCGACTCGCGCGCATCCACAAGGGGCGGGTCGATTCCTTCGGCGCCGAATCCGGATTCCCCGCCCAGGGCTTCTGGAGTCTGGCCGAGACGCCTCCAAGCGGCGGTGAGCCCGCGCTGTGGGCGGGCATGGCGGGCGGTGGTCTGGTCCGCCTCCAGCGCGAAGGATGGACCACGTTTGATGCGCCCAACTGGCTCAAGGAGTCTTCGGTCTACGGTCTGCTCGAGACCAGGGAGCCAGACGGCAGCCAGGTGATCTGGGTGGGGACGAATCGTGGCGGGCTGGTGCGCCTCTCCGATCGGACCCGCACGGTCTACTCGGGAAAAGACAAAGCGGGCTCCGACACCGTGCTGAGCCTGCTCGAAACGACCTCGAAGTCCGGCCGCCGAACCTTGTGGGCGGGAACCACCGGAGGGCTCGGGATGCTTCGCGACGGACGGTGGTCGCTCTTTCCGCTGTCCGACGGTCTGGTGGGCGCCACCGTGAATGCTTCCATCGCCAGCATGAATGCCGAGGGCGAGCCGGTGGTGTGGCTTGGCACCGGCGATGGCCTTGGGCGCATCGAAGGGGATCGTGTGCGCAACATGACGAAGGAGATCGGTCTCGTTGATCCCCGCGTGAACGCCCTGCTCGAGACCCACGATGCGGAGCGAAACGCGACGTTGTGGGTGGCGACCGAACGGGGACTCGCTCGCCACGCGGGAGGAATCACCACCACCTTCACCACGAAAGAAGGCCTGCCCGCGGACGCCGTGATCTCGCTCGCGGAGATCCGCGAAGCGGGCCGGCGGTCGTTGTGGATCGGAACCCGGCTGGGCGTCACCCGAGTGTCCCTCGACGAACCTGCCGCGGCCCTCTCGGCCCCGCCCATTCCCGTTCTGCCCAACAACACCATTTATCAGATCCGTCAGGATCTTCAGGGCCGCGTCTACCTCTTCACCAACAAGGGCATCGCGCGGCTCACTCCCCGGGCGCCCACCACTGACGACCCGTCGCCCTACGAAATGTACGTCTTCACCACCGCGGATGGACTGCCCTCGGCCGAATGCAATACCGGCGCGTCGATGGTCGACTCGCAAGGACGGGTCTGGGTGGGCACCATCCAGGGAGCGGCGGTCGTCGAACCGCAGGCCTCGAGGCCGGCTCGGCCGCGACCCCTGCGTATCGAGCGCGCCGTGAATGCCCGCACCTATGCCCCGCTGACAGAGGGAGCGTCACTGGCTCATGACCAGGGCCAGCTCACTTTCGAGTTCGCTCTGCTGAATCTCTTTCGGGATGAAGACACGCGTTATCGAACCCAGCTCGTCGGCCTCGACGCCGAACCCTCGGCCTGGACCGCGGACGCGAAGAAGGAGTACACCAGCCTCCCCGAAGGACGATACGTCTTCACCGTTTGGGGGCGCGACGTGAGCGGAGCTGTCTCGGGCCCGGTGCGTCGCGGTTTCACGGTGCGCGCGGCGCCCTGGCGGACCTGGTGGGCGTACTTCGCGTACGCCATGGTGCTGGCGCTTCTCCTGAGGGCGGCCTTCCGGTGGCGCCTCCGCTCGATCCGCCGCCGGAACCTCGAACTCGAGGAGGTCATCTCCGCGCGCACCCGCGAACTCGGCGAGGCCGTCCTTCAGTTGAAGGAGTCGGAGCAGACCGCTCTTCAGGCCAAGGACGCCGCCCTTCAGGCCAGCCGGGCCAAGAGTACTTTCCTCGCCAACATGAGCCACGAACTGCGGACGCCCCTGAACGCGGTGATCGGTTTCGCTCAGGTGCTCGAGCGGCGGGAGAGCCTCAAGGGCGAAGACCGCGAAAGCCTGCGCATCATCCACCGCTCGGGCGAACACCTGCTGAGCCTCATCAACGATGTGTTGTCGCTGTCGAAGATCGAGGCGGGCGCCCTCGCCCTCGTCCGCCGCCCCTTCGACCTGCCCGCTCTGCTCGAGGCGGTGCGCGAGATCATCCGTGCGCGCGCCGAGGGCAAGGGTCTCGAGCTGCGGTTCGAGGTCGACCGCGAGTTGCCGCGCGTGGTCGTGGGCGACGAGGCGAAGCTGCGTCAGGTTCTGATCAATCTGCTCGGCAACGCCGTGAAGTTCACGGACATCGGCGGCGCGTCGCTTCGAGTGAGCCGCCAGGGCGATCTCACCCGCTTCGAGGTCGAGGACACCGGACAAGGCATCGCCGAGGCGGAGCAGCCCAAACTCTTCTCGGCCTTTGTACAGACCCACAGCGGCCAGAGGTCGAAAGAAGGGACAGGCCTTGGCCTCGCCATCAGCCGGCAGATCGTGAACCTCATGGGGGGCGACATCGACCTGCGCAGCGCTGTGGGCCAGGGCAGCGTGTTCAGCTTTGCAATCGGCCTGCCCGCCACCGACGAAGCGTTGGCCCTCGCGGAACGGCGGGTGATTGGTCTGGCTCCCGGGCAAGTCGCGCCGAGGATCCTCGTGGTCGACGACACCGAGGAAAACCGATTGCTACTCAAGCAACTCCTTTCCTCCGTGGGCTTCGAGGTGCGCGAGGCCGCGAACGGGCAGGAGGCGGTGGAGTGCGTCGAGACGTGGCGTCCCGCTCTGATCTTCATGGATGTGCGCATGCCGGTGATGGACGGCCTTACGGCCACCCGAAGGATCCGCGCCTTCGAGGCCCACTCGGGCGCTCCCCGCGCGGCGATTCTGGCTCTCACCGCCGGGGCCTTCGAGCACGAGCGGGAGGAGATGCTGCGCGAGGGAGCCGACGATTTCGTGGCCAAACCTTTCCGCGTCGCCGCCATCTTCGAGCGGATTGGTTTGCATATCCCCGTCACCTACGCCTATGCCGATGAGGGTGAGGGCGTCGCGAGCGATGTGTCGGTGGATGGGGCCTCCACTCTGAGCGCCGAGCGTCTGCGTTCCCTCTCCGAAGCCCATCGCCGCGAGCTGCACGAGGCTCTGGCCGCGGGACACGTGCGCCGCGCCCATGCCGCGGTTGAAAAGATCCGCCTCGATGATGAGCCACTCGGCGCGGCGTTGCTTGTTGAAGTGCAGGCCTTCCGTTTCGACGAACTGCTCACGCTTCTCGAGCGGACCGAACGGCCGCGTTAGCTGCCGCGTTACTGAGGATCAGACCGTCCGAGCGCCCGGCGCTTCCACTCCGCGACCTCCGCCCGCAGTTGTTCGTTGGCCAAAAGCGCCCGCGCCAGTCGGAGTTGAAGGGCGATCCGCGCGAGAACCTCGGTGGCATCGAAAGGCTTCACCAGGTATTCGTCCCCGCCCGCCTCGAGGGCACGCGCCTTCGCGGCAGGATCGTCGTCCGCCGAGAGGAAGATCACCGGGACCCTTCGAAGCGCCTCCTTCATCTTCAGTTCGCGGCATACCTCGTATCCGTTCTGGTCGGGGAGGTTGACGTCGAGCAGCACCAGATCGGGCGGCTGACGCTCGATCAGAGTGAGGGCGCGCTGACCGCTGTTGGCCACCCGCACCTCATAGCCTGCTTCCTCGAGAATGTTGGCGAGAAGGATCAGGTTCGCCGGCGCGTCGTCGACGACCACGATGCTGGCCGGGGCGGTTTCAGAGGGCATCGTCACTCGGCCTCCTCAAGCGGTAGCCCACACCGCGGATGGTTTCGATGTGGCGCGGCGTCTTCGGGTCGTCCCCGAGTTTGCGGCGCAGGGAAGAGACATGAACATCGATGGAGCGGTCGAAACTCTCGAAGTTACGGTCGGCGATCTCGAGCAGCAGTTCTTCGCGCGAGCGCACTCGCCCCGGCGAGCGGGCCAGGCAGAACAGGATGTCGAACTCCGCGGTGGTGAGGGCGAGAGGGGCCCCGCCGAGCGAGGCCGCGCGCGTGGACGGGTCGACGAAGAGATCGCCCACCGCGCAGGATTGCGGGCGCGGCGCGCTCTCTCGCTCGGCCATGGCCGAACGGCGCAGAACCGAGCGCAGGCGGGCCAAGAGCTCGCGGGGAGACGCCGACTTTGCGAGGTAGTCGTCAGCCCCGATCTCGAGCCCCGCCACCCGATCCGGCTCGTCCCCCATGGACGACCACATGATCACCGGAACCGACGACCGCTCGCGCAATCGCCGCAGCACCTCGATGCCGTTGAGGCCGGGCAGGCGGACGTCGAGGATGACCGCGGCGAACGCGCCGCTCAGCGCCTTCTCGAGACCGCCCAGCCCGTCGGCCACGAGTTCGATTTCGTAACCGAGCGGGCCGAGGTAATCCCGCAGCAGAGCGGACACCGCGACGTCGTCGTCCACGATGAGAACCCGGGTCGGGAGAGCCTCCATGACGCCCTGGTTCATCGGTGTTCCGCCCTTGCTCAGCCGCGCGGAAGTCGACTCAGCGGACGGCGGCGGCGGCGCGGAGTTTCGCCACCCCCGCGTCGAGCGCGGCCACGATCCGCTTCGACTCGACCTCGAACATCGCGAGGTCCTTCTTCTCCACCGCCTCGCGTAGCGCGGGGTAGGGCCAGGGAGCGTAACCGGTGGTAAGACCGGGGCCGATGAGCTGGTGTTTGAACCAGGGGCGGCCGGGCAGGCCGTCCTTGTTGAGGAAGGCGCGTTCGACCTGGTTGAGCGCGTCGCTCAGCTTCGCGAGCGCCGCGGCATTGCCGCCTTTGAGCAGCGCATCGGTGGCGGCGTCGGCGGCCCGTCCCGCGGCATCGAGTTCACTCACCGCTTTGAGCAGGGGCGCGAAGTCGGGAGCGAAGCCCTTGGCCGCGGTGCGCGCGCGCTGGACGACGTCCACGCGGATCTCGTCGAGATCCTCCTTCATGGCCGCGCCGTAGTTCGAGAAGCGCAGAGGAGCCACATCGGCGGTGGCGGTGCGGAAGGTGAGCAGGCCGAGATAACGCGCGGCCGCCTGGTGATAGAGGAACTCGGGGTCGCCGTACTTCGCCATCCAGCTGAAGTTGTCGTAAACGGAGTGGTAGACGCCGTAGGGGCCGCCGAAGCTGCCGTCCACCGAGGGGATGCCCAGGTGGTCGATGAACGCGGTGTAGTCGGAACCCGAGCCGAGGCGTCCGAGCTGCAGTTCGAAGCTCGGGTCCTGGCCATCGAGGTGAACGGGCTGAGCCGACGCCCACTCGCGCTTCGACCGCTCTTCCCACTTGGCACCCACGCTTCCACCCTGACGCGGCTCAGGAACCTCGGCCACCGCTTCGCGGACGGCGTCACGCATCGATGGCGTGCCGGACGACCCGAAGTGGGGTCCGGTCACCGCGGCGTCGATGTTGAGATACGCCACCGCCTTGCTCGACAACATGGCTGCGTTCTCCTCCGCCCATTCGGTCGAGCCCACGAGGCCGTACTCCTCGGCGTCCCACGAGCAGAGGAGGATGGTGCGTTTCGGCTTCCAGCCCGCCTTCACCGCGGCGCCCAGGCCACGCGCCATTTCAAGCATGGCCGCGGTGCCCGAGTTCGGGTCGACGGCGCCCGGAGTCCAGGCGTCGCGGTGGTTGCCCACCACCACCACCTGATCGGTGGTTCCCTGGATCTTCGCGATCACGTTGTAGATGGGCTTCAAGCCCTCGTCCATCTGCACGTCCATCTCCACCGCCGCGCCGCCGGGGCCGATGTGATACGAGAAAGGAAGTCCGCCCTGCCAGTCGTTCGGCACCCGCGGTCCGCCCAGTTCGCGCAGGAGCTTCTCGGCTTCGCGGTATGAGATGGGAAGCGAGGGGATCTTCGGCACGTTGGTCATCTGATCGCGGGTGATGCGCTTCGCGCCCGCGACAGAGGGCAGGCCGCCCGGAGTCGACGGGTCGCCGGGCTGGATCGACAGGTACTGCACAGAGCCGCGCTGAATGGCGGATGGCGGACGCATGGGACCGTCGGGATACATGTCGCCGCGCATGTAACCGTCGTCGGCGGGGTCGGAGAAGATCAGCACCCCGACGGCTCCGCGCTCCTGCGCTTCCTTCACCTTGAGGCCGCGGAACGCACCGCCGTAGCGGACCAGCGCGATCTTGCCCTCGACGGAAAGACCCAGCGTCTTCAGACGATCATGGTCGGCGGGCGAGCCGTAGTTCACATAGACGATCTGGCCGTTGGCCTTCCCCGAAGCCCCGTAGCCGTGGAAGGCGGGGAACTGGCCACGTGAAGTGGAGTCCTTGTCACCGGGAATCGGATCCTCCATCAGCGAAAGCTCTTCCATCCGCGGCTCGACCATCTTGAGTGAGACATGTTTGGGATGGTTCAGGAAGACGTCGTACTTCACCATTTCGGTGTCGAGGCCGAACTCCTTCATCTTGCCGTGGACCCAGTCGGCCACCTTCTTCTCGGCGGGAGTGCCCGCGACATGCGGCTCCTCGGTCAGCTGAAAGAGCCAGCGGCGCGCGTTCTCCGGCGTGGGTGTGTCGAAGACGATCTTCTCGAAGCCGGCGTTCAGCTCGGTCGTGGCCCGGGTGTATCCGACGGGCAGACTGGCGCGATCCGACGCCAGAGCAAGGCTTGGCGTCGTCGGGAAGATGGCAAGCAGGATCAGGGCGGACAAGCGGCGCGGATGGCGCATTCGGACTCTCCTCTTGAAGATGGTGAGCCGATTGTATCGGGCGGAAGCCAACGGCAGGGGCGCGCGGCCTGGCCATGGGTCAAGCGACCCGCGTACGGTCGCTTCGACCGCTTCGCAGCACGGACTACCCTCAGCGACCTGTTCGCACCATTAGACGGACTCAGGGCGTCACAAGGGGGTGCCCCTATTCGTGGCGGAGAGCCGAGACCGGGGCAACCAGGGTGGCGCGGCGCGCGGGCACCCAGGTGGCCACGAGAGCGGCCACGGCGAGGACCACAAACGACAGCGCCAGCACCGCGGGATCGAAGGGGCTCACCTGGTAGAGCATGGAACTCACCAGTTGCCCCG
>JAGNNV010000441.1 GCA_017990495.1 Vicinamibacteria bacterium
CCTTCAGGCAGGTTGTGTAGTGCGATCGCGAAGACAAAGAGCCACATGCGGCCGCAGTGTTCGACCCCGGGGCCGCAGGGGCCGCGTCCGTCGTGTTCGTGCGGCGTGAATTGGTCGAGCCCGAGCATCAGCAGAACGCCGAGAGACATGCCGATCACGACCACTCCCGCGCCCAGGGGTCGGCTCGAGAGGATTTCCGCGCCGGATGCGAGACCGGGAAGCAAGAGGGAGAAGGCGCTCGCCGCGAGCATCATGCCCGCGGAGAAGCCGAGCAGCGAGTCCTCAACGCGCTGAGGGATGTCCTTCATCGCGAGCGCGGGGAGGGCGCCGATAGCGGTGGCCGCGAAGGCAACGGTCCCGCCCATGAGGGCCAGACTGAGGCCCACAGGCGCGTGGCCCGTGAATATCCTCATCAGACCCTGAGCCAGAAGGCCCAGCACGACCAGAAGGGTCAGGCTCAGGAGAGAGGCGGTGAGCGCGTGCGCGCGCGCGTGCTCGAGCAGTGCTTCGGTCCAGCGTGGTTTGAGGGTCGCCGCGTCCATGGGCGAGGAGCAGTCTGTTTGAACCACGCGGTCTGGGCCAAGTCCCGAGTGCGGGCCAAAACAACAAGGGCTGCGATCGGTCCGTTGCTGGACCAACCGCAGCCCGTTGCTGCTACTGACCGACTGGGGTGGAGCGTTTAGCTCTCTGAGCGACCCGCCCGATCTGGTTTCTCGGGCGGCTTCTTTAGGAGGAGTTGCGGTGAGTATGCGCGGGATCCGTGACGCTTTCGTGACGGCGAGGGAAACGGCGCGGAAACTCTTCGCCGCCTCGCTGTGGCGGCCGATCAGTCGACGACATACGAGAAAACCTTGAAACGGCCCTGGTGCTCGAGGATCGATCCGAACAGACGCCCGGTCTGTTCGCGACCCTCGCGATCCTTCAGAATCAGAACGCTTTCTCGATGGACCTTGAAGGTGCCGTAGTCCTCGACGCCTCCCTTGAAGCTCAGGGACACGAGAACGAAACCGCGGTCCTGCCAACCGCCGAGGCGGGCGCGAAGGTTGGCGTCACTCTTGCCGGCGAGATCGCCCCACACATAGTCCATGGGTAGATTGCGCTCGGGCCGGCTGGCCGGGAGCTTCGGCCAGACGAGGTCCCTGAACTCGGCCTCGGTGAGAGCCAGGCGCTTCAGGCCAGCAAGCTCGCCTCCGCGCAGACCCGCCACCACCGCGCGCGCCACCGCCTCCGGTGACTCAAAGGTGGCGCTGAGCCGAATCGTCTCCTGCGACCCGGGGCCGCCTTCCTCCCGAACGAAGAGGAACGCGGCCCCGATGATGGAGAGGCTCAAAAGAAGCAGCGCTCCGCCTCCATCGACGGAGCGCACCACCGCCGGCCTCAGCGCTGCGGGTAGGAAGTCCAACCGCGGGTCCAGTCCTGCGCCGGGGCCGGAGCCACGCCGCCGATGTACGAGGTGACTTCGAAGAAGCCGTCGTTGGGAGGCAGAGCGGGAGCGAGTTGACCGCCGGCGAGGCTCGTGGCGCTGGACGGCTGCCAGATGGGGTCAGCGTGGTTGTGGCAGTCGCCGATGCCAGGGTTCTCACCGAGGCGCACATTGGGGAAGGTGCCGTTGGTGAAGAGAGCCAGGGTGCTCGACGGGCCGTAAGTCGTTCCGTTGGCGCCGGTGTTGAAGATCGCGCTGTTGGAGAACTTCAGGCTTCCCTGGGTGGCCTGAGCCAGAGTGGACGAACCGTTCACTTCGAGGCCGACGTTCTTGAACCCCTGGATCACGAAGTTGCGGAAGGTCCCGGCGGTGCCGCGGCGGAGCAGAGCGCCGCGCGCGCTCTCCGCGCCCTCGTTGCGATCCGGATCGCCGCAGAGAGAGACGTTGAAGAAGGTCGGATTGGAGCGGGGCAGAAGTTCGTTGTTGAACTCGTTGTTATCCGCCTCGATGCCCGCATCGGCGTCGTCGCCGCGCTGCGAAACGACCGCGAACTGAATGCGGCCGGACCATCCGAACGTCCAGTCGAGGCTGTCGTCGGCCGCGTTCGTGACCACGAGGTACTTCGCATCCGCGGTGCCGCCGAACCACTCGAGGCCGTCATCCTTGTTCATGTGGATCTGGATGAACTCGTAGGAGCCGCCGCGGCCCACGCCCTGGAAGGCGATGCCGTTAAGCTCGTTGTCGGGGCTGAATTCGGTTCCCGCGAACTCGACGCGGACGTAGCGCATCGAACCGCTGCTGTCGTTAGGGTTGTCGCCGCCATAGACGCCGGTGTCGGCCTCGCCCACACCTTCGCCGCCGGGGATGTTCAGGGGAGCGCGTCCGTTGAGGATGATGCCGCCCCAGTCGCCACGCGCGCGCTGGCCCACGGGCTGGTCGCTGGTGAAGACGATCGGCTGTTCGCGTGTGCCGATGGCGTTCAAACGCCCACCCCGCTTCACGATGAGAGTGCCGACGCTGCCGGCCTCACCCACCACGAGCGTACCGGCCTGGATGTTGAGCGTGGCCCCGTCTTCCACGAAGACCGCGCCGCGAAGGAGGTAAACGAAGTTGCTGGTCCAGCTTTCCGCTCCGCGCACCTGGCCAGTGACCACCACCACGGGCTTGGCGATGCCGGGGACGGTAGTGGGCGGGCCCAGGTCCGCGAACACGGAGGTGGACGGAACGGCGGCGAGCACGAAGGCGAGGGTCAGGCTCAGGAGTCGGCGAGAGACGGCCGTGGATTGAGTCTTCATGGTTCTTTGGTTTCTTGTTGGTTTCTTTGGAAGATGGATCAGAACGCGTTGAAGCTCAGGGAGAAGGCGGTGACGCGGCCCAGCTTGTA
>JAGNNV010000442.1 GCA_017990495.1 Vicinamibacteria bacterium
GGACTATGCCGGTCGTGGGCGATGCCGCCCGTGTGCGGATCGACCGTGGTCGAGAGGAGAATGACCTCGATCATCGGGAACATAAGGACGCGCCTTCCGAAGACGCGGATGAACGGGCGAATCGTGTAGTAGTAGGCCTTTGGGGAGAAGACGAGAGCGAGGCCGCATTCATCGAGGGCCCGTTCGAGGCCGGCCTGCACCTGCTCCGCGTTCCCTTCGAGGAGTCCGACGTCGGCGTCGACATCCCAGCTCAAGAGGCCCCCGAGGCGCGCCGCGCCCAGCAGGGTGCCTTGATGCGCGGTATACGCAAAGCCCTGGGCCTCGATGATCGACAGCGCCGTGAGCAAGGTGTCGGCCAGAAGGTCGGCGTTGCTGCTCGGCATCATCAGGAACTTCGGCCGCCGACTGGGGAGCAGCGCCTCCGGATCAACTCGCAGCTTCACCGAAGTGAGTGCCCCAAACGCCGCAGACGGTCGATGCCAATGTTGTAGGCCCCGTTGAACCACCACCACGGGAAAGCCACGGCGTGCGACCAGCTCCGCGCCTTGAGAGAGAAGTGGCGTGAGATTTTCGGCCAATCGGTGGGCCCGCCGATGGGTCTTGCCTCGGCCCAGAAGCGGTGGCAGCGGCCCGAGACCCGCGGCGCCGTGAAGCGACTCATGACCTTGGGGCTTCCGTCCTTCCCATAGAGCCTTTCAAGCACCGGTTCAGGAAGCGCAGGGCCCGCGAGGTGACTCGAGTAGAAAGGGAGCCGCTGCAGCGGATGGAGTTCGTTCACGCTCATGCAGGCGTCCCAATCGGGATTGTCCGGGGTGATTCCCTCGGGCCGGGCCTCGGGGAGAACGCTGATGCCGATGTGTCCCTGTCCGGCCAGCCATGGTCGGCGCCGGACGTACAAAGCATCGCCTTTCACGCGCGGGCGCGACTCAAAGCCGTGACTCTCCAGCGCGGGGTCGAGGCGCCGCTTGAGGCTTTCAAGATCGCCGTCCAGGATGTACAGATCGGCATCCTCATCCCAGGGAGCCACGCCGCCCAGGCGGACCGCTCCGAGAAGCGTGCCGTAGTGGGCGACATACCTGATCTGAAGCTCATCGAACAGAGAGACCGTGAACAGCAGCGCGTCCACGAATGGAGTCGCGACGTGGGCCGGCATCATCGCCCATCGTGGCCGGGAGCTGAACAACAGCGAGCGGCACCACTCCGAGAGGCGGCTTCGCGCGGGCACGGGTCTTTCGATGATCGTAGTCAACGGCTTCACCTTCATGCTAGCGCGACCGTGGTGACCCGAGGGGCGGCCGGTCTTGTAGGCTCTTCGCCACCTCGACCATGATTGACCTTGGGCGTTCGGGAAAGAGCGCCGCACTCGTCGCCGTAGTTCTGGCCGGCCTCGTCCTGACCGGCTGCGACGAGAGCATGAACGCGCGGTACAACCGTGAGACGGTGGAGGTGATGAGACGGGTCATGCGTCCCGACTCGACCGGTGTCGATGTGGGCGCCTATATCGGCGAATTGCTCGAGCCCATGGTGGAGATCGCCCCGAAGGGCCGGCACTACGCTTTCGAGCCGCAGGTTGAGCACGCTCGCGCCCTGGCCCGCCGTTTCCGCGACGTACTGGTGTTCGACGTCGCCCTCGGTGAAACCCGGGGCCGCCAGTCTTTCGTGCTCGCGCTCGATGCGCCCGCGCGCAGTGGTTTCAAGCGTCGTGAGTATCCCCCGGGCGAAGACCGAACCCGCGACATGACGGTTGAGGTTCGGCGTCTGGACGACATCGTTCCGGCCACGGCGCCGGTCGCCTTCATCAAGGTCGATGTGGAGGGCGGAGAGTTCCTGGTCCTTCGTGGCGCGAGGGCGACCATCGCTCGCCACCGTCCCGTGATCGTTTTCGAGTTCGGCCTTGGATCGGCCGAGGGTTACGGCAGCACGCCCGAGCGGGTGTGGGACTTCATGCAGGGCGCGCTGGGGCTGAGATTGTGGCTGATGTCCGACTGGCTCGAGGGCCGTCCTCCGCTCTCGAGTGATGACTTCCGCGCCCAGTTCTACGGGCGCTCGAACTACATGTTCCTTGCCGCGCCTTGACGGAACCCACCTCGCCTCGCTCGGTCTTATTCGCCTCGCTGGTGGGGGTGCAGCTGGTGGGTCTGGTGTTCCTGCCCGCCATCGCGGGCGGCGCTTTGCTGCTCGGCGGCGTGGCTCTGACTCCGCTCGCGTGGCTTCCGGTGATCGGACTGCTTTCGGTGGTGGCGCGCGAACAGGCGGGCCGCAGCTTTCCGCAAGCGCCATGGAGGGCCGCGCTTGCGGCTCAATTGTCGGCGGCCGTTGTGGCCCTGGGAGGGCTCTTCGTCGCGGGGGCTGTGCTTGACACGTCGTGGGACGGTCAGGCGTATCACCTGCGCGCGGTTGTGGCGCTCTCCGATGGTTGGAACCCGGTGTGGGGCCACCCTCTGCGCCACTTCCTGGTCGACTTTCTCCCGAAGTCGGCCTGGGTGGTCGAGAGCCTGGTCTTCCTCGGGACGGGCTCATTGGAAGCGGCCAAGGGAGTGCATATCACCATGATCATCGGCGCGTTCGCCCTGTGGTACGCGGGGGCGTCGAGCTTCGGGATGGGCCGACGATGGGCGGTGGTCTGCTCTTTCCTGATCGCGGCCAATCCGATCGCCATCAATCAGTGCCTGACGTTCTACGTGGACGGCCTCGTAGCGTCGACGTTCTCGGTGGTTCTGGCCGCGGCCCTCCTCTGGTGGCTGACGAGCGATCGGGTGTGGCTTGCGCTCGTCGCCCTCGGCCTCGCCTTTCTGGCCAA
>JAGNNV010000443.1 GCA_017990495.1 Vicinamibacteria bacterium
AGGTGGAGGGGTCGGTCTGCTCCTGCGAGGCATCCATGCGGCCAGGGGTGAAGGGAACGTTCGCGGTGTAGCCGGCGCTCTTGGCCGCCTGCTCCACCGCGGCCGCGCCGCCGAGCACGATCAAGTCAGCCAGCGACACCTTCTTGCCGCCCACCGCCGCCGCGTTGAACTCCTTCTGGATGTCCTCGAGGCGCTTCAGCACCTGAGCGAGTTCAGCCGGATTGTTGACCGCCCAGTCTTTCTGCGGAGCGAGACGAACGCGCGCGCCGTTGGCGCCGCCGCGCATGTCGGTGCCGCGGAACGAGGACGCGGAAGCCCAGGCGGTGCGAACCAGCTCGGGCACCGACGCGCCGGACTTGAGGATGCGGCTCTTGAGGCTCGCGATGTCCGCGGCGTCGATCAGCTTGTGGTCCACGGCGGGAACCACGTCCTGCCAGATGAGCGCTTCAGCGGGAACTTCCGAACCCACATAGCGGGTGCGCGGGCCCATGTCGCGGTGAGTCAGCTTGAACCACGCCTTGGCGAAGGCGGTCTGGAACTCCGCGGGGTTCTCCTGGAAGCGCCGGGCGATCTTCTCGTAGCTCGGATCGAACCTTAGGGCCAGGTCGGTGGTGAACATGATGGGGGCGCTGGTCTTGCCCGCTTCGTGGGCATCGGGCACCATGGTCGCGGCCGCGCCGTCCTTGGGGATCCACTGGGTGGCCCCGGCCGGGCTCTTCGACTTCACCCACTCGAAACGGAAGAGGTTGTTCAGGTACTGGTTGGTCCAACGGGTCGGGTTCGCACTCCAGGCGCCTTCAAGGCCGCTGGTGATGGTATCGACGCCCACTCCCTTGCCGCAGTTGCTCTTCCAGCCAAAGCCCTGCTCCTCGAGACCCGCAGCCGCGGGCTCTGCGCCGACGCACTTGGAGGGATCGGACTTGCCATGCGCCTTGCCGAAGGTGTGGCCGCCGGCGATGAGGGCCACGGTCTCTTCGTCGTTCATGGCCATGCGTCCGAAGGTCTCGCGGATGTCCTTCGCGGCAGCGAGCGGATCGGGGTTTCCACCCGGGCCCTCAGGATTCACATAGATGAGCCCCATCTGAACCGCGGCCAGAGGATTGTCGAGCTTGCGGTCACCCTTGTAACGCGCGTCGGCCAGCCACTTCTTCTCCGAACCCCAATACACGAGGTCCGCTTCCCAGTCATCGGTGCGACCACCGGCGAAGCCGAAGGTCTTGAAGCCCATCGACTCAAGGGCGACGTTCCCGGTCAGCACCATCAGGTCGGCCCAGGAGATGCGGCTGCCGTACTTCTGCTTGACGGGCCAGAGCAGGCGCCGGGCCTTGTCGAGGTTGGCGTTGTCGGGCCAGCTGTTCAGGGGCTCGAAGCGCTGCTGACCGCCGCCCGCTCCGCCGCGGCCGTCGGCCTGGCGGTAGGTGCCGGCGCTGTGCCAGGCCATGCGGATGAAGAACGGACCATAGTGTCCCCAGTCGGCGGGCCACCAGTCCTGCGAGGTCTTCATGATCTTCTCGATGTCGGCCTTCACCGCCTTGATGTCGAGTTTCTTGAACTCTAGGGCGTAGTTGAACTTCGGGTCGAGGGGATTGGAGGTGGCGGCGTGCTGGCGCAGGGGTGCCAGATCAAGCCGCTCCGGCCACCAGAACTGGTTCGACATGGTCTTGAGATCGGCCGAGGCCTTCGCAGAGGCGCTATCGCCTCCGGCGGCCTGCGCCTGAGCGTAGACCGGGCCGGTCGCGAGGGCTGCGATCGCCAGGGTGAGAACTTGCTTCAACATTTGTATATGCGTGTCCTTTGGTTGTGAGAGGGAGGTTGAGACCGGAGCGGAGTGTAGGAAGTCACGAGGAGAGCGGTCCAAGACTTCGTACTCATCGCTGTCATAGGTATTGCCTATCACTCGAGGCGGCAACCCGGATCCGCTGCTACGATCGGACCAGGATGAAAGCCCGCCCATGGTGATGGTTCCTCCGAAGCCGCCGGCGCGGCTCGACGAGGTCGCGCGGATCCTCAACCTCGCCGCCCTCATGCCCGGGCGGCGGGAGAGGCCACGCCAGGGCGATCTCGAAGGTCCCTATGACGTCTGGTTCGATGGCGGCGCCTGTCGTTATCACACCGGCCTCAATCGCTTCGATTTCGCCGACGGAGCGCGCGCGTGGCTTGCGACGAGTCTGGCACTGAAGGGCGCGGTCACCCTGCCCTCGGGAGAAACCGTCTCCTTCATGCAAGAGCCTCCGCGCACCGACGTCTGCGTCTTCTGCGGGGGCATCCTCGCGGAGGGCGGGACCTTCAAGCAGACGCCGCGCGGACCGGCCCACGTCGGGTGCGAATGAAGATCATCGAGGAGAAGGCGACATGACATTCAACATCGACGGCGTGCTTCGGCTCGAAACAGACGCTCACGGACTCTCGAGGTTCGTGATCACCAACCGGTTCGCGGAGGCGGAGGTCCACCTGCTGGGCGCGCAGGTGACGGCTTTCCGGCCCGCCGGCCAGGAGCCGGTGCTCTGGCTCAGCCCGCTCAGCGCCTTCGAAAACGGCAAGGCCATTCGCGGCGGCGTCCCCATCTGCTGGCCCTGGTTCGGCCCTCATCCGTCGCGGCCCGACCTGCCCGCGCATGGCGTGGCCCGCACCAGAGAATGGACTGCCCTCGACGCGGCTCAGCTTTCCGATGGTCGGACGCGTCTGCGTCTCCGGCTGGTCGATGACGAGCACACCCGCGCTGCGTGGCCGCACGGCTTCGACCTCACCCTCAGCGTTACCGTGGGCTCCGCCCTGCACCTCGAATTGATCACCACCAA
>JAGNNV010000009.1 GCA_017990495.1 Vicinamibacteria bacterium
CATCAGCGTGGCCCACAGGCGCCGGGCCGCCCGGAACTTGGCCACCTCCTCGATGAAGTCCGAATGGCAGGCGAAGAAGAACGACAGACGTTCGCCGAAAACGTTCGGGTCGAGTCCCTTGTCGCGGGCGGCGCGGACGTACTCGAGGGCGTGGGCGAAGGTGAAGGCGAGCTCCTGCGGCGCGGTCGATCCGGCCTCGCGAATGTGATAGCCCGAGATGGAGATGGTGTTCCACTTGGGGACACGCTCGTGGCAGTAGGCGAAGAGATCGGTGACGAGGCGGAGAGAGGGCTTGGGCGGGTAGATATAGGTGCCGCGGGCCACGTACTCCTTGAGGATGTCGTTCTGCACCGTGCCCGACAGCGCTTCTTCAGGGATGCCGCGCCGCCGCGCCACCGCGATGTACAGCCCGAGCAGGATCGACGCCGTCGAATTGATGGTCATCGACGTGGAGACCTGATCGAGGGGAACGGAGTCGAACAGGGTTTCCATGTCCTCGAGCGAATCGATGGCAACCCCGACCCGGCCCACTTCGCCCATGGCGTGCGGGTCGTCGGAGTCGTAGCCGATTTGCGTGGGCAGGTCGAAGGCTACGGAAAGCCCCATGGTGCCTTGCGCGAGCAGATATCGGTAGCGCTCGTTCGACTCGCGCGCCGTGCCGAAACCCGCGTATTGGCGCATGGTCCAGAAACGGGAACGGTAGCCGCCGGGATGGACACCGCGGGTGAACGGGTACGTCCCCGGAGGGGGCAGCTCCGGTGAGCCGGTGCTGGTGAAGGCGGGGCGGGGAAGGCCGGAAGGCGACAGGAACTCCGCTTTGCGGTCGGATTTTTTGGCAGGGGGCATGAAGATTCTGGGGTCCGCCTTGGAAGGATACCTAGTCCGCCGGGCCTTTCCCCCACTATGATCCCACTTCGAACCCTTTCCTGGAGAACCCCCGAATGCACAGTCCCGAAATGTCCGCCTTCATCCAGCTGGTCCTGCGCTGGTTCCACATCTTTTTCGGTGTGATCTGGATCGGTCATCTGTACTTCTTCAACTTCGTGAACGTGCCCTTCCAGGCGGGCCTCGACAAGGACTTGAAGCCCAAAGTGAACCCGGCCCTGCTCCTGCGCGCCCTCTGGTGGTTCCGCTGGGGCGCCATGTGGACGTTCGTCTTTGGCTGGCTCCTCTTCACCATCACCTACCTCATGGGCGGCAATCTCTACGATGCCGATGATGCCTTCTCCCGCCGCGGCCTGTGGATGCTGGTGGGCGGGCTACTCGGTTCGGTGATGTGGTTCAACGTGTGGTTCGTGATCTGGCCCGCACAGAAGCAGATCCTCGGCGGCCTCCTGGGCGCCAATCCTCCGGCTCCCGCGGAGCTGCCCAAGAAGGCGCTCCTGTTCTCACGCATCAACCTCTGGCTGTCCGCCCCGATGTTCGTGGCCATGATCGCCGCTTCCCACGCGGACATGTGGACGACTATGCCGAGCTACCTCCACGGCGTCTTCATGCTGCTGGCCCTGGGCGCGATTCACGGGATGCTGAAGCTGGCCCCCAAGAAGGGCGCCGGCCTGTAACGCCCCCGCGACGCGGGGCGCCCAGTCAGTTCTTCGCGCCGGGAACGGGGACGAACGTCACTCCGGTCGGATCGAGGTACTCGGGCAGTTTCGTCTTCTGCTTGGCCGAGGTCGCGTTCACGATGATGGAGGATGCCTTCTTGGCATCCTTCTGCACGGCCGGGAACGGACAGTCTTCCTCGGTCTGAATCTGCAGCTGGTAGGTGCTCGTCCGCTTGCTCTCGTACTCGGTGTCGGTGGCCTGTATGTAGTACTCGATGGTCCTCAGTTTCCCGGGCTTGACGCCGGGGAGGGTGGCGCAGAAGCGGGCGCCTTCGAACACCATCTCGGTGACCAGGTATTCCTTCTCTCCCGGCTTCCGGAAGTAGGCGCGAACCTTGGCGATGTCACCGTCGTCGAGGACGGATGCGCACAGTTCGGTGGGCTTTCCGATCAGAGAGCACTGGGCGGGCTGATGCTCTACCAGGGGCGGATCGTTGGCGAGCACGCCGGTGGCGGCGGCCAGCGACAAGACGGACGTGTGGACGAGAAGAGACCGTTTCATGCCTGTGATCCTACCGCCAACCCTTCGACGGATCCATTCCGTCGGGCTCAGGGCATCGCCCTTCGACGGATCCATTCCGTCGGACTCAGGGCGGCGCCCTTCGACGGATCCATTCCGCCGGACTCAGGGCGGCGCCCTTCGACCGATCCATCCTGCCGGACTCAGGGCAAGCCCGTTGCGCCCTACTTCCAGGAGATGGTGTTGCGGTAGGTCTCGCCCTTGGAGCCGGTGACGGTGGCGGTGTAGGCCCAGTCCGTAATGGACTCGCTCCACACCTCGCCCGCGGAGTAGACGATGGCGGTGTCGCCGGGAGCCACGCTCGAGACGGCCAGGGGCTGGGCCGCGCCCACACCTTTGCCGTTGATATTGAGGCGCACGGTGAGGCCTTTGAGGGAGATGGGCGCGCTGCCCTCGTTGGTGAACTTCACGAGGATCTTGTAGGGGTCGCCGGGCCGGGGGCTCTTTGGCTGAAGTTCGAAGCTGACGCTGCCCGGCATGTCGGCGGCCTGGGTGCCGGATTTCACACCGCCGGCGTCGCCGAACCCGGCCGCGCCAAGACCCGAAGGTCCGCCGGCCTTCTTGTCGGTGCGGCCGGCAGTGAAGCTCTTTCCTCCCGAGGCGGGTGCTCCCGCGCTGGTGGCCGCGGTCGCGGCGCGCCGGGCCGTCATGGCGCCGATCTTCCCGCTCTGCGCCGGACCATTGCCGGCGTCGAGCTTGATGACCTCGTCGTAGAGGGCGATCGCTTCATCGAACTTGTCGGAACCGAGAGCCGTGGCGGCTTTCGCGAGCAAGGCATTGATGGCGGTCTCCGTGGCCTGCTTCTCCTGAAGGGCCTTCGCCTGTGCGGCGCTCGCGGCAAGGGTCTGCTCCGCCGCCTCCGCTTTCGATATCTCGTTCAGGACTTCAGTCACCTGCGAATCCCAGGGCGCCTTGGCGCTGGCTTCCTGAGCGATCTGACGGGCGCGGGGGAAGTCCTTGGCTGAGAGCGCGGTGCGCGCTGCAGCCAGGCGGGCCCGGGCGTCTTTGCCGTTCCGCGCCTGATCGAGGATTTTCTGGCCCGCGGTGCTCGCGGGATCCTCGCGCAGCGCCTCCTGCGCCTTCTGGATGGCGCGGTCGTAGTCGCCGCGGCCGAACGCTTCGCTGGCCGCTCGAACCGTGCCTGCGGACTTGCCTTCGGCCTCGAACTTGGGCGCAGGGGCCGCGGTGGCGACGGCTGCGGGAGTGGGAGTCGCGGCAGCGGCGGTGGTCGGGGCTGCTGCCGGCGTAGGCGTGGCGGCAACCTGGGTCTCGGCCTTGTTGCTGTCGAGTTTGTTGGCGATGAAATAGAGACCGCCCCCGACCGTGACGATGAGGAAGACGAAGCCCGCGGCGATGACGGTGGTGTTGGACTTCGGTTCCGGCGCCGGCGCGGGCTGCGGCCGCGCGGGAGCCTGCACCCGGGTTGCACCGGCTCGCGTGCCACCGGCCTGGGTTGGAGCTCCGACGCGAGTGGCGCCCACCCGCGTGGCTCCGGCGAGGGTAGCGCTGCTTCCCGTGGCCATGGTGGCCGCGGCGCCCACCCGAGTGGCGGCCTGACCGCGAGACAGATCGACGGTGCCGTCGGTGTCGTGGTCGTCGAGCAGGTCTTCGAGGGGGGCCGGAGTGCCGGTCGGGGCGTTCAGGTCGACGAGGTCGTCGATGGCGCGATTGGCGGCCGAGGCGGAAGTTCCGTAGGTGGCGAGATAGTCGCGCAGAGCGAGGGCGAACTGCGTGGCGTTCTCGTACCGCTGACCCAGATCCTTGGCCAGAGCCTTGGAAAGAATCGGGGTGAGGGCGTCGTACTCGGGCCCGGGCGGGATGGCGTTCCAGTTCGGATCGTCATGGGTGATCTTGAAGAAGATCGCCATCAGGTTTTCCGCGTGGAACGGCCGCTTGCCCACGAGCATCTCGTAGAACATGCAACCCACGCTGAACAGGTCGGAGCGACCGTCGACCCGGGCGCCCTTGACCTGCTCCGGCGACATGTAGTCGGCGGTGCCGACGATGGCCCCGGTGCCGGTGACGGAGGCGGTGGTGAGCCTCGCCACACCGAAGTCCATGATCTTCACCGCGCCGTCGTTGCCGATGAAGATGTTCGCGGGCTTGATGTCGCGGTGCACGATGCCGGCCTGGTGGGCGTGGGCGAGGCCCACCAGCACCTGGACGATGATCGAGACCTTCCGCTCGAGCGGCATGGGGCCGAGGCGCAGGGTTTTCTGCAGGTCGTCGCCGCGCAGAAGCTCCATGGCCATGTACGGCGACCCGTCGGTGTGATAGCCGAGATCGAAGACGTTGACCACGTTCGGATGCGACAGCTTGGCCACCGCCTTGGCCTCGCGTTCGAACCGCATCTTCAGCTCCGGGTCATCGGCGATGTTCGAGACCATGACCTTGAGCGCGACCTCGCGGTCGAGCATCGAGTCCTTGGCCAGATACACGATGCCCATCGCACCCTTGCCCAGGGGCTTGATGATGTCGTACTTGCCGATACGGCCGGTTATTTCTTTGAGAGCCGGTTCACTCACTGCGCGATGGATTCCTTAGTAGTTTCGGGCCTGGGCTCTCGAGACAACCGACAAGTCAGCGGGCGGTTTTTCCCGTGACCGCAAAGTGAGCGCGACGATTGCGCTGCCAGCACTCCTCGGTGGACTCGCCGCACACGGGAATCTCCTTGCCGTAGGCCACGGCCTTGATCCGCGAAGCGGGAATGCCCACCGAGATCAGGTAGTCGTGGGCCATGCGGGCGCGGCGGTCGGAGAGGGCGAGGTTGTACTCGATGGTGCCGCGCTCGTCGGCGTGGCCCTCGATGGTCACGACGAGGAAATCGAACTTCTTCAGGACCTCGCCGTTCCGGACCAGGGTTTCCCGATCGGCTTCGCGGAGTTCGGCCTGGTCGAAGTCGAAGTAGACGTCGCCGAGCAGGCCCATGCGATCGATCTCATCGATGGGGGTCTGGCGAATGGTCTCGTATTCGTTCGGAACCGGAACCGGGGTCATCTCGGTGGGCGTGGGCGCAGGGGTGGGGTTCACCGGGACCACGAACGGAGTGGGGGAGGGAGCGGGAGCGGGAACGTAGGGCCGCTCCTTTTTGCACGCCGCACCCGCAATGACAAGAATCGCCATGACCGCCAGTTTGTGATTCAGTCGCATTACTTTTTCTCCTCGCTGGTTCCGGGTGAAGAAGGAGCGGAATCGTCCTTCACAGCCTTCTTGAAATTACGGATGCCTTCGCCCATGCCTTTGCCCAGGTCGGCGATCCGACTGGTGCCGAAAATGAAAACGAGAATGACGAGAATGAGAAGGAGTTCTTGGACACCGAGACCGAACATCATGCCTCCTTGGGAGATCGACGGCCCGACAAGGCAGTTGACAAGCGACGGACTGCTTTTCGGGAATCAACGGGGATCATAACCCTGCTCCGGCAACCTCAGGCATCGTGGTTCTGGTCGCCGTCCTCGTCGGCCGGTTCGGCCCGGGCCAGCCGTAATGGCTCGAAGCCCAGCACCTCGAGTTCGGCGCCGCAAGAGGGACACGCGAAGATCTCGCCCCGATCCACATCGAATTCAGCGATGGTGATGGGATGTTGGCAGTGGGGGCAGGGGGCCAAGGGGAAGCCTTTCGGTCTCAGTTGAAGTCGATCTTCACCACCCGCGTGCCCGGCGTGGAGCCGCAGTCAACCAGAGCAGAGAAGGACACCATGCAGAACGAACGCTCGATCCCCGACAGGGTTTTGCCGGCCACATCGAGGCTGCGCGGCTGGTAGAAGAACCCCTTGTCGAGATCGGGGGCCAGGACGTCGCGGGCGGGAATCTCGACCTTCAGCGCGCCCGTCTTCAGGTTGATGGAGGTGACCCGGAACGAGCCGTCCGTCTCTTCGTGGGTGAAGGTGACGGTGTCGCCTTTCACCGGGTAGGTCTTCTTGCCCAGGATCAGCATGGGGTGCTCGCGGGTCTGCGCCTTGGCAGAACTCACCGGCTCCTTCTGTCTCCAGGTGGCGAACTCGTAGGTGAGTTTCCACTCGACCAGCGCCACCGAGGTGCCGTCGGCGAGGTGAAGGGTGGCGACCGACGCGAGTTCCTCCTGGGCGGGAGCGGTCAAAGGAGAAATCAGCAGCAGGGCGCAAAGGCTCAGCATGGAAAAGCGCATCATTGGATTGTCCTCGAGGTGTGACTGGAGTTTAGACGCGACTCGCCGCCTTTCGTCGAGGCCCGGTTTGGCTTTGGCTATCATGCTGCATGAGCGCCCCAAGACCCGTCCGCGCCATTTCGCGCGCCGACCTCACCCTCGCCATCGTGAATGGCGTCATTGGCAGCGCGATCTTCGGCATGCCCGCCCAGATCGCGGCCTTGACCGGAGTCCAGAGCCCGCTCGCCCATTTGATCGCCGCCCTTGGCGTGTTGACCATTGTCCTGTGCTTCGCCGAGGTGGCCAGTCGTTTCGAGGACAGCGGCGGGGCCTACCTCTATTCGCGGGAAGCCTTCGGCCGCCACGTCGGTTTCCAGGCGGGCTGGTTGACGCTGTGGACACGACTTCTCTCCGCCGCCGCGAACCTGAACATCTTTGCGAGTTATCTCGCCCAGATCCTGCCTGCGGCGGGAGGGGGCGCCGGTCGCTCGGCGGTGATCGTGGGCGTGCTTTCGGTGATCACTCTCATCAACCTCATCGGAGTGAAGCAGGCCTCGTGGGCCATTGACGTGTTCACCGTCGCCAAACTCCTTCCCCTGGGGCTGCTCGTGGTGTGGGGCCTTCCCTCCGTGTCCGCCGACGTGCTTCAGACTCAAGCCGTGGCCGAGCCCCAGTGGACCCAGGCCATTCTGCTCCTGATCTTCGCCTTCGGTGGTTTCGAAGCCCCGCTCATGTCGGCGGGAGAAGCCAAGGACGCCCGCAAGGACAGCGCCTTCGCGCTTCTCACCGCCCTCGGCCTCATCGCCGCCGTCTACATATCGGTTCAGTACGTGACCATCGGCCTCGTGCCGAATCTCCAGGCGGAGAAGGCTCCCATCGCCGCGGCCTTCTCCGTGCTTTGGGGGCCGTGGGGCGTGGTCTTCGCCTCGTTTGCGGCCATGATCTCGGTCTGGGGCTGGGCCACCGGGAACGGACTTCAGTCGCCACGACTCCTCTATTCGATGGCCGAGCGAGGTGAGCTGCCGGGTCTGTTCGCCCGTGTCCATCCGCGCTTCCTGACTCCCCACGTGTCCATCATCGGATTCTCCGTGGTGGCCGGCATCCTCGCCATCGTCGGAACCTTCGAGGGCAACGCGGTGCTCTCCGCCATCGTCCGCCTCATCATCTACGCGATGGTCTGCGTCTCGCTCTGGGTTTTCCGCAAGACCCGCGGTCCCGCGCACTTCTCTGTCCCCTTCGCCGTGCCTATCTCCGCCCTGGCCCTGGGCTTTTGTCTGTACATGCTTTCCACCCGCAGTTTTGCCCAAGGAGGAATCATCGTGGGCGCGATGGTGGTGGGCCATGTCCTGATGCTGGCCCAGACCCGGAAGGGGTGACCAAAGCGATCAGGGCCGCCTGCCGCCCGATCTACTCGGAGCGGAGGAGAACGCTTGGGTCGGCCCGGGCCGCCTCCCGCGCGGGCAGGAAGGTCGCGACGGCCGCGACCAGCAGCATCGCGCCGCTCGCCAGGCCAAGCACGAGCGGATCAGCGGGTGTGGTGGCAAACAGGAGGGAGGCGATGCCCCGGCCGGCCAGGATCGACAGCAGAAGACCCGCGACGACGCCGCCGGCCGCGATGCTGAGGGCCTCCCGGAGAACCAACGAGCGCACCGACGACGGCAGCGCCCCGATGGCGAGGCGGATCGCCATTTCACGACGTCTTTCCGCGATGGCGTGCGCGAACGCCGCGAACATCCCGATCGCGGAGACGAAAAGCGCGATCGCGCTGAAGAGGCCGAGCAGTCTTGTGCCCATGGTCCAAGGGCGCATCTGACGATCCAGCAGTTCGAGGTAGGGGCGCACCCGCAGGTAGGGCAGGTCGCCGCGAAGGGCGACGATCGCACGCCGGATGTCCCCGGGCGCACTCCCGTTGTTCGCGCGCACTTTGAGCAGCAGGCCGCGTATGTTGGTCGGATCCTGGACGAAGGCCGGCTTCGGCACCTGCGAGAAGGGGACGAGGTATTGCATCAGACGGTCCTCGCCTCCATCAGGCAGAACCGAACGTTGACGCACGTCGCGAAAGACGCCCACCACCTCGCGGCACGCGACCTTGTCCGACGGCATCGGCGGACCCGAGGAAGGATCGAACGTTTCGGGATTGAAGTCCGGATCGAAGCCGACGCGGAAACACTTGCCGATGGCGCTTTCGCCGGGCCACACCGCACCGGCCATCGTCCGGTTCACGAGCACGACCGGAGCCGCCCGGTCATCCGCGGCGGTGAAACCCCGGCCCTCGACCACCTCGATGCCGAGGATCTTCAGGAACTCGGGTGTGGCCGCGGTGAGGAAAGGCAACTGACCGCCCACCGAAGGCGGCTCGGACCGGCCGGGGACGCTGATCGGGGGGACGTTGTGCCCGGCGAAAGGAAGGGAGTCGATGAGCGTGGCGCTCTCGATGCCGGCAAGGCCGGCCACGCGCGCGAGGGCTCCCATGAAGAACGCGTCCTGTCCTGAGAGTTCAGCCGAGGTCTGCTCGAAATCCACCACGACGACGTGGGTGAGGTCCATGCCGAAGTCCTGAGCGCGCAGGCGGTGGAGGCTGGCGCCGAACAGGCCCGCTCCGGCGAGGAGGACCACGGCGAGGGTTGTCTGGATGATCAGCAGGGGGGCCATGTTTCGCCGCCGTGGACCGGTGCCGGGAGTTCCCGCGCGGAGGTGCGCCGGTTGGGTCGACGAGGGAATCTGAAGCAGCCCGGCGGCGAAGGCCACGGCGGCCGCCGCGAGGCCGGCGAACGTGGCCGCGCCGAACGTGACAAAAACGCGGCCTCCCTCGGCGCGAAGGTTCGGGAAGAGGACAACCCGCAACGCGTCGTCGAACCAGGCCGCGATCATGAGGGAAGCCGCTGTAGCCGCGGAGGCGAGGAGGATCGCTTCGACCAGCACCTGCAGGCGTAGTTGTGATGGCGAAGCGCCAAGAGCGGTGCGGATCGCCTGTTCGTGTCGCCCCCGGACAGCTCGAACGGTGAGAAGGATCGCGCTGTTGGCCAGGCCGATGATGAGCACCAGAACCGCGAGGGCGCTGAGCCACAGCGCCACCCGCTTCTCGGTCTCCCCGACCTCGGAACCGGAGAGCGGCTTCGTGACGACAACACGCTCGAGGACCGAGCCCGCCTGCGCCGCAACCGCGGCTTCGGTTTGGCCCGCGGCGAGACGGACGAGGACACTCGCGATGTTGCGAAAGGCCTCCCGGTCCCAACCCGGCGAGTTGCGCATGGCCGCCGCGAATGGAACGAACACGTCGACCTTCGTCGTGGCGTGGCCGCTGAAACCCCGCGGCATCACGCCCGCGACCGTGTACTCGATCCCCGCGATCTTCATCCTTCGGCCGATGACCCCACGGTCTTCCCGCAGCGAGGTCCGCCAGAACGCGTGGGTCAGAACAACGGCAGGCGCCGGGGCTCCGGCGTCGTCGTCGCCCGGACCCAGAGCGCGACCGAGCAGGGCCCGCGCTCCCAGCAAGGCGAAGTACTCGCCGGAGACGAGCATCGCGTTCGCGTTGCGCTGGTCGCCGTCAATGAGGATCGTCGCCGCCGATCGTTGAAAGGCGGCGGCCGACTTGATCGCGGTCACGCTTTCCCTGATGGCCCGGAACGCGACGTACGACGTCGAACTCATCGTCGCACGCGGGTCGGCCTCGCCCGGCGCCCCGAAGCCAAGCGTGACCACGTTGGCGGGATCGACAACGTGGGCCGGGGCGGCGAGCAGGGCGCGGTGGATCAGACCAAAGACCGCGACGTTGAGGCCGACCGCGAGCGCCACGGTGGCGACGGCGCCACCCACGATGAAGGGCATACGCCTCATGGACCGCACGGCGGCGACGGCGTCGGATAACAGTCGATCGAACATCGAAGGGCGGACATCAAGTCTCATGCCACGGTTTAGGACGGAACCGCAGGGGTGAAAGCGGGGCCGGCATCAGGAATCGTCCGCACCCGGGCGGCGGCTGTCCGGTTGTGGAAACCTCAAAGGGCCCCAATGGGCGCCCCAGGCCCCCTTTCGGCCCCGCGTGGTGACTGGCATCCAGCTTGCTGCCTTGACGGCCCGCACCACTCAGAAAGCAGGAGCGAACCATGCCCCAGACCGTCCGTCGAATTGTCGAGGCTTTCACCCGGGACGTTCGTTACGCCGCCCGCAGCCTCCGCAAGGCGAAGACCTTCACGTTCGTCGCCGTGGCGACGCTGGGTCTCGGCATCGGGGCCAACTCGGCGGTGTTCACGGTTGTCAATGCCGTCCTCTTGAAGGGCTTGCCGTACCGCGACGCCGATCGGCTGATGCACGTTTGGGAGACCGAGCCCCGACAGCAGACGCGCCAGATTTCGTATCCGGATTTTCGCGATGTGCGCGACGAGGCGCGGTCGTTCGAAGGAGTGGCGGGGTACGCCTACGACGGCTTCGCGCTCAAGACGGGCGAGGGGTCTGAGCGGCTGGCCGCCGCGCGTGTCTCGGCGAACTTCTTCGACGTGCTCGGGGTGCAGCCGATGCTGGGCCGCGCGTTTCGCGCCGAGGAGGATCAGCCGGGCCTCACCCGCACCGTCGCGGTCCTCTCGCACGGGCTCTGGCAGCGGCGATTCGGCGCGGACCCGACGATTGTCGGTCAGGTGGTGACATTGAGCGGCGCGCCGTTTACGGTGATCGGCGTTCTCCCCGCGGATTTCCACTTCGCCCGGCTCGGAGAACCCGAGGTCTTCGCGACGCTGTCCCCGAGCGCGGTGATGTCCGAACGACGGTTCACCCACTGGATGTGGGCGATCGGGCGCGTTCGCGATGGCCTCAATGCGGAGGCAGTCAATGCCGAACTCGTTTCGATCGCCGCGGCGCGCGCGAAGCTCGACCCGCAGTGGCACCTTGAAACCGGGCTCCGGGTGGTTCCTTTGCGTGACGCCCTCGTGGGCCCGATTCAGCCGCTCGTCCTCGGTCTCTTCGCAGCGGTGGCGGCGGTGCTTCTCATCGCCTGCGCCAATGTCGCGAATATGCTGTTGGCCCGCGCGATCAGTCGGCAGCGCGAGGTCGGCATCCGCCTGGCGATGGGCGCGGGACGTGGACGCATCGTGTCCCAGTTCCTCACCGAGAGCGTTCTGCTATCGCTTGCCGGCGGCGCGCTCGGACTTCTCTGGGCGGGGTGGGGCGTGCGAACGATGGTCTCGGCCATCCCGACGAGTCAACTCGCGACCCTTCCCTTCCTGAAGGGGCTCGAGGTCGAGCCGGGTGTGCTGGCCTTTACCTTCGGCGTTTGTCTTGCCACGGGAATTCTGTTCGGCCTTCTCCCCGCGCTTCGCACGTCGGCGGGCAAGGTGGTGGACACACTGAAAGACGGCGCGCGGGGATCGGGGGGACGTGAGCGGCTTCGCTCGACCCTGGTGGTTTCCGAGATCGCGATCGCGCTGGCGCTCGTGGCCGCCACCGGCCTGCTCGGGCGGAGCCTCTCGCGGCTGCTCGATGTGGACCCGGGTTTCGATACCAGGAACCTCGTGACCGCGCGCCTGTCGATTCCCCGCGCGTCATACGACACGCCCGCGAAGGCCGAGCGCTTCTTCGACGAGTGGCAGTCGCGCATCGCTTCGCTGCCGGGAGTTCAGTCGGTGGCGCTCGTCGACCAGCTGCCGCTAACCGGCCAGGGGAACACCGGAACGCCCTCGATCGTGGGCGTGGCCGGCAACTCGACGTCTCCCGACGCCAATCTGCGCACGGTCAGCGAGGACTATTTCAAGGTGATGGGCATGCCGTTGCTCGCGGGTCGCTCGTTCACCGCGTCTGATGGGCCGAACGCGCCGGCCGTCGCGGTCGTGAACCAGGCCTTCGTGGCTGACGTCCTCGGCGGGCGCGATGCGATCGGTCAGCGGGTCGGATTCGCCTTCGTCGATGGCAGCATCGAGGTGATCGGCGTGGTGGGGAACGAGCAGGCGACATCGCTCGATGCGCGGATGCGCCCGGTGTTCTATTTCCCCTGGCGGCAGGAAGCCTCAAACGGCACCGCCATCGTCGCGCGTACCACCAAGGATCCGCGGCCGGTGATGGCGGCGTTGCGCAGCGAATCCCGCGCCATGGAAGCGGACATCCTTTTGCTCGGCGTGCAGACGATGGAGGACATCATCGCTACCACGCCGGCCACGTTCCTGCGCCGATACCCGTTGATGATCCTCGGCGTCTTCGCGGCCCTGGCCCTGGTGCTCGCCTCGATCGGGATCTACGGCGTCATGTCGCTCTCCGTTCGCGAGAGATCGAGCGAAATCGGGATCCGGATGGCGCTCGGCGCCCAGGCCAGCGCTGTTCTGGGCCTGGTGCTCAGACAAGGGCTCACACTCTCGGTCCTCGGTGTGACGCTCGGTCTCGCCATCGGCCTTGCCGGATCGCGCGTTCTCTCGAGCGCGCTGTTCGAAACGCCGCCGACGGACCCCGCGGTCTTCGGCTTGGCCGCGGTGATTCTCATCGCCGTGGCCGCGGTGGCCTCGTGGCTTCCGGCCCGTCGTGCCTCGCGCGTCGATCCGCTGGTGGCCCTGCGGCGCGACTAAGGTCGAGGCGGGTTACCGCCATCGTTGGGCGAGCTACATTCCGGCGAAGGAAACGCTCTCAAATACCAGCGTCGGGGTGCGCAGCGGCGAATAGATGTACGGGTCGTTGCCGATGCCCACTAGACGCTTCCAGAGGTCGAGTTGATTGCCGGAGATGTTCATCTCCGCCACCGGCTCGGCCAGGGCTCCGCCGCGGATCATGAACCCCTGAATGCCAAGCGAGTAATCGCCGGTGGTGCCGTTCGAGTTCCCGCCGAGGAAGCCGGTGACGAACACACCCTCGCCGGCCTGGGCGATCAGTTCGGCCTGCGACTTCGGGCCAAGACCCCAGTCGAGATTGGACGTTCCGCCCGTGGTGGGCGTCATCTGGAGCTTTCGCCCGTAGTAGGTGTCGACGTAGAAGTTCTTCAACACGCCGGCCTCGAAGAGCGGCATTCGCCGCGCCGAGATGCCCTCGCCGTCGAAATGGCGAGATCCGAACCCGCGGGGCATCAGAGGATCGTCGGTGATCTGGAGCAGGGGGCTGCCCACGGTTTCTCCGGCCCGTCCTTCGAGAAACGACCGGCGCTGTTGAATCGCCGAGGCGGAGAGGGGTGAGAGCAAGGCGCCCACCAGGCGTCCGCCGGCCCGGTTGTCGAGGACCATGGTCATCACGCCCGAGGGTGCTTTGGTCGCGCCCAGTCGGGCCAATGCGCGTCGGGCCGACGATTCGCCTACGGGCTGCGGATCACCGAGGTCGCGGATGAATCGGCCGCCGGAGAAATCCCCGTCTTCGGGCCGTCGCCCGTCATCGTCTTGAACCGTGACGCTGCCGGAGAGCCAGAACGAGGTGTCGATGCGTTCGCCTTCAAAGCCGTTCGAGGTGAGACGGAACATTTCGGAACGCGAATCGCTCACCGATGTCGTGACGGAGAGGATGCGGTCCCGCCCCTGCACACTGCGCGCCGCGTCTTCAATGGCTCGGGCCAGGTCGCGCCTTCGGGCCGCGGTCACCGTCGCGTACGCCGGGTCGGCGAACTGAAGGTCGAGGGTGGGACGGTCTTCGTAAAGCGCGGGGTCGGGCAGAACCCGAAACGGGTCCTCGGACAACGTTCGGGTCATGGCCACGGCATCGGCGATGAAGGGGTCGATGGCCTCGGGTCGCAGGTCGGAGGTGCTCACCGAGGCGAACCGGCCATCGACATACAGGCTCAGGCCGAGGCCGCGCGTGGTCGATTCGGTGACCTGCTCGATCTCGCCGTCCCGCCACTGAACGCCCACTTCGCGCACTTTGGCTATGCGCGCCGTCACCCCCGAAGCGCCCTGGGCCAGGGCGGAGCGCACCGCGCCCCGCGCGATGGCGCGGAATTCTTCGCTCACCGTTTCGAGCGCGCTCATCTAGCTGTCGCTCCGGCCGCCCACGGTGATGGAGGAGACGCGCACGGTGGGGATGCCCTGCGACACCGGCACGCTCTGGCCGTCCTTGCCGCAAGTCCAGCCGCCCTGATCGATGGTGAGATCGTCGGCCACCATGTCGATACGCTCGAGCACCTTGGGGCCGTTGCCGATGATGTTGACGTCCTTGATGGGCCGGGTGAGCTTGCCGTCCTCGATGAGGTACCCGTTCTTCACATAGAAGGTGAAGTCGCCGGCGCCGATCTGGACCTGGCCGTTTGTGAAGTTGGTGCAGTACAGGCCCTTCTTCACCGAGGCGATGATCTCTTCCTTCTTGTGGGGTCCAGGCTTCATGTAAGTGGACCGCATGCGGGGCAGGGGCGCGTACTGATAGCTCTCGCGGCGGCCGTTGCCGGTGGGCTTCACCCCGTAGTGTTTGGCCGAAATGCTGTCGTGGAGATACGTCGTGAGCACACCGTCCTCGACGAGGTTGGTGCGTCCGACCGCATTGCCTTCGTCGTCGATGTTGATCGACCCGCGCGCGCCTTCCTCGGTGCCCTCGTCCACGATGTTGACGAAGGAGTGAGCCACTTTCTTCCCGATCTTGTCGGCGTAAATGGACGTGCCCTTGCGGTTGAAGTCGGCCTCCATGCCGTGGCCGATGGCTTCGTGAAGCAGGATTCCCGAAGCGCCCGCGCCCAGCACCACCGGCATCTCGCCGGCGGGAGCGGGCACCGCGTCGAAGAGGATCATGGTGCGGTCGACGGCTTCGCGGACCATGAGATCGAGGCGGTCCTGCGAGTAGAAGGACAGGTCTTTGCGGGCGGCCACACCGTAGGTGTTCTGCTCGCGCTGCCCGTTCTTCTCGGCCACGCAGCTCAGGTAGAGCAGGGTCATGGGCTGCAGGTCTTCGACGATGCGTCCGGTGGAATCGGCGATGAGGATGGCCGACGTCTCGTCACCGAAGGTGATGTTGACCTTGCGGATCGCGTCGTTCATCGAGAAAGTGCGATCGTTGAGGCCGGTGAGCAGCGGCAGTTTCTCCTCCGGCCGCACGTCGTCCCATCGTCTCGTGGTGGCGTAACGCGAGGGCAGGCCGGTGGTGACGTGAAAACGCGCCGGGGTTTCACCCGGTGAACCCTCAGCAATAGTGGCGGCGGTGCGGGCGGCCTCGCGGATGCTCTCGAGGCTCAGGTCCTCGGTGAAGGCGTAACCCGTCTGGTCGCCTTTCACCACCCGAACACCCACTCCGAGCTCGGCGCCCTTGAATGCGCGGTTCACCGAACCGTCCTCGAGCACGAAGTTGTGAGCCACCCGATGCTGGAAGAAGAGGTCGGCGTATTCGCCACCCTGGGAAAGAGCGGCTGAGAGCGCTTCGCGGATCAGCCGTTCGTCCACCCCGAAAGCCGAGAAGTAGGTGGGCCCGAACGTGAGCCCTCCCGTGTGGGGAGCCGAAATCAAGGGGGAGTCAGTCATGGCCGGGCCTTCCTGCGCCGGTTCCGAGGCGTGCCTGGCCGCGTGGACGCCTTCGTTTGAGCGAGGATCGTATCCACGAAGAGCGTGGAGAGGCCGATGCCGCTGCGGTAGTCGAGCGCCTTGTTGAGGTCGCGGGCGGGCACGAGCGCTTTCACCTTCGCATCCGCGCGGGCGACCTCGCAAAAGGACCGGTCCTCGGCGCGCGAGAGCCGGGAGAGACCAAGCACGTGGGCGTGGGCGGCGTCACGTCCCATCTTCTTCGCGAGGGCCATCATCAGGGCCTCGGAAAGGACGGCCCCCCCGGTGCGATCGAGATTCCGCAGCATGTTCTCGGGTTTCACGATGAGGGTTTCGAGGATGCGCGCGAGCATCTCGAGCTGGGCCCCGAACAGGAGCGAGATCTCCGGACCGAACGACCACAAGGTTTCGCCCTGGCGGTGATCGTCTTCCCATTCGCAGTGCACGTAGTCGAGCACTGCGGTGGCGCGGGCCTTGATCAGCCTGAAGAGCAGCACCACCGAACCAGAGGCCACCGGGTTCAGCTTGTGGGGCATGGCCGAAGAGCCCACCTTGCCCACGCTGAACTCCGACAACTCGTCGATGTCGGTCTGCTGATGGTTGTAGATGGCGGCGGCGATCTTCGAGAAGGTTCCGGAAATCGAAGACAGGACCAGGAAGAACTCGGCGAAACGGTCGCCCGCGGTCTTGGTGGGGATGAGCGGATAACCGAGGCCCAGGCGCGCGGCGAAGCGTTCCTGGATCTTGAGGCCGATCTTCCCGGTGGCGGCCATGGTGCCCACCGCGCCGCCGAACTCGCAGACGAGAACCCGCTTCTCGCTTTCGAGAAGCCGCTCGCGTTGCCTCCTTATGTCGTCGATCCAGACCGCCACCTTGTAGCCGAGGGTCACGGGAATCGCCTGCTGCCCGTGGGTGCGCGCGGCCATGAGGGTGTCGCGGTGTTTCTTCGCGAGGACCACAAGGGCGCGCTCGATGCGGTCGAGGCCCTCATACACGACGCGATAGGTGGCCTTGATCTGGATCGCCGAACCCGTGTCCATGATGTTCTTGGACGTGGCGCCCCAGTGGACCCACTGTGCCGAAGGCCCGGGCAACCGGGTTCGCAAAGCGTTCACCAGAGGAAGAATGGGGTTCCAGGTCTGGTCGAATTCGGCGCGCATGGCGAGCAGATCCATGTTCTCGACCTTCGCGGTTTTGGCGATCGCGCGCGCGGCCGACAGCGGAACGATGCCCACGTCGGACTCGGCCAGGGCGAGGGCGGCCTCGCAATCGAGCCAGGCCTGGACCATGGCCCGGTCTGACCAGATCTCCCGCATCGCGGCGGAGCCGTAGCGATCCTTGAGATAGAAGGAATCGAAAGCCGAAGGCCCGCCGATCTGCGGGCCGGCCGGGCTGCCCATGCTGCGAAGAATCCTGGCGCCGGCTTTGGGCATCGTCAACCTTTGATTGGAGAAGCGTCTTTGACCGGCGTAGGCGTGGCCAGGCTGATCAGGTAGCCCACCACGAAGACCGCCACCGCGCCAATGACGTTCCACCAGAGGAAATGCACCTTGGTGGTGGCGGCCACCAGCGCCACCACTCCCATGCCCGCGAACAGGCCAAGGGTGGCCCCGGTTCCGTTGGCCCGTTTAGTCAGGATGGCGAGCATGAACACGCCCAGGATGGATCCGTAGAAGTAGGAGCCGAACCGGTTGACCACCTCGATGGCCGAACCGAGCCGCCCGGCCTGCAAGGCGATGATGCAGGCGAAGCCGCCCCAGAACGCGGTGAAGACGCGGGACAGGAAGAGATCCCGCGCATCGGTGCCGGGGCCGCGGAAGCGGCGCACGAAGTCGATCATGCTCGCGGTGGCGAGGGAGTTGAATTCACCGGACAGCGTGGACATCGCGGCCGCGAAGATCACCGCGATGATGAGCCCGAGCAGGCCGTGGGGGATCTGGGTGAGGATGTAGTGGAGGAAAACGTAGTTGGTGTCGTTGTAGTCCTTGACCCCGGTGGTCTGTTTGTAGACCGTGGTTACCTCCACCCGGGCTTCCGCGAATTCCTTCTGGGCCGCGAGGTATTTCTCGGCCCTCGCCGGGTCCTCGCCGTTCCCCCGCCACGTGAGGGCCAGGGCCGCTTCCTTCCGCTGCTCGAAGGCGGTGGCGTAGCGCGCCTCCGCTTTCACCTTCTCGGGCGACTCCACCTTCTCGAACTGCGCGCGGGCCACGGAGTTGAACAGAGCGGGCGGGGCCTGGAAGTGAAAGAAGACGAAGACCAGGATGCCGGTGAGCAGGATGATGAACTGCATCGGCACCTTGAGGAAGGCGTTGAACAGCAGCGAGAGCCGGCTTTCCGTGAGCGACGAACCGGAAAGGTATCGCTGGACCTGGCTTTGATCGGCGCCGAAGTACGACAACATCAGAAACAGGCCGCCGATGAGGCCGCTCCATAGGGTGTAGGGGGTGGAGAGAGAGGTGTCGAGGCTGATGGCGTTGAACCGACCGGCGGTCTGCGCGATGGAGAGCGCGTCTCGGAAGGACACGTTGTCCGGGAGTTTCCAGATGGCTACGAACAGACAAGAGAAGATCCCGACCCAGATGATGGTCATCTGGACCACGTCGGTCCAGATCACGGACCGATTGCCGCCCTTGAGCACGTAGATGATGGTGGAGACTCCCATCACCAGGATGGTTGCGGATTCGGAAATACCCAGGATGGTCGAAAGCACCAGCGCGGGGGCGTAGAGAGTGACGCCCACGGCGAGGCCTCGCTGCAGAAGGAAGAGGAGGCTCGTGATGGTGCGGGTCTTGAGGTCGAAGCGCTGCTCGAGGTACTCGTAGGCGGTGAAGACCTTGGCCCGGTAGAAGAAGGGCACGAGGGTCACGCACAGGATGACCATGGCGAAGGGCAGGGCGAAGTAGACAACCAGGAAGCGCATGCCGTCGCCGTAGGCCTGGCCGGTGGTGCCCACGAAGGTGATGGCCGAGATCTGGGTGGCCATGACGGAGAGGCCCACCGCCCACCACGGCATTTCGCGTCCGGCCAGGAAGAAGTCGTCCAGCTTGCGGTTGTTCCGGCCCACCCAGTAGCCGAAGACGACGATACCGAGCAGGTAGACGGCGAGGACGGACCAGTCGAGGGTGGACATCGTTTGCCGGGCGTCCGCCTAGAACGGGAACTTCGAGAAGAGGTAGACGAAGGCGATGGCGAGCAGGTTCACCACGATCACCGAAATGTAGATCGCGCGCCAGGTCCCGAAGACCGGGACGTGTCCGGTATCCGAGTTCTCTCCTCCTGAAGTGGGCATGAGGCGGGGATGTTAACGCCATGAGCCGGTGATGCCCGCACCGCGTGGCCCCCGCGGTGCGGCGTTTTCATCTACAATTCTCGACCGAGCAAATCCATGGTCACCGGCTTCAATACCGACGTCAAGTACAAGGGCGTGACGTACCACGTCCAGACCGAGGACAAGGGTCCGACTACCCCCATGGTTCTCACCCTCATCTACAAGGGCGGCGAGATCCTCGGGGCCAAGCGCTTCCACTACAAGGATGTTCCCGAAGCCCAGGACGACAAGGGCCTCGCCAAGCTCATGGAAGACATTCATGCCGCCACCATGAATGAGGTGAAGCAGGGCCGGTACGCTCCGCAGGACGACAAGACGGTCATCGAGGATCTCTCCCTCGACCAGCTCGTTCTCGCGTATCTGGCTTCGCGCGCCGCCGCGTCGCCCGCGCGCTAGTGCCCCCGGTCGTGGCGGAGGGCCTGCCGGTTACGGTGAATGGTCAGCCCGCCCGCTGTCCTTCCGGAGCGTCCGTGGAGGAGTTCCTTGCCACCCTTCAACTCCCCAAAGACCGGGTGGCGGTGGAACGCAATCGCCAGATCGTCCGCCGCGAGCAGCGAGCTCTGGTAAGCGTCGAGGCCGGAGACGTGTTCGAGATCGTCACATTCGTGGGCGGCGGCTAGCCGCACCCGGGCTAAGATTCTCGTCGGCCCATCAGGCCCCTGGAGGAGGACGTTAAGCCATGCCCTATTTCGAACTCGATCCGCTGCTCAACAAGATGCTCGACTTCGCGCCCGGCATCTCCGACTTGAACATGTCGGTCGGGCGTCCGCCCCAGGTCGAGCTCGACGGCCAGCTGAAGGGCGTCGACTACATGGGGATCGACAAGCTCTCCCCCTACCAGACCGAACAGATCGCCATGCGCCTGATCGGCGGCAAACGCGACGTGGCCGACAAGCTGGTCAAGACCGGGTCCACGGACTGCTCCTACTCGCTCTCCGGGCGCACCCGCTTCCGCGTGAACATCTTCGCCCAGCGCGGCACCTTCTGCGTGGTCATGCGCGTCATCCCCAGCAAGATCCCCACGATCGAGCAGCTCGGCATTCCCCCCGTGCTCGGCGACATCGCTCACGAGCGTAACGGCATCGTTCTGGTGACCGGGCCCACGGGTTCAGGAAAATCGACCACCCTCGCCGCCATCATCAACAAGATGAACCTCGAGAAGTCGATGCACATCATCACCATCGAGGACCCGATCGAGTACCTGCATCCGCATCACAAGTCCACGATCAACCAGCGCGAAGTGGGCACCGACACCCAGACCTTCGCCCTCGCTCTGCGCGCCGCCCTGCGCCAGGCCCCCAAAGTCATCCTGGTCGGCGAAATGCGCGACGTGGAAACCATCTCCATCGCCCTTGAAGCCTCGGAAACCGGCCACCTTGTGCTCTCGACCCTGCACACCATCGACGCGGCGAAAACCATCGAACGCATCGTCGGCGTGTTCCCCCGCTCCGACGAGCGGCAGGTCCGCACCCGTTTCTCCGCGGCCTTCAGGTGGGTCGTCTCTCAGCGCCTCGTGCCCAAGATCGGCGGAGGTCGTATCGGCGTCTGCGAAATCCTGCGGTCCACCTCGCGAACGCGCGAGTACGTTCTCGAGGGCGAGCGCGACGGCAAGAGCCTCCACGACGCCATGGAAGACGGGCAGCTCGACGGGATGCAGACCTTCGACAACGAACTGTATCGCCTGATCAACGAGGGCATCGTCGACCGCGAACTTGCGCTGTCCTACGCCACCAACCGCACGAACCTCCAACTGAAGCTCGACACTCAAGGAGTGGGCGGCGACAAGGCCGAGGAAGAGGCGAAGGAGCAGAAGGGAACGAAGTCGACCATGGGCGCGAAGGCCCCGCCTCCGGGCAAGAAGGGCGCCGCGCCTTCAAAGACCGACATGGACGATCTCCTGGAAAGGTAACCGAAGATGCAAGCCACCTGTTCCTCCTGCGCGAATGTCGTCACCGTCGACGAAAACAATCCCAAGCTCCCCGCCGGGCCGTTCTCGGTCAAGTGCCCCAAGTGCCAGACCCCGGTGAGATTCCCGGGTCGCCCGGCCAAGGCCGCGGCCCCCGCCGCCGCTCCGGCCGCCGCTCCCGCCCCTGCTCGCGAGCCGGCCGCTTCCGCCGCGCCGCGGGCCAGCATTCCACTCAAGCCCACCGCACTTCCCGGTGAACGGGCCCTCGTGGCTCTCGACGATCAGCAGCGCGCGGGGGAAATGGCGCGCAGCCTGGAACTGCTCGGTTACGAAGTCGACATCATGTCCGACACGGACGGGGTGCGCGCCATCGAGCAGGCGGCTCACGTCATCGTGGTCATGGCCCGCACCGTGGCTGAGGGCGGGGCTCTCACCTGCTATCAGCGCCTGTTCCTGCTCAACTCCGACATCCGCCGAGGTTTCTTCCTCATCCTCGTGGGTGACGAGTACACCACCGGCGACGGAGTGCAGGCTTTCGTGGTCCATGGCGACATGGTGATCGCCTCTCCCGACGCCGATTCGTGCGAGGTGATCGTCCGCGAGCGACTCATCGAGAGGGGCCGCCTCTTCCGCGCCTTCATAGACTGCAAGCGCAAGAACGAGGCGTCCACCGCGGTTTGAAGCCGCGGCGGAATGTCCGCCTCGCCATGGCTGGTTGCGCTTAGTTGCGCGCGGCCGGGCCGTAAACGCGGAGCGCGTAGTCGCGGGCCATGCGGCGGGCCGAGAAACGCGGAGCGATCGTGGCGATCGAGGCCTTCATCATGCGCGTCCATTCCGTCGATGCGCCGGGAACCGCGGCGCCGAAGAAGTAGGGAATCACCCGTGTCTCGAGCTCGCGGTAGAGGGCTTGCGCGTCCAGAGCGTCCTGGCTCTCCTCGAGCTTGATCTGAGCCAGCGCGGCCGCGGCGAGCGGATCCTGAGGGGACTCCCCGGGGGCAAATTCGGCGGGCGGGGCGTCGCCCCCATCGATCAGGAAGCCGTTCTCGCCGTCATACCCCTCGGCCCACCAGCCGTCGGCGATGGAGAGATTGAGGGCCCCGTTGATGGCGGCTTTCTGGCCGGACGTTCCCGACGCCTCGAGCGGTTTCCTCGGGGTGTTGAGCCAGACGTCGACGCCCTGCACCAGCATGCGCGCCATGTCGATGTCGTAGTCCTCGAGGAAGACCACCCGCCCGGAAAGCTCTCCGCGCGATAACACCGCCAGCTGCCGGATGTACTCCTGACCTTCGCGGTCGGCGGGATGGGCCTTGCCGGCGAAGATCAACTGCACCGGCCGGTGGGGATCGAGCAGGAGCTTCTTCGCCCGCTCGAAGTCCTGCAGAAGCAGAACCGCGCGCTTGTAGGTTGCGAAGCGCCGCGCGAAGCCGATGGTGAGCGCGGCGGGGTCGAGCAGGCTTTCGAGCCGCCGCAGTTCGGACGGCCCCGAGCCTTCGCGGGCCGCCTGCTTGCGAACGCGCTCACGCACGTAACGCACCAGACGTTCCTTTTGCGACCGGCGCGCCGCCACGAGTCCCTCGTCGGAAGCCTCGCGCAACTTCTGCCAGGCTTCGGGCTCGAGAAGCCGCGAGCCCCACTCGGGGTCGAGTTCCCGGGCGAGGTAGGCCCGTATCTCCGGGCCGATCCAGGTCTCCGTGTGCACTCCGTTCGTGATGGCGAACACCGGGGACTCATGGTTTTCCGGGAAGAGATGTTTCCACATCCCCGAGGAGACCCGCCCGTGCAGTTCGCTCACCCCATTGGTGCTGGAGGAGAAGCGGATCGAGAGGGTGGTCAGATTGAACAGGCCCTCGTGGGCGCCCAGGGCGATCACTTCGTCGACGGCGACGCCGGTATCCCGCGACCATGGTTCGAGGTGCTGCCGGACCAGGTCGAAGGCGAACACCTCATTGCCGGCCGGCACCGGGGTGTGGGTGGTGAAGACGGTGTTGCGTTTCACCGCGGCGCAGGCGTCCTTGAAGTCTTCGCCGCGCATCACCCGCTCGCGCACCCTTTCGAGGGCCAGCATGGCCACGTGGCCTTCGTTCATGTGCCACACCGCGGGTTTGATCCCGAGCGCCTGCAAGGCCCGGACGCCGCCCACCCCGAGGACGATTTCCTGGGCCAGCCGCATTTCACGCCCGCGTACATAGAGCAGGCCCGTGATGGCGCGATCGGCCGGCTCGTTCAGGGGGATGTCGGTGTCGAGGAAGAACACGCGCACCCCGCCCACCCGAGCCACCCACACCAGAGCATGAACCACGCGACCGGGGAGATCGACAGGGACGGTGAGCGGACCACCCGAGGGCGAACGCACCGGCTGCACCGGCAGTCGCGCGAAGTCGTAGTCGGGATAGATGTGCTGCTGGAAGCCGTCGGCGTCGACGGTCTGGCGAAAGTAACCCGAGCGATAGAGCAGACCCACCCCGAAAAGGGGCAGGCCGAGGTCGGAGGCCGCCTTGCAGTGGTCGCCGGCCAGCACGCCGAGGCCACCCGAATACATGCCGAGCGACTCGTGCAGCCCGAACTCCATGGAGAAATAGGCCACCGGGCCGGGGAGGAGGCCGGGCTGCTCGTCCATGAACCTCCGTGCGCCCCGGCTCGCGTCGAGGCCGGCCATGGCCGCGTGGTAGGCGGCCATGAACTCGGGATCGCTGAGCAGGCCTGCCCATTTCTGGGGATCGACGTTGATGAGCAACTCGACCGGATTGTGGTAACGCCGCCAGTGTTCAGGATCGATCCAGGCGAAGAGCATTGACGCCTTCGGATTGAAGCTCCACCAGAGGTCGTAAGCCAGGTCCCGAAGACGCTCGACCTCCGCGGGGAGGTCGAGGTCGGCAATGGGCAGGGTTTGGATGTTCAGGGTCACGCGAGGGAGTTGCTCGCGAGGAATGTCTTCAATGCCTCTTCGCCTTTGGTAATGGAAGTGAAGCGGGCCCCGTATCGATTGGGCCCTGCGGTGCGGGTGATATGCGCGTTGGCCGAGAATAGTTCACGCGACTCCTCGAAACGGAGGGTGAGGCTGACCTCGTCGCCCATGTTGAGCTGATGATTCGATTCGAGCAGGATGCCGGTGGCCGAGAGGTTCTGGGCCAGCACCGGCACGGTGGACCCGAAGCCGCTGCTCGCCACCACCTGGAGCCTTACCGGGAGCCGCACGTCCTTGCGGGAAGGGACTTCGATCAGCCGACCCACCCTCTCGTCGAAGTCGTCGGCGGTGGGCAGGCGAAGAATCGCGTTGGCGCCCGCTTCCAGCAGTTCGATTTCAGAAGGGTCGAAATCGTCCTCGGAGAGGACCACGATGGAGATGCGCTTGAGGGGCGACCGGCGGAGGGTTTTGATCAACGCCTCGATGCCCGCCACGTTGCGGTGGATACAGAGCAAGGCCACCGGACCCCCGGCGAGGCGAGCCTGCACCTCGGCCACGGAGCGGACCTGGACCCTCTCGATTCCGGACCTGAAAAGCACGGTGTCCTGAAGATCCCCGTCGAGGGAACGGCTTGAGCAAATGAGAACAACGGCCATGGGAAGAAGCGGAGGCTACTCCATCTGCTCCAGCCAGGCCGTGGGCCTTGAGTCGGAGGGCATTCTGAAGTCGCCCCGCGGAGAGAGGCTCACCGAGCCGACTTTGGGACCATCGGGCGCCACCGACCGCTTGAACTGCGCGGTGAAGAAACGCTGCACGAAAACGCGCAGCCACTTGCGCAACGTGGCCTCGGAGTAGGTATCGGCGAAGGCCGCCTCCGCCAGGAACAACATCTTGGGCGGCGAGGCCCCAAGACGGAGGAAGGCGTGGAGGAAGAAGTCGTGCAGCTCGTAAGGGCCGACGATGTCTTCCGTCCTCTGGCTCATCTCGCCCCGTTTTCCAGGGGGCAGGAGTTCGGGAGAGATGGGGAGCGCCAGCACCTGCTCGAGCGCTTCCTTCTCGGTGGCGTGCAACGGGTCTTTGGCCGCCTCGGCGACGAGCAGCCGGACCAGAGTTTTGGGCACCGAGCCGTTCACGTTGTACATCGACAGGTGATCGCCGCCGAACGTGGTGAAGCCGAGGGCGAGTTCGGAGAGGTCGCCGGTGCCGACCACGAGGCCGCTCTCCTTGTTGGCGAGGTCCATGAGGACCTGAGTGCGTTCGCGGGCCTGCGCGTTCTCGAAGGCCACGCTGCGATCCTGAGAAGTGAGACCGATGTCCTTCAGGTGCTGCTCGCAAGCGGGCCTTATGTCGATCTCCTCAACCAGAACGCCCGCGGCCTCGGCCAGGCGGAGGGCCAGAGACCGGGTTCTTGTGGTGGTGCCGAAGCCGGGCATGGTGACGGCGAGGATGGACTTCCGCGATCGGCCGAGCAGGCCGCAGGTCTTGATGGCCACGAGGAGCGCCAGGGTGGAATCGAGGCCGCCCGATAGCCCGAGGATGAGTTTGCGCGAACGGGTGTGTTCCCATCGGCGAGCCAGGCCCGCGGTCTGGATATCGAAGATCTCCGAACACACGCTCGACAGGGTGCTCTCATCGCCAGGCACGAAGGGCGTCGGATTGACCGCGCGCAGCAGCCGGGCCGGACGTGGAGGGGCCATCGGATCGAGCCACACCACACGGGTGGGTTGAGCCGTGTTCCCGGTTTCGGCGAATGTCTTCTGCCGCATCCGTTCGACGGAAAGGCGCTCGACATCGACGTCGGTGGCGAGCAGTTCGGCCTCGCGGCGAAACCGGCGATTCTCGGCCAGCAGGATGGCGTTCTCGGCCACCATCAGATGGCCGCCGAACACCAGGTCGGTGGTGGACTCGTGGACGCCCACGTTGGCGAGGACATAGGCCGAAAGGGTGCGGCCGCTGTGCTGCTTGATCAGGTCGCGCCGATATTCGGCTTTGCCGATGCCCTCGTTCGAGGCCGAGAGATTCCCGAGCACGGTGGCGCCGGCCTGGGCGAGGCGCACGCTTGGGGGGGTGGGCACCCAGAGGTCTTCGCAGATCTCGAAGCCCAGAGCCAGGTTCTCTTCGCCCTTGACCCGAAACACGAGGTCGGCGCCCGCGGGCACCGTGGCGCCGAGGATCTCCATTTCTCCACGCACGGCGTCGCGCGCCGGGGAGAACCAGCGGCCCTCGTAGAACTCCTTGTAGTTGGGAATGTACGACTTCAGGATCAGGCCGAGCACCCGGCCGCGCTGCAGGATGGCCGCCGCGTTCCAGAGGCGGGAGTCCCGGAAGAGGGGCAAGCCCACCGCGATCGTCATGTCGAGACGGGAGGTGCGGGTGCGCAGGGTCTCGAGAGCGGCCTCGGCCGAGCGCAGGAGGGTTGCCTGCTGAAAGAAAAGATCAGCCGCGGTGTAGCCCGAAATTCCCAGTTCCGGGGTCACCAGAAGCTGGACTCCTTTGGCCCGCGCCTCAGCGACGAGCTCAAGGATCTCCGCCACATTCCGGGCGGGATCCGCGATGTGCGCCCGCGGGCAAGAGGAGGCCACCCGAAAGAAGCCGTGCCGCGTGGTGCCTTTCATCTCTTGAGTGCCTCTCCCAAGGCAAGCATAAGGGAGCGCTCCGATTCGGACCGCGAGGTTCATCACATGCGCGCCGCCCGTGCCAGAATCTCAGGATGAACCGACCTCTTATCGCGCTTTCGCTCGCCGCGTTTGCGGCGCCGCTTCTCGCCCAGGACTGGAAGGGAATGGGCCGTCTCCAGGGCCGCGTCACGGACCCCGATGGTAATGGGGTGGCGGGGGCGAGCGTCAAGCTCGACTGCCCGAGCCGCGGCGGCGGTGCCACCGTCGAGACCGACAAGAAAGGCAATTGGGCCTATCTTGGTCTTGCCGGCTGCAGCTGGAACGTGGAGATCAAGGCCGCCGGGTTCCTCGACCATGTCCGGGTGGTGAACATGGTGAGCGACCAGATGCGGATGAATCCCATCGAGGTGAAGCTCGAGAAGCCCAAGGGTCCGCCTCCCGAGCTGCTGGCCGCGGTTACCGCCGGCGACGCCGCCTTCGAGGCGAAGAACTGGGCGCTGGCTCGCGAAAGCTACGAGAAGGTGCTGGCCCTGCGTCCCGACCTCGGCCCGCAGGTGTATCAGAAGCTCGCCCAGGCCTACGCGGGTGAGAAGAACACCGCGAAGTCGATCGAATATCTCGAGCTGTCGATCGCCGCCGCTCCCACCCGGATGGACCTGCGATTCGCGGCCGCCCAGATCGCCCTCAAGGCCGATCTCACGGAAAAGGCTCTCGCCATTCTTGAAGGTATCGACGACGCTCAGGTCCAGAACGGCGACGGGTATTTCGATGTCGCGGTGGAATTTCTGAACCGGAAGGATCCGGCGAACACCGTGACCTTCTTCACCAAGGCTCTGGCCAAGGACCCGACCATCGCTGATGCCTACTACTGGCGAGGCCGGGCATACCTCCAGTTGCAGAAGCTGGCAGAGGTCAAGGCTGACCTCAAGAAGTACGTCGAGATGGCGCCCGACGGCGAAAACGTCGGCGCGGCGAAGGGCCTGCTCGAACAGTTGAAGTAGCGGTCAGCTCCGGGGCGTCCGGAGCGTCAGCCGCTACACCGCGGCGAGCTGGTGGCGCGGGGCCGGCATCGCCGGAACCTCGTGCGACCAGCAGTAGGGGTCGCCGATGATTTCGTAGTGCATGGTCCGGCGCTTGGGTATGAACCCGGCGCCCTGGATATTCCGGGCGATCTCCGCCTCGGTGAGGTGGAACCCGGCGCCCGCCGAGGACACCACGTTCTCCTCGATCATCAGGCTGCCGAAGTCGTTGGCCCCGAAACGCAGCGACATCTGGCCGATCTTGCCGCCCTGGGTCACCCAGCTCGCCTGCACATTCGGGAAGTTGTCGAGCATCACCCGCGACACCGCGAGGGTGCGCAGATATTGGAACGAGGTGACCTCGTCGCCCGCCAGAGCCGTGTTCTCGGGCTGGAAGGTCCAGGCGATGAAGGCGGTGAAACCCTTCGTACGGTCCTGAAGCGCGCGCAGGTGGAGAAGGTGATCGATCCTCTCCTCGAGCGTTTCCACGTGACCGAACATCATGGTGGCCGTGGTCTTGAGGCCCTGGTTCTGCGCGACCTCCATCACCTCGATCCAGTCTTCGGTGGAACCCTTGGCGATGCCGATGATGTTGCGCACGCGGTTTGAAAGCACTTCGGCGCCGCCGCCGGGAATGGAGTCGAGGCCGGCCGCGATCAGCCGGCGCACCGCCTCCTCGGTGGTGAGATTCGAAACCCGGCAGATGTGCTTCACCTCGGCGGGGGAGAGGCCGTGAACCCACAACTTCGGATAGGTGGCCTTGATCCAGCGGAAGAGTTCTTCGTAGTACTCGATGCCGAGGTCGGGATGCAGGCCGCCTTGCAGCAGGATCTGCTCGCCGCCCAGAGCGAGGGTCTCGTCGATCTTCTGGCGGAACTCGTCCTTCGAGAGCACGTAGCCGTCCTTCGCGGGCAGGTCGCGATAGAAGGCGCAGAACGCGCACTGGGCCGTGCACACGTTCGTGTAGTTGATGTTGCGGTCGATGATGTAGGTGACCAGACCCTCGGGATGGAGCCTGCGCCTCGTGGCGTCCGCGAGTTCGCCCAATGACAGCAGATCGGCGTCGCGCAAGAGGACGATCCCCTCCTCGCGCGACAGGCGTTCGCCCGCGAGAACCTTCTTACGAATGTCGTCAAACCACATGAAACTCGAGCTCCTTCTGGGCCGTGCGCAGGGCGTGGGTCTGCGCCTGTCGATAGAAGAGGGCGAGGCCTTCTTTCTCACGCGGCCCCAGGTTGTAGCGGATCACCTCGGTGATGTAGTGCTGCGCGCGGGCCGAATCGACGCCTGAATTATACGAACTCGCGATGGTTGAGGCCTCTTCCTGCCCGCAGCGGATCGCGTGGAGGAGGCGTTTCGACAGGTCGCGGCCCATCGCCCGCTCGCCCACCGACATCAGAGCGAACACGAAGGGAAGCGCCGTTCGTTCGCGCCATTCACGGCCCAGATCGAGCACTTTGTAACCCTCCCGGCTCCAGGTGAAAGCCGGGTCTCCGATCACCAGGATCGCGTCGGCGTCCGGCGTTTCCGCGGCGAACGGTGAGAACACGCGGGCTTCCGGAAGCCGGCCCGCGGCTTCGGCGATCAGGATTTTCGCCAGGGCGGCGCTCGTGCGGCTCGCCGTGTCGAGGGCCAGCGTTTTCACCCGCGAGAGCGGAACGCGGTGATGCAGCAACACGGTTTCCACCGCGCCCTCGCTGGCGATGCATATCGAGTCGAGCACGGGCGCGCCCAGCCCGGGAGCCTCGAAGGACGGGACCATGGCGAGATCGAGTTCGCCTTTGTGAAAGCGATCGGCGATGCGCGAAGGGAGATCGATCACCACATCGAACCCGGTTTCGCCCCTCAGTCCGTGAATGAGGGGCTGGACGTTCAGGTAAGGAAAGAGACCGATGCGCAGCGGGAGAGCCATCTTCGTAAGGGTAACGATACTTCGCCCGCATCCCGCCTGGAGGTCGCCCGCAGCCCCGGTTTCACCTCTTTCGGGCCGCGGGCCGGTGGTCCGGGAGTGGGAAAAATTTTATTCTGGCTGAAGACTTGTGACACAGAGCCTCGAATCAACCAGAGAGTTGACGTCTAAGTAGTTGTCAATAAGCAATAAATTGACAATCTTGAAAACGACCAAAGAGCGGCTGTCGAGGCCTGGTTAAGGCATTTTTCCTCCGAGTCTTTCCCGTAAACGATTCATGCATCTAGATTTGGCCCGATACCACAAGATCTTGGGTTTATTCCTTGACAGACCCCAAGAAGTCGCAGTAATGTCGTTGCCAGAGCGAAGAGGTTTCGGGGCGTTTTGGGCTTTGCGTTTTGAGCCCGGCCACCCCGGAGGACGTTTGAACCGGAGCGGGGGCGCAGGCAGTTTTGGCGCGCCTCGTGATGGACTCGGGCGGTCCTCTACCTAACCCCATCGGATCTGGACCTGAGTACAGTTTTTTGAACGTCGTCGCTGGGGCAGGAAGCGCAAGTTGGCTCGCCCGAGGCAAGGAGGAAGTCGAATATGGCTACGCAGCCCCCGGTCGTCCCGGCAGAGTCGTCTGTGCGTGTTGAGAATCGCCCTGAAGCGAAGGGGCTCGAACCCAAGCCGGAAAAACGATCGAAGGGGCTCTCCTTCAAGCGCTTCTTCTCGACCGAAGGCGTTCATCCCTACGACCAGCTCGAATGGGATACCCGGAGCGCCATCATCAAGGATGAGAGCGGTCGCCCGGTCTTCGAGCAGAAAGACATCGAGGCGCCCAAGAGCTGGAGCCAGCAGGCCACCAATATTGTGGCCTCCAAGTACTTCCGCGGCGCCATGGGCTCGCCGGAACGCGAGTACTCGGTCAAGCAACTGGTGAGCCGCGTGGTCGAGACCATCGCCGGCTGGGCGGTGAAGCAGGGCTACTTTGAAACCGTCGAGGACCTGCAGGCGTTCAAGGACGACCTCACCTTTCTTCTGGTGCGCCAGTACGCGGCCTTCAACTCGCCGGTCTGGTTCAACGTGGGCATCGAGCCCCATCCCCAGGCTTCCGCCTGCTTCATCAACTCCGTGTCCGACACCATGGATTCGATCCTGGGTCTTGCCCGCACCGAAGGCATGCTCTTCAAGTACGGCTCGGGCACGGGCTCGAACCTTTCGAGCATCCGTTCGTCGAAGGAGAACCTCGCGGGTGGCGGCACCGCTTCCGGCCCGGTTTCCTTCATGCGCGGTTACGACGCCTTCGCCGGGGTCATCAAGAGCGGCGGCAAGACTCGCCGCGCGGCCAAGATGGTCATCCTGAACGCGGACCATCCCGACATCGAAGAGTTCATCAACAGCAAGTCCGAGGAAGAGCGCAAGGCCTGGGCTCTGATCGATGCCGGCTATAACGGCGGGTTCAACGTCAAGGGCGGCGCCTACGACTCCGTGTTCTTCCAGAACGCGAACCACTCCGTGCGCGCCACCGACGCCTTCATGCGCGCGGTGGTCGAGGACAAGGAGTGGTCCACCCACTACGTGCGCGACGGGGGTGTCGCCGAAACCAAGCGCGCTCGCGATCTCATGTCCCTGATGGCCGAGGCGGCCTGGCAGTGCGGCGATCCGGGCATGCAGTTCGACACCACCATCAACGACTGGCACACCTGCCCGAACTCCGCGAGGATCAACGCGAGCAATCCCTGCTCCGAGTACATGTTCCTCGACGACACTGCGTGCAACCTGGCCTCGCTCAACCTCATGAAGTTCGTGCGCGAGGATGGCGAATTCGATCCCACCTCTTTCCGCGCGGCTTGCCGCACCCTCATCACCGCCCAGGAGATCCTCGTCGACAACGCGAGTTATCCGACGCCGATGATCGAGAAGAACTCGCACGACTACCGTCCGCTCGGCCTCGGCTACGCGAACCTCGGCGTCCTCCTCATGGACCGCGGTCTCGCCTACGACTCCGACGCCGGCCGCGCCTACGCCGCCGCGATCACCGCGCTGATGCATGGCGAGGCCTACGCGCAGAGCGCCCGGGTCGCCTCCTCGATGGGAGCGTTCGCGGGCTACGCGAAGAACGCCGAGCCCATGCTCCGCATCATCGAGAAGCATCGTCAGCACGCGCACATGATCGACGCCTCGATCGTGCCCCGTCCGCTGATGCGCGAAGCCCTCGACGTGTGGGATGAGGCCTACACCCTGGGCGCCCAGCACGGCTACCGCAACTCTCAGGTCACGGTTCTCGCTCCCACCGGCACCATCGGCTTCATGATGGATTGCGACACCACCGGCATCGAGCCCGACATCGCCCTCGTCAAGTACAAGAAGCTCGTGGGCGGCGGGATGATCAAGATCATCAACCAGTCCGTTCCGGCGGCGCTGCGTCGCATGGGCTACAACGCGGCCCAGGTTCAGGACATCGTCAAGTACATCGACGAGAAGGAGATGATCGAGGGCGCGCCGCACCTCAAGGACGAGCACATCGAAGTGTTCGACTGCGCCTTCCCGCCCACCAACGGCAAACGCTCGATCGGCTACATGGGCCACATCAAGATGATGGCCGCGGTCCAGCCCTTCCTTTCGGGCGCCATCAGCAAGACCGTCAACATGCCCACCGACTCGACCCCCGAGGAGATCGCCAAGGCCTACATCGAATCGTGGCGCCTGGGCTTGAAGGCGGTGGCGGTGTATCGCGACGGCTGCAAGCGTTCGCAGCCCCTGTCGACCTCCATGCCCACCACCAGCGACGGCACCACGGCCAACACTCAGGTGGTGGCGGTTCCCGGCATCGGCGTGGTCGAAGGCCGGCCGGTTCGCCGCAAGCTGCCCGACGAACGACAGGCCATCACCCATAAGTTCTCCATCGCGGGGCACGAGGGCTACATCACGGTCGGTATGTACGAAGACGGCAAACCCGGCGAGGTCTTCCTGGTCATGGCCAAGGAAGGCTCCACGGTTTCCGGCCTGATGGACGGCTTCGCCACCTCGCTTTCGCTGGCCCTGCAGTACGGGGTTCCGCTGGAAGCGCTGGTCGACAAGTTCTCCCACACCCGCTACGAGCCCTCGGGCTTCACCAAGAATCCCGATATCGGCTACGCGAAGTCGATCACCGATTACATCGCTCGCTGGCTGGCGGTCAAGTTCCTCGGCCGTACCCGCGAAGATGGTCGCGAGCCGGCCGGCCTGCCCATGTCCACTTCGGAGACGCCGCGACCCGCGCTGGAAGCGGCCCGGTCCGCGGCCGGGCCGTCGGCCTCGGCCGCTCCCGGCTACGGCCAGGGTCAGGTGGCGTTCAAAGTCCAGGCGGATGCCCCGCCCTGTCACGAGTGCGGTTCGCTCATGGTTCGCAATGGCGCGTGTTATCGCTGCGCCAACTGCGGAGCCACCAGCGGCTGCTCTTAAGGCGCGCGGGGACGTAGGGCGGACGTAAAACACCAAGAGGGAGACTTCAAACACAGATGGAAGAACTTCAAGAGCGCGTGACGCGCATGCTGGAGACGCTCACGTTCGAGCAGCTCGAAATGGTCATCAAGTACGCGGAGAGCCTGAACCGTCAAGCGGGGCAGGCCTTCGAGAACGAACTGGTCGTGCTGCTCGAGGACGAAATCTCCGCAGCCTGAACTTGAAATCCCCAAGGCGTCGCGGAGGCCCCAAGGAACAACCCTTGGGGCTTTCTCGTTAGGGCCAGTGGACCCCCCACCATGACCGAGACCCTCGTCGAATTCGAAGCCCTGACCGTACGGTACGGGTCCCGGGTGGCCCTCGACGCCGCCACCGGGCGATTCACCCGCGGCGCCACGGGGCTGCTGGGCCCAAACGGGGCCGGGAAAACCACGCTGCTCAAGGCCCTGCTCGGCTTCCTCCAGCCCTCTTCGGGCCGCCTTCAGGCTTTCGGCCTCTCGCCCGCGGTCGCCCCCCTCGAGGTTCGCAGGCGCATCGGGTACATGCCCGAGGTCGACGCCTATCTTCCCGACCTCACCGCGGTGCAGACCGTGGCCTTCGCCGGTGAACTCTCGGGCCTTCCGCAGAGCGAGTCCATGCGCCGCGCCCATGAGGTGCTTCAGTTCGTGGGTCTTGGCGAAGAGCGCTACCGCAAAGTGGAAACGTACTCCACGGGCATGAAGCAGAAGGCCAAACTCGCCACCGCCCTCGTGCATGATCCCGAAATCGTGTTGCTCGACGAGCCCACCAACGGTCTCGACCCGGCGGGACGCGAGGAGATGCTCCATCTGATCGGCGACATCGTCACCCTGCGCGGCCTCTCCGTGGTGCTTTGCTCCCACCTCCTCCGCGACGTCGAGAAGGTGTGCGAGAACATCCTCGTGATCTCCGGTGGAGCCATCCGCACCCAGGGACGGGTCGTAGACCTCAAGAAACTCGACCGCGACGTGTACGTGGTTCGGGTCAAGGCTGAAACCGAGAAGTTCATTGCCGCGGTGAAGGAACGGGGGGGCGACGCCCACCCCGACCTCGAGTCGTGGCGCGTCTCCCTGCCCGAGGGCGCCACCGTGAACTGGATCTTCGAAACCGCCGCCACCAGCGGAACCCAGATCCGGCACCTGCGCAAGGCCGAGGACACCCTCGAAGAGATCTTCCTTCGGGCCACGAGTCACGCGGCATGAGTTCCACCCAGATCTACGAGCAGCACTACCGCAGGCTCGACGCCTCGATTCCCCTGCGTAGCCATCGCTGGGTCCCGATCGCCCGCGAGGGTTTGAAGGCGCTGGTGAGCTTCCGGGCCTACCTGGCGCTCATCGCCATTGCCTGGCTGCCCGTCTTCTTCCGACTGGCTCAGGTGTATTTCACCACTCGTTTCCCCGAGGCGCGGCGCGTCGTGCCGGTGGACGACAAACTCTTCTTCGATTTCCTCAGCCAGCAGACCCCGTGGATGCTGCTCATGTCCGCCTACGCGGGCGCCGGTCTCATAGCGAACGACATGCGGACGGGCGGACTCTTGCTCTACCTGTCGCGCCCTCTCACCCTCGTTGACTACATCTTCGGCAAGGTCTCGATCGTTTTCGCCTCACTTTCCATGGTCACTCTGGTCCCGGGTCTGGCCCTCTTCTTCGGAGCCCGATCCCTGGCACCCGAGGTGCTCGGCGATCTGTCGCACCTCCTGCTTGTCCCCAAGATCGTGGTCTATTCGCTGGTGATGATCCTGCCCGCCACCGGTCTGGTCCTCGTGATGTCGGCTCTCGCTCGCAATCCCCGATTCGCGGGACTCGGCTTCTTCTTCATTTTTGTCGGCAGCTCGGTGGCCCACGCCATTGCGTGGCGCGCCACCCGCAGTTCGTACGCCGGGTTGATCTCCGTCCAGGCCACTCTGCGCCGGGCGGGCGAGGCCATTTTCGGGGTCAAGCCCTCGCGCATGACCGCCGAGCTGCCTCCCGAAGCCGCCTTCGTGGTCCTGGCCGTCCTCGTCATCGGCTGTCTCTGGGTCCTCAAGACGCGCGTGCGCGCGGTGGAGATCGTGAAGTGACGCCGCGGGTTGTCTTCAAGAAGGCCTCGCGCTGGTACGGCCCGGTGATGGCCTTGAACGACGTGAGCTTCGAGCTGGGTCCCGGTGTTTATGGCCTGCTCGGACCGAACGGCGCGGGGAAGAGTTCGCTCCTGAAGATGGCCAGCGGTCAGCTGCGCCCAAGCCAGGGCACGGTCGAACTCCTCGGCCGCCCCGCCTTCGGTTCGCCCGAAGTGTTCCACGCGGTCGGGCTGTGCTCCGACACCGATGCGATGTTCGAGGACTTCACCGGACTTCAGTTCGTGAGTTCCCTGCTCTCGCTCAACGGTTTCGACCGCGCCCAGGCCCACAAACTCGCGACCGAGGCCATCGAGATCGTCGATCTCAAGGACGCCATGCATCGGCGGGTGGGCGGCTACAGCAAGGGCATGCGCCAGAGGATCAAGCTGGCCCAGGCCCTCGCGCATCAGCCCGAGGTGCTTTTCCTCGATGAGCCGCTCACCGGCATGGATCCCCAGAACCGCAAGCGGATCTCCGATCTCATGAAGCGGCTCGGCGACGAGGGTCGCACCGTCCTCGTCTCCACCCACATCCTTCACGAGCTGGAACAGGTCACGCGTCGGGTGCTCCTCATCCACAACGGCCGCGTCCTCGCCGAGGGCGATCTGGGCGAAATCCGCGATCTGCTCGACCGCCATCCCCGATCGGTGCGCATCAAGGCGAAGGACACCCGCGGCCTTGCCCGCGAACTGGTCACCCTGCCCGATCTTGTCTCCCTGAACCTCGAAGACGCCACCCAGAACCTGCTCGCCGAAATCCGGAAACCCGACGCCTTCTTCACCAAGGTCCAGGAAGTGTCCGCGACCTATGGTGTCGAAGAGATGTGGGTCACCGATGAGAACCTCGAATCCGTCTTCTCCTATCTGGTGAGCAAGTGAGCAACGAAAGCACCCCCCTCGCCATCCGCCCGACCTGGCCGGGCGCTCGCGACGTTTTCGCCATCTCCATCGAGCGCATGTTGCCGAGGCCCCGCAGCTTCTGGGTCTTCCTGCTCCTCGCTCTTCCCGTCCTTTTGGCTGTCCTCCTGAGGATCTACCCGCCCAAGGGGCTGCCGCTCACGGGCTTCGAGCTGTACGGGGTCGTGGTGGCGCTCTTCTTCGTCCGCAACCTGCTGCCCCTGGTGGCCCTGCTGTTCGGCTCGGCGCTCATCTCCGACGCGGTGGACTCCAAGACACTCACCTACTTCCTGACCCGGCCGGTGTCTCGGCTCTCGATCTTCCTGGGCGAGTTCATGGCCTATCTCGTCACCGTCCTCACCCTCACCGTGCCCTGCGTGGTCCTCACCTACCTGGTCCTGTGCGTGGGGACGCCCCAGGGCGCGGGCTTCGGGGCTGCCGACCTCGTGCGCGACCTCGGAGCCTGCGCGCTCACCTTGTTCACCTACGGGGCGGTCTTCGCCCTCCTTGGGGTCAGTCTGAAGCGGCCTCTCATCCCCGGTCTGCTCTTCCTGTTCGTCTGGGAGGGCTTTGTGGCGAACTTCCCCGGTGACGCCCCCAACTACACCCTGAGCGCCTATGCGCGGTCGCTGATCCGACACCGCCCGTCCGAAGAGGGCCTGGCCGAACTCTTCTCCAAGTTCTTCGGCGTGGGGGAGTCCGTATTAACCCTTGGAATCGTTGGGGTTATCGCGCTGGCGCTGGCAATATGGATCTTTTCCCGACGAGAGTACGTTATCTCCTCATGAGCGCATAGGTTGGCCCGTCCGGGTCGCCCGTGCCAGAGTAGACGCCTTCATCAAAGGGAGTAGCACCACATGAATCGTTCTCGCCGCCTGATCTTCTCCGCCGCCGCCATCTCCGTCCTCGGTATCGGTTTCGCGTTCTCCACTCAACTCACCGGCACGGCTCGCGCCGCGGTCGGACCGGTTCCCCCCGAGGCCCTCGCCCTTCCCGCCGACAGTTCGGTGGTGATGGGTTTTGACGTGCGCGCCCTGACCAACTCGCAGTTCTACGCGCGCTTCGGCCAGGAAGGCCAGCCCGGCCGGGTCGAAGCTCTCGAAGAGATCGAGCGCAAGACCGGCCTCAATCCCGAACGCGACATCGACACCGTGGTGGTGGCGATCCGCGCCAAGGCCGCTGGGCCCAAGGCCGAAGGCGACCACAAACATGGCAGCGATAACGCGCTTGTGTTCGTGACCGGTCGCTTCGACGCGGCCCGCCTCGAAGCCTCCATCCCGGCCTCGGGCAAGGCCACCCAGGAGCGCCGTGACGGCGTCACCATCTATCGCGAGGCCACCGGCAAGTCGACGGGCGTGGTCGCGCTGCTCGACGCTGGCATCCTTGTCGCCGGCGACTCGGCTTCGGTCGAGAGCTTCCTCACCAACCGTCAGACCGGCCATGGTCTGCGCGACAGCAAGGAACTTGTGGCCCTGCTCGAGCGCGTCGAGCCCGGCTCAACTTTCTGGGCGGTGGGCGGACCCTCGGTGCTCTCCCGCATGACCTCGGAGGTGGGCGGCGCGGCCGCGAACCTTCCCGCGATCAAGCAGGTTGTGGCCTACGGTCACCTCGATCCCGAAGTGGGCATGACCGCCACCGCGGAAGCGGCCGACGCGAAGTCCGCCGCGAAGATCGCCGACGTCCTCCGCGGGTTCTCCGCCATGCTCTCCCTCCAGGCCGGACAGAAGGCGGAGCTCGCCCAGATCGCCGACTCGATCTCGGTCGCCACCGAGGACGACAAGGTTCACGTGAAGGCCACCATCACCCACGACCTTATCGACTCCCTCAAGAAATCCGTCGGCCCGGGCGCCCAGCACAAGGGCCGCAAGGTCGCCGAAGAGATCGAGATCAACTAAGCGCGCTCACGTCCCTCGGGACGTCGTGCGAAGGCCCCGCTTCGGCGGGGCCTTTCCTTTGTCCCGTATTCTTGGCTGGTGAACGCTCCCCCGGAACGGCTCGATGTGCGCGTAGCCCGGGAGTTCGGCCTCTCGAGGCGCAAGGCCCAGGACGTCATCGCCGCGGGCCAGGTGGATGCCGACGGCCGGAGAGTGCGGGATGGGGGCTTCCGGGTCAGCACCGGGCAGGCCGTGGCGTATCACCCGAACCGCCGCCGCGAGGAGGCCATCCGCCTGTCCCTCCCCGTCGCCCATCAGGACGAACAACTTGTGGTGGTGGACAAACCTGCCGGACTGCTCACCGTCCCGACCGATGGCGGATCCAGCGACGACAGCGTCCTGAGCCGGCTTCGCGCCGACCTCACGAGGGTGCGGGGTCCGCGGGCGTACGTGGGCGCACTGCATCGCCTTGATCGGGGCACCTCGGGCCTCGTCGCCCTCGCCTTATCGAAGGAATGCCACGCCGCGGGTCGCGCGGCCTTCCGGGATCACGCTTTTCTACGTCGCTATCACG
>JAGNNV010000116.1 GCA_017990495.1 Vicinamibacteria bacterium
GCATGGCCCGGATCTCTCCCGCCACCTTGAGGATGGCCGACGGTTGGAGCTTGTCGGCGAGGAGGGAAAGCCGGGGAGAGGGGCCCTGGTCTCGAACCAGGGATTCGATGGTGGTGGGACTGGCGGTGGCCTGGGACATGGCCCGAATGTTACGTGTCCGGCGCGGCGTTCCTGCTATCGAGATGCGTCACCCGCAAAGGCCGGACAGGTGGAATCGCGCGCGACCTCATAGAGTCGATCACTCTCGTAGACCCCGAGCTGCCGGAAGCAGCGACTCGCTCCGAATCGCTCGACGAGCGGGGCGAGTCCTCCCCGTCGTCCCGCGGGGAGGATCAGATAGCGCGTTCGGGTTTCATTGAGAAGGATCGCGGCGGCCTTTGACTCGTCGATGGGCTGGAAACTGTCGGTCAGCCAGTGATTCTGGGTGGTGGTTTCGATCCTGGTGGTGAGCGCGGGGATGAAGGCTCCACCACCGTTCACGGTTTCAAAGTCCCGACGCGCCGCCCATATGAGAGTCGAGGCCTCGTAAGGCGGGACCTCCAGGACGGGACCCTTCGGGAGTTTCAACAACGCTTCGTAAACCGGGGGCACGCCTTCAGGAACGGCGAAGAAATCGTTCGCGGGGGAAAGAGTCTCGGCCACGCCAATCAACAAGACGAGCCAGGCCGCGGAGGGGCGCTTGGTCTGTAGACGCGACACGCCGCTGGCCGCGAGGACCGAGAGAAACATCACCGCGACCGCGGTGAGGGTGACCGGGTGCCGCATGCTGGCAAAAGGCGGGATACCACCGATGAGACGGTAGAGACCTCCGGGCTCGCCAAGGCCCAGCCAGAAGAGAAGGAGCATCGCAAGGCCGAGTGTGCGCTCGCGGGCCGCGCCTCGCCACAACCCGAGGAGTGCGAAGAGAGTGACGGCAATCCCTGGGAAAAGAGGCTCACCGAACGCGGGATTCCACGTTCGGTGGAGCAGTGTGCGGGAACCGAGATCCTGCAATGTGAATGATCCCTTGGCGAGCTCGCGACTCGTCCGCGCCAGACTCTCTTCGGCATGGAGATTGGCGTAGGCGGAGAGATAGGGCGAGAGCAGGATCGCGGCCAGGAGAACCGAAAGAACACCCCACTTGAGGGCGCCCTTCGAAGGACGCCGGGCGAAAAAGACGACGGCGATCACACAAGCGGCGACGCCGTAGTAGCCCGACGACGAGGCGACGAGAGCGAAGGACACGGCGGTGAGAAGAGCGGCGCCCTTGCCACCCCCGGCCAGCAACCGATCGAGTGCGAGCAGGAAGATGGGCAGCCAGCCCACCGAGAGCAGGTTCAGGTGGACGTAGTGCAGCGACTGGTGCGAGCCGAGCACCGCGGTTGTTCCGGCGAAAAGACCGGCGGGGATGGATGCGGTCCACGAACGCGCGAGCAGGCAGAAGGCCCAGCCCGAGAAGGCCAGAGATAACCAGGTGGCGAGATTGAAACGCACCAGGGGTTCGTCGATCAAGGGTGCTATCGGCGCGAGAAGAACCACGGTGCCCAGCGAGAGGTCGCTGCGCAGGACCGCGTTCTTCGCAGGGTGGAACATCCGGCCCTCGAAGCGATCGATCGAAAGGCCGTGATCGAGCAGCCAGCTCAGTATGTAGAGATGGTGGGGCGGATCGCTCCCCGCGGGAATGGAGTCGGTGAGCCCTGAAGGCAACGGCCGCAACACGAAACCCGCGGCGATGACGAAGAACGCGAACAACGCCAGTTCGCGGAGCGCCGACTTCACGATTTCCCGGGGGCCGGACGTCGTGGGCGGACCTCGAGGGTTTCACCGCGAGGGAAGCAGAGTTTGCGGAAGTTGCAGCGGCGGCAGATGCGAGGTTTGTCGATGCGGGGAAAGTCTTCGATGCGAGCGCGGTTGGCCAGTGGGTCGTTGAGCAGCGCGCGCATGGTTTTGGCGCTGCGGGTCACGAAAACGCGCGCGGTGTCGAGGGCGGGCTGGGTGACTTCCTTGCGCACGTACTTCGGCCAGATGAGGTACGCGAGTTCAGTGGAGATCTCGGTGGCCGATCGGGCCCAGCCCTTCTCCGCGGCGTAGAGCGCGTAGCCTGCGATCTGGACCTCGTTGGACTTGCCCGCGTACCGCCCGGTTTTCCAGTCAACGATTCTCACCCGGTCGCGTTCGTCGCGGAAGGCGAGGTCCATGCGCAGGAAGACGGGGACGTCGTCGACGTTGAAGGAGATGAGTTCCTCCATCGACAGCCAGGACTTGCGCCCCACTTTGAAGGCCTCGCGCAGAAGCGGAGACTTGAAGAAGTTACGGAGCGTGCGCTGGACGATGCCCACGAGGATCTTCTTGTCTTCCTGTTCGATGGGCTGGGTGTACTCGTGTTCGAAGAGGCGGAAGCCATCGGTCCCGCCTTCACTCTGCTTCCACTCGGTGAGCATGCGGCCGTGGACCACCGACCGGATGAGGGCTTCCTGCACCGTGGGGTCGGGGATGGTGTCGTTCGTGCGCAGGAAGTCTTCGATGGTCTCGTGCACCACCGACCCCGCCCACAGAGCCAGGGCGGAGAGCTGCTTGAGGCGCTGAACCTCGGGATCTTCGAGAATGCCGTAGTACGAGTAGTAGTACTTGCGCATGCAGGTGGCGAAGGTGTCGTGGCGCGAGGCCGACCACGCGAAAGCGCGCGCGTCACGGACCCTCTCTTCGGTCTTTTCCGAGAAGGCCTTCGACTCCACGGGGATGGAACTCAAACCGCCACCTGCCGCCCGAGGGAAGTGAAGAGCACGAAACGCCTCGACTGATGGGAATCGGAAGCGAGGGCGAGACCGCGGGCATAGCGCCGCAACTGCGCGGCATGGTGCGACGCCTGGGCCAGGACCTGGTCTTCCGCGATCGCCTCGGTCTTGTAGTCCACCACCACCCAGCCTTTCTCGTCCTCGAAGGCGAGGTCGCAGACCCCTTCGAGCAGCCGATCTTCCTCGATGTAGCTGATCGGAACCTCGCGGAACACGCGGGCGGCCCGCCCGGCCTCGCGCATGACGGGCAGGGAGAGCGCGGCCTCGGCCTGGGCTTCGGCGCGCTTCACCGCTTCCTTGGACAGACGGAACGCGGGGGCGAGCGTGGGCGCGATCTTGCGCACCGATTCGGGGTCCTTGAAGTCGGCGAGTTCGAGCAGACGGTGGACGAATGAGCCAAAGACCCGGCCCACGAATTCGGGCGGCTCCACCGCGGGCGGAGATTCTCGGGCGGCATCTTCGCGAATGGGCACCGGCATCAACGTGGCCTCGGCCGATGCAGCGATCAGCGCCGTCCGACGAGCCGAGAACGAGTCGAGTCCAAAGGGACAATCCTCACCCGGGCCCTCGCCCTGAAGGCCGGCGTGTTCCTCGGGCAATTTCACCGCACCCGCGTCGAGGTTCACGATGTCGGGGCTCGGCGCCAGGAGCTCGCGAGCCACATCGTGCCAGAAGTCACCCACCCGTTCGGTGGCCGGGGGAATGGGCACGACCAGCCAGTCTTTCGCCCGCGTGCAGGCGACGTAGCGGAGGCGATGGGTCTCCTCGCGCAAGCGCGCCTCTTCCTTGAGAGCCAGCACATCCCAGTCGGGCGGCTGGCAGTCCTTGACGAAGCCCAGCGCGATCTTCCCCTCCTCGCGAAGGGGAACCATGTCGACGCGAGGCTGGAACTTGTCGAGGCAGTCGTAGAGAACAACCACCGGAGCCTCGAGACCCTTGGCCTTGTGGATGGTCATGATGCGAACGGTGTGCGGATCCCCGGGACGCGACGAGGGCAGGTCTGGTTCCTCGCCCGCGCCATCGAGCCGGTTGGCGAGAAGAAGATTGAAACCGCGCAGGGTGAGCAGACCGAGGGTTTCGGCCTGGCGGGCCAGATGCGCGACTTTGCGCAGGTTGGAGATGCGGGGCTGGGCCCGGGCCGTGGAGCCGCGCTCGGCCGCGTGCAGAGCGGCGAAGATGGAGGTCTCGTCGAAGAGCCGCTCGATGAGCGCGGCCGGCGAAAGGCGTGTGCGGTCCTCGTGGAGACGCCGGAGCAGGTCGAGTGCGCGGCTCACATCGTCGGGGCTTTCTTGTGGGTCGCAGGGAGACAGTCCCAGGATCGACAACTCGCGGCCCGCGAACCGCCACTCGGCGATCTCGCGATCGGACACGCCGAAGAACGAGGAGCGCAGCGCGGCTACGAGGCTGGTGGCGTCTGAGGGGTCATCGATCGCGCGCAGAACGGCGTGGGTCTCGACCACTTCGGAGCGCAGGAAGAACGAACGTCCGCCGTCCACGACGAAGGGCACACCCGCCCGTTCGAGCGCCTGCTCGAGCGGTCGGATCTGGGTGAGCCTTCGGGCCAGGATCAGCACGTCGCCGGCTCGGCTCGGTCGCTGCTCTCCTCCCTCTCGAACCTTGAACGTTCCGGTCTGCACCGCCGCGGCCACGAAGCCCGCGATGGCGCTGGCTTCCGCTTCGAGCACCGACGAGTCGGCTTCCACCGGCACCGCGAACTTGAGCGCGAGCAGACTCGGTTCGTCCGCGATGTGGGGACTTGCGACCAAAGGCTCGTAGTCGGGCTGGCCGTACTGGCTCTTCTTGATGGTGTTGCTGAAATAGCGGTTGACGAAACGCAGGATGGCCGGGGTGGAGCGGAAGTTCTGGGTGAGGGAGACAAGTTCCATCCCCGGGCGGGTTGCGGCCGCCTCGCAGGCCGCGGCGAAGATCGAGGCGTCGGCGCGACGGAAGCGATAGATCGATTGCTTGGGATCGCCCACCACCACATACGAAGACGGCCCCAGATCCTTGTCCTCCTCGCCCCCGTGAGACAGGCCGGCCAGAGTCTCGATGATCTCGACCTGAAGAGGATCGGTGTCCTGATACTCGTCGACGATGATGGCGCGGAACTTCCGCCGGAAGTAGGTGCGCAGGGACGCGTTGCTCCGCAGGGCCTCGGCGGCTTTGAGGAGAAGGTCGACGTAGTCGAGAACTCCGGCCTCACTCTTGCGTCGTTCGTAGATCCGCTGCACGCCTTGAAGGGCCACGACGAGCCCACTGTAGAAGGAGGCGTTTTTTTCCTTCTCCCACGCGGCGGCGCGGTCGGCGATGTCCTGGGTGATGGCGCGGCATTCGTCGAAGGCCTCGTCGGCTTTCCAGGTGCGCTTGTTCCCAAGCCCCTTGCGGACCCGCAAGGCGCGCAGGGCGAGGATCAGTTCGGGATCGGCGAGGCCTTGAGTCTTCTCGATCTCCACCTTGAGCGAGCGGACCGCGGCCACCAGAGTGTCGGCTTCAGGTTTTCCCTCGATCAGTTCGGCGGCACGCGCGATCTTGGCCAGGAACCAGTCACGCACGGGCTTAGGGTCGATGCCCGCCGCAGCGATGTGAGGAGCGAGGTCACGCTGGGAGACAAGACGCCGCGCGAGTTTGCGCAGGGTCATGGGGTCGCCGACCGGAGACGTCTTCTCGAGAGGAATGCGCGAGAGGATGACCGCCTCGAGCAGCGTGTCCTGACCGGTGAGGCGGTCCTGCAGCCATTCCTCCCACGCTTCCTCGAAGATGAAGTCGGAAAGCGCCTCGTCGGCCACGCGGAAGCCGGGCGTCACTCCCGCTTCGATAGGCCTCTCCTGGAGCATCGCGGTGCAAAGCGCGTGGATGGTGGAGACCTGGGCCCGTTCGATGGTGGCCAGACCCTCGCTGGCCCGGTTCACCACCGCGGGGTCTGTGGCCGTGGCGCGCGCCCGCTCGAGCGCGTCACGCAGCCGGAGCTTGAGCGTCGTCGCGGCATTCTCCGTGAAGGTCACGGCGGCGATCTGATCGAGACGCAGGAAGCCTTCGAGGACGATGTTGACGATGCGGTCGATGAGGAGCGTGGTTTTGCCGGTGCCCGCTCCGGCGGAAATCACGAAACTCGTACCGAGTTCGCCGCGGACTCTTGCCCGGACCGCTTCGTCGTGCGGAATCAGGCCGCTCATGTGAAGTCCTTGAGCTCGGCCACTTTGCGGGCGAGGGGGTCGAAGAGGCGACGACGGCGCTTGCGCGAGTCGAGCACGGCGGTAGGACCGCAAACGGCGGAGAAGTCGCAGAAGGTGCAGGCCGTCGGTTCCTGCATGAAGACACCGTGGCCCATGAGGTCGGCGATGCGAAGAAGCAGGGCCTTGAAGGTGGCGGAGGTGGCCTTGGCCGGATTGAAGGCCACCTGGCGGCCCGCATTCACGTAGTCGAGGAAAGCCTCGACCACTTTCTCGCCCGGGAAGATCTCCTGAGCGGCGAGGATGTAGAAGGGAATCTGCAGCTGGCGGCCGCCCTTGAACAGCGAGGCGTCGTTGTCGGTGGGAGCCTTGCCCGTCTTGTAGTCGCGCAGGACGAGGCCTCCGCCTTCGGCGGCGTCGATGCGATCGATGCGGTCGATCTGTCCGGAGATCTTCAGCACCCGACCATCGTCGAGTGGAATCTCCACGGGCGCCTCGCGGTGGGGTTCTTTGGTGTTCGACCGTCGGTAGGGCATGCCGAACGACACTTCGAAATGCGCGGGCGTGGTTTTCCGGGTGCGGTAGTTCTCGGCTTCCCGAGCCAGCCATTCCGTGAGGAGCTGGAGGAAGACTTTCTTCTCGGCGCGCCACAGCAGGATGAGACGCGGCGGCGAACCTTCCACCCAGGCCTCGAGACGCTCATCGCCCAGAGCCAGCAGCCGAAGGCGTTCATCGTCGGTATTGCGAATGGGCAGCAGGCCCTGGTCGCGGCGCTCGCGGAGAAAGAGCTCCGCCACCTCGTGAAAGAGCGTGCCTTTCTCGAGCGGATCGAGTTTGCGTCGTTCCTCGGGTTCGATGGCGGGCTCCAGCCGGAGCACGTAACGAAGGAAGTAGCGAAACCCGCATTCCCCGAAGGCGGCAATGCGGCTCGCGGAAATGGCCTGGCCGCTCTTGATGGGATCGAGGCGAGGGTGGCTGTCTTCACCCTCGAGGCACACGAGCCCGTCGAACGATGAAAGACGACGGGCCGATCGACCGCGCGACAGTTCGTGAGCGGCGCGGAGGAAAGGCCTCGTGGTCTCGAGCCAGGTCACCGCCTGCAGGCCGTGCCGCGCCACGATTTCGGTGTCGCGCTCGCCGAGGTCGATGCACAGGTCCATGTCGGTATGGCCGTCGTGATCCTCGGTGACCACCTTGTGCAGGTCCTCCGCGGTCACCGCTTCACCCTTGGCGGCCTGGAGCGCCGCCATCAGGAAGAGCGAGGGCAGCTTCTCGCGTCCCGTCTGTTCATCCGCCCTGGGGTAGGAGAGAACCAGCCGCTCCTCGGCCTGGGCGAGGGTGCGCGCGAACATGCGGCGGACGGTGCCCACCCGCGTCTCGGTGGTAGGGAGCAACGGGCCGTCGATCGGGAACGGCCCGGGAGGATCGTCGTCGAACAGGGTCAGCTGCGCCACCGGCTTGGGCAGACGCACCTCCGAGGCCTCGTCGCTCAAGGTCTGACGTTCGGGGTCGAGCAAGAACGGATCGGGCCGGAACACGCCGGGGTAGCGCCCTTCGACAAGACCGAGCACGGCCACAAAACGGAATCGCCCTCCCGCGAGGGCCTCGGGTGAACCCACATGCACGCCCACCCGTGAACGTTCCTCGAGCGGCCGGCGCTTGCGGTCGAACTGCGCCTCGATGACCGAAAGCACGCGATCGAACGGTATGGCCGACGAAACCGCGGCGAGCGACCCGATTTCTTCAAGGGTCTCGCAGACGAGTTGAAGTTCGGTTTCCTCGATCGCGCTGGTGGGCCGGATCCAGTCGCGGCACAAAGCGAGGAGCCGCGTCGACCATTGGTCAAGCGAGAGTTTCTCCGCCGTGAAGGCAAGGCTCTCGTTGAGGCGCTCGACCACGAAACGCAGAGCGCGGGCCGCCTGAACCCTTCGGCCGCGCGCGGTCTGGTGAGCATCCTTCCCCGACGCCGCGACCTTCGCTTCCTCGTTGATGAAGTGATCGAGGGCGGTGCGGAAACGATCGATGCCCGACACCACCTTGAGTTCGCGGGTGATCTGGTCGAACACCGACGGATGCGGCGGATCGGCGTCGCCTGTTTTGGCCGCGAGGGGCACGGGGGCAAAGGTCAGGAACTCGAGCAGAGCCTGCCGATCGAAGTCGCGCGACCCAAGAAGGAGCAGGAACGAGCGGGCGATCCGGCCCGTGGCGAGAGGCAGCGAGGGATGCAGCTTGAATGGGATCTTCGCCCGGCTGAACAGATCGACCACGATGGGCGAGTAGACGTCGGCCTGCGGGATGACCACCGCCATGTCGTCGAAGGGCAGGCCGTGCCGCGCGGCCTTGAGGAGGAGACGAGCGATGGAGCGGACTTCGCCGGCGTCGCCCGGCGCGGTGACGAAGGACACCGGACTCTCGGGGGACCCGAGGGCGGGGACCTCGGCCCCACGGGGCTGAGTGCCCGGCGGCTCGAAGAGGGATTCAGTCAATTGAGCGAGGGCCGGGTGAGCAGGCGCGATGACGGGAGCGAAGACGGTCTCAGACCAGGTCACGCGCGGGATGCGGGCCGCGTTCGACAAAGCCTCGAAAGAGCTGGGGCCCTCGAACCCGCCGCCCTCGATCCGGTGCGCGCCGAAGCGGATGGCCAGCGTTTGGAGAAAGCGGAATTCGTCGGGACGCGGCTCGAGGTCAGGCGAGAACAACACCGTGGTTCCGGCCAGAAACGGGGCATCCGCGGTTTCCGCCTCGGAGAAGAGGCGGGTCTCGTCGAAGAACTTCGCTTCGAGTTCGGAGTTGTAGCGGGCGTAGATCGCGGCCACGGCCAGCAGCCGGGACCGATCTTCCGGGCTCGCGCTCTTCTCGGCCAGGCGCTTCACCGCGGGAGGCCTGATCCCCGCGGAACGCAGGTCGTCGAGGGTGCGGGCGAGAACACGGGCCACCGGGGCTTCGGGCAGGCCGGGCTTGAGCAGTTCGGGATGAGCGGCGAGCAACTTGGCCGCTAGCAACGCACCGTGGCCGCTGCCCCAGACCTGAAGCCCGGCGCCGTGACAGCGCGTGGCCGCCATTTTTTCGGCCAGGTCGCGGGGGCGCAGGGCGGAAATGGCGGCGAGCGCGTGTTTCTCCCGGGCCAGCCGGCGGATGAGGATCTGCCCCGCCGACACCGACGGGACCAGAAGCAAAGTGGGTGAAAGCGGCATGCCGGTTGGGATTTCGATGATACGACCTGCCCGGGCGGAGGCGGGACCGGACGCCGCCGCTTTCCCCTTACGGCTTCTTGCGGGGGCTCTTTTGAAGCAGGAGTTTCCGAACCGCACCGACAAGGTAGAGGCTGCCCGCCACCACCACGGTCTCGCCCGGCCGGGCGAGGCGAGCCGCGCGAGCGACGGCGCGACGGTAGGACGGCTCTTCCACCACTTTGGCGCCGAGCGACTCGCCCACAAGGGCGAGGTAGGCCGTGGTCGCGGCGCGGGTCATCCGCACTCTGGTGGCCACCACGCGGCGCGCCTTGGGGAAGAGTTCCTCGGCCATTTCCTTAATGTGTTTGTCGCGCATGGCGCCGAACACAAGGACGTGAGGCGTCGCCGTCTCATCAAGATGACGGGCGAGAGCTTTCGCCCCCGCGGGATTGTGCGCGCCGTCCAGAAGCAGGGGCGGGCGGCCTTCGAAGCGCTCGAGGCGGCCCGGCCACACCGCCTCGGTCATCGCCGCCACCGCCTTGGGGAGATTCATGGGGATTCCCGCCGCGGCCAATGCCTCGAGGGTACGGATCGCCACCATGAGATTGATGCGCTGATGCGCGCCGGGCAAGGGCCGCACGCGGGGATAGACGCCCTGAGGCGTCCGGATACGAAGCGCGTCTTCAGTCGCGCGCACCGTGACGCCTTCAAACGCCGTCACCACCACGGACTGTTTCCTGGCCGCCATGTCGTGGATGGTGTCGCGGGCCTCCTTCGACATGGGACCAAGGACCACCGGGCGGCCTCGTCGCAACACGCCGGCCTTCTCCCACGCGATCGCGGCCAGAGTGTGGCCGAGGAATTCCTCGTGATCGAAATCGATGCTGACTATCGTGGATACGAGAGGTGAGGCCACATTCGTGGCGTCGAGCCGACCCCCGAGTCCTACCTCCAGGACCGCGATGTCCACGGCGCAGTTGCGGAAGTGGAGAAAGGCCACGAGGGTCAGGATCTCGAAGTGATTCGGGTGGGCGGTAAGGACGCCCCTCTTCAGCAGACGTTCCGCGGCGTCTTTGACTTCGAGCACCAGCCGCTCGAACTCAC
>JAGNNV010000117.1 GCA_017990495.1 Vicinamibacteria bacterium
GAAGGCGGTGCGGCAGGGAGCGAGGGGAGACCCCGTGAACCCGGGATAGAGCGGCTGACACGTGCTGTTCGAGGGGTTGCGACCGGTGCCGGCGCGGGAAATCGCGTCGACGTTGGCGGCCGAGCCGCCCGCGAATGTGATCGTGATGAGTTCGATCCGGTTCGCGACCGCCCAATCCTGGGCGGTGATGCCCTTGGAGGCCAGACAGGCCGCGTCGCACCCGGGCAGCGCCGGGGAGGTGTTCGACCACAACGCATACGCGGCGTTTGGAGCGTTGCCGCCGCAGGACTCGTCACCGTCTGACAGCAGGATCACGAACTGCTTCTGTTTTCCCTGGGCGTTCACCGGTCGTTTGGCGGTCCCCCCCACGGGCAGGACCGTCGTCCGGTAGTAGTCGAGTGCGAACGCCATCGACGCGGCCAGAGGCGTTCCGTTGCCCTGCCGGATGCCGGGGTTCAAGAAGGGCGGGCCGACCGGCGGGGTCACGTCGAGACTGAAGGCAGGGGTTTCTCCAATGTTCGGCTTGCGGCCCGACAGGTTGGTGAGCGTGGGAACGTCACGGGGAGCGCCCGCCGCGCCGTTGTATTGCAGCTCCATGCGCATGTAGGAGTTGATCTCTTCCGAGTTGTCGACACCGCAATCAGCCACATCGACGTTGATGCCGCTCTGCGAGCAGTTGCCCGAGGGACCAGTGACGTTCGTGAAGTCGAAGTTCGTGCCGGTGACCCAGTAGGTCGTGATTTCGTCGGTGGTGGCGTTCTCGAGCTGGAAGCAGGCGCGCGATTGCGAACCGTCGGCGAAAGCCAGCACGTCGTCGCCCAGCAGGCCCGGGGGAGGATTGGGACAGGTGATGTTGGTTGACGACACCAGAGTGTTGTTGGTACGCGTGCTGCCCGAGGCGAGGCCCGGGGTGACACGGTATCGCTTGCCGTTCCGCATGAGTCGCGATTTGACGTAGTCGCGGCAGTGGGTGCCGTAGGTGTGGGCGATGGGTGCGTTCGGCGTCCCGCCATTCGCCACCTGGTTCGTGCTCTGGGCCGTGCAACCCGAGGGATAGGCCGAGGTGCTGGCGCTGGTGTTGGAACTGAGACCCACGAAGATCTCCGTCTTCTCGGTGGCTGTGCAGGCTCCGGAGCTGCCCGTGCAGGTGTCCGTATCGTAGTTCGCGAACGTGCCGCTCACCGCATTGAAGTAGCTCCTCCACACCGACGCAGATGGATCCTGGGTCACATAAACAAGACCCTGGCCCCCGTCGATTTGGTGCTCTGCGAAGTCAGGATGGAAAGTGGCCAGACCGAAGTTGGCCTTGCCGGCGTTCTCGGTGATGACATCGCGAACGGCGCGCTTGGTCTGATAGAAGCGTGAGGCCGGGTCGTCGCCGCCAACGATTCGGCTCTGATCCTGTGGCGTTCCGGCCATTGAACTCGATGTGTCGACGATGAACAGGATGTTGTTCTTGACCGCGGTGTTCAGAATCTCGAGCGGATCGACGCCTCCGTTGGCGGCCGAAGCCGACATGGCGCGATCGCCGAGATTGGCAAGGAGGACGAGGCCGAGGGCGAGGCTCAGGCCCGTGCGGCCCAAACGATTTCGGGAATCGAGGGTCCGGCTGGTCATGATGTTTTCCATTGTGTTAGCCCGTTCCCTTACTGAATGCCCGTGATCGCGACACAGCCGCCGACGTTGTTCCCCGAGGCCGAACCGCCGGCCTGGCCCGCACGACCGCCGCACCCGGACGAATCCATGATGACGGTGCCGGTACGGCTCAAGATCGTCTCTATCGTGTAGACCGCACGGTTCTGCGCAGCGAAGCCGGTGAGGTTTGCGGCGCCCACATAAGGAGCCGTTCCTTCGGAGACAAGAATCAGGACCGCATCGGGGTCGTCGGGGTCGTTGTAGTCCTGAAGGGATGTCCCATCGCCGAGTTCACTGTCGGCATCGGGCCCGTCTACCCACGCGACAGGCCGGCGCACCCACAGGGTGAAGGCTCCGTTGAGCGTGGCTCCGCCGACCTGGGATCGGAATTCTTCGGCTCCGCTTGCGTCGCCATTGTCGACGACCAGGCCGTAGCCCATTCCGTAGCCCTTCTCGTCGCACTTCCAGTTTTCGAAGTTGCGAGTACCACGGTTGCTCACCGGGGCGGTCAGGAAAGGAGCCGACTCGGATGCTCCATCCCAGGCCCCGGCCAGGTCAACCGTGCGAGCAGGCGGCAGGATGGCCGCCCATGAAGGCAGAGCCATCAGGATGCTGCGGCCGTATTCAATGCCCGCCTCGGCGTTCAACCTCGCGGATTCGCTCCAACGGTGGTTGGTCGAGATTTGAAGCTCGACCCCCGTGCTGTTGGCGAGCGCGAGCCCCATGGTGGTGAGAAGCACAAGAGCCAGAAGGGACAGGATGAGCGCGAATCCCGATTCGTGAGCGTTTCGTTTTGGCATTTCTTCGATTCCTAGGACTTGAGAAGTGTGCGTCTGAACCTTGGTGCTACTGCCAGCGCTTGGCCGGGTCGAGTTCCTGCATGAGCGCGATCTGGGCCGCGCGGGGGGCAACGCTCGACACCAGGCTGCCGCGGACCGCAGTGACGCCGTTGCCGAGGGCCAGGGTCTGGCCCTGGAGCTGGTTCTCGCCGATGGTGCGCGCCCATAGCGTGATCTCGACCTCCCGGACCACGTTGTCGAACGAGGGTGGAGCAATCGCGGGCGCATCGTCCAGCCATCCGTTGAACGTTCGGTAGCGGATCTGGAGGTCTTCAATCCCACGGGCCACCAACTGCCAAGCCGTACCGGGGGGGTTAGAGAAGGCCCCCGTAGCACCATCAAAGCCCCCGGAATCCGATCGGAACAGCGAAGGGGTGCCGTCCACGTCGTTTCCGAGCTGGTAGCGAACGTGATTGAACACGCCAAACGCAACCGGATTCGCGGTGTTGGCCGGGGGGCAACTACCTCCGGTGACCACCAGATCCACGCTGCACTCCAGATTCTCATGGGCGCCAACCCCCTGCATCTGAGAACTGAGCGGCTGCTGCCCGGGCGGGACGTTGAAGCCCTGCCCAGTAACCTGATGAGCCCAACCCCACTTGGCGTTGCCGTCTGGATAGAAAGCAGCGACCCAGCCTGGAATCATCAAACAGTCGGGCAAGGGGTCTTCTGCGATCTGGAAGACCGCACCGGTTCGGTTGGTGCTGCGAACCTTCGGGCAGTCGGGCGCCTGCAGGCGAATCTCGAGAAAATCTGAATTGCCGCCGCCCAGGTTCGCATCGCCTGCAGCACGGACGCCCGTGATCCCGAGGCCGTTCAGATTCTCAGCGAACGACTGGAAGAAGTTCCCAAGACCGAGTCCGGCGTTTTGCACGTCCTCCCGAATGCGGGTCATGGCGATGCGGATCTGCTGCTGGCGATCCATCAGGGCGGGTTCTCGCCGGAACGACCCCTGGCTCGAGGCCATGAGACCCCACATCGAGCCGGTAATGACGAGCGTCACCACGAGGGCGACCATCAATTCGAGCAAGGTGAACCCCTGTTCCTTCAGGTTCTTCTCACATCGGAGGTTCGTCGTCATGTTGGTTTCCTTCCGGGCGGACATCAGTTGCAACCCGCCGCGGCTCCGAAGGTGCAGGAACGGATCGTAGTGAGATCAGCCATCGCTTGCCGTGCCCGGAAGCCGCGAGGTTCGGTGCGAACCTGGATGAAGCGGAGATTGGGATTGGTGAGGGTCTGAATCAGCCAGCGTGTTTCCATGCTGCCCACTCCTTCGACCTCGGTGACAGAGCAGGCGGGCCCGACCGCCGCCGCGCAAGCAATATTGAGACTGTCGGGATCGGTGTCCACGAGTTGCGAGAAAGGCGTCGCACGCAGCACCTCGATCTGCTGAGCCGCGATCATGGTGGCTGCCGAGGCCCGGTTAGCCACATTGTTCGATGTCGTCGCCATGATCATCAGGTTGAAGATCGAGGCCAGGCCGAACATGAGAATCAGCATCGCGATCAGCGCCTCGGAGAGGGTGAATCCGGCCTCACTGTTTCGCTTCGCGGCTGTGGAAGTGCGTTTCATGGCGTCTGAGTTCCAGAACATGTGGTTTCCCATGGTGTTGCTTGGCTCCATGGCGTTACTGTGCGCGGAGGACACGGCCGCCGCTCGCGATGAGCAGCCAGCGCCGCAGACCGGTCTGCCGGTCGATCAGGCAAACCCCTCGATCGCCGGCCGCGGGTGAGTAGATGAAGGGGGTGGCGACACTGCCGCCATCCAGCACGAGGGCGTCATCCCCGGTTTCCGGGAGAGACGCCACGCCGTACCGGTCAAAGCGGATGGCCGGCTCGTCTGTTGAGTATCCCGCGATGCCGGGGCAATCGGCCGCATTCGCCGCGAACTCAACCTGATCGGGAAGGTCGAAGCGCGTGCTCAGCACGGCATTCGGGGCGTCGAAGTCGATGCCCTGACGGGTAAAGCCCACGGTCCCAGCCGTGACGCCGGCAATGGTGTCCTCGACGTGAATCCAGAACGTGTTGTTGTCCTGGGTTATGAAGGTCACGCCTTTCTGAGTGTTCCGCATGATCGCCATATTCCGCGCTTTCTGAAAAGCGCTCGCGACGAGGTCCTGGCCCGTCCGGATCCGGTTGCTGCGGACATACCCTGCGATGCTTGGCAAGGCGACCGCGGCGGTTAGGCCGATAATCCCGACCACAACCATCAACTCGATCAGAGTGAAGCCTCGCTCTAGGGGCCTATAGGGGAGAGGGTTTGCGGTCATGACGTCCTCCTTTTTGCAAACGGCGTTCCAGGTGTCGGCGAATTTGTCTAACTTCAATGCTAGCAGCATGATTCTTGGTTCAAGCCCCGGAGGAGGCCGCGTCCCCGCCTGTTCGCGAGTTACCGTTTGTAGCGGTCGCGATCGTCTTGGGCCATCGGCACACCGCCTGAGTTCCTCGATGCCCTGGCCTGGATCCGAGATCGAAGGTGCCCTGGTGGAGGGTCAGGATCTTAAGGACGAGGGGCAGCCCCAGGCCCAATCCGCCGGGTCGGGACGACTCGAACGGCCGAAGGGCCTTCGCGACCTCCACGATGCCGGGACCATCGTCCTCGACGATCACAAAGGCATGGGTCGGGTCCGCGCCGAACTTCACGGTCACCCTCCCACCCTCGGAAGCGGCCTGGCAGGCGTTGCGCACCACATTCTCGATCGCCCGCTCGAGAAGGTCTTCGTCCCCGCAGACCAGGGTCGGGGCCCCCTCGATGTCTATCCGCGCCTTCTGGTTCACGCCTTCCCGCGCCGCCACCCGACCGATCAGCCGTGAGAGATCGAACTCGAGGCGCTGTACTTTCTCGGTCCGAATGAAATCGAGAAAGCGATCCATGACCGACTGAAGCGTGCGTACTTCGTCCACAATGGCCGCGGCCGAGTGCCGCGCTCGTTCGTCCTCGGATTTTTCGGTCAGCTTGGCCTGGGCGGAGATGGCCCCCAGCGAGTTCCGGACCTCGTGCACGATGCCCGCGGTCAGGTCCCCCGCTCGCGCCATGGCCTCGCGATCACGCAGGATCGAGGTGAGCGCGCTTTTCTCCTTATCGAACGCGGCAAGGCGTTCGTCTTCCCGCACCCGCAATCTCGACATCGCTTCCTCGTACGCGCGCAACGCGGTCAGGCCATCGTCGTCGCGGGTGGACTCCCGTCCCATCGCCGCCAGCACCAGGCCGGCGAGGGCCGCGAGCAGGATCAACGCGTGCTGCGCGATGACGGTTCGGTCGGCCGCGAACCGGGCATCCGCAGAAGTTTCGGTGAGACGAATCAGTACTTTGCCCCGCTCCGCCTGCATCAGCCCGAACACGCTCAGGCGCCGGTCGGAAACCTGGGAATCAACCACGAGTTCGCCGCTCTCCAGTCGTTGCCGGTCTGGCGCTTCGAGCATGAGGGTTGCTTGATCCTCCACGATCAGTTCATCGAAGGGTTCGAGCCAGGGGGCCACCAGAACCTCCCCCGGCGTTCCTCCGCGCGCGCGAAGCCAATCAGCGATTCTGGGCATGAGTCGCGTCGCACGATCCGCTGCGGCCATGGTCCTCCGACTCTGCTGATCGCCGATTCCATGCAAGAGCGCGGAGAGCGAAACCAACTCGGCAGCCACCAGCAGGGCGGCGGCTAGCAGAAGGGTCAGGCGAGCGCTGCGCAAGGATCAGTACCGGAAGAGCGAGGCGTACCAGATGAGCAGCCTGTCACCCCGAAAAAGCACGAAAATGGCGGAGGCGGCGAGAAACGTGCCGAAGGGAAGCCGGAACTTCCCGATCGGTACCGGCGCCACGGAAGGCGCATTCTCGGGCGGCTGGCTTTCTGGGGACGATGGGCCGGCCTCATTCGCTTCAGGACCGACCACTTCCAGGGCCAAAGGTTCGACTTCGGCAAGGGCGTCACCCAAAGGCTCCGCCGCGAACTCGGCACGCCTTTGGCGCCAGGCCTGGATGAGGCCGAAGATCATGCCCGAGACGCTGCCCAGAAACACGGTCAACATGAGCCGCTGGCCACCGAGGAACGTGCCCATCATGGCCGCGAGTTTCCAGTCTCCCTGGCCGAGGCCCTCGATGCCGCGCAGCCTGGCGTAGCTCTCGGCCACCAGGAAGAACGCGACGTAACCAAACAGCGCGGAGAGCGCCGACTCCTTCCAGTCGATGAGCGCGCCGGGCAGGAACGTCCCCGCGATGCCGACGACGATCCCGGGCAGGGTGATCACGTCGGGCAGGATCTGATGGTCCCAGTCGATCAGGGCCAGGATCACCATGGCGGAGAAGAAGACGAGGAGGAGGAGAGTGAAAGGAAAGGGCCCGAATTCAGCCACGATCAGGCCGAAGCCGAGGCCGTGCACGGCCTCCACCATGGGGTACCGCGCGGAGATCGGCTCGCGGCAGCTCGCGCATCGCCCGCGCAGGAACAGCCACGAAAACACGGGAATGTTCTGCCAGGGTCTGATCGCGGCGCCACAGCGGGGGCAGCGGGAGGGGGGGGACACGATCGACTGCTCGAGGGGCAGGCGGTGGATGACCACGTTGGCGAAGCTGCCCACCACGAGCCCGAAGAGCAGGGCGATACCGGCCGCCACCAGGGCAGGGGAGAGCACAAGGCCAGACATGTTCAGCCCCGGAGCTTAGCTGCTGGTTGACCTTGCGTCCCGGATACTCGAAGCTCGCCGTTCATGTTCAGTCTGAGTACGGCCACCAAAGTCCGGATCGCGCGGATGCTCTATCTCTTCCTGCGCCTGGTCCGCACCCCGTTTCGGGGCCGTGACCTCGTCTCGGCCCGCCGACACGGCATTGTGTGGGACCTCGACCTGCGGGAGGGCATCGACCTCACCATCTACGCCCTGGGCGCGTTCGAACGTGACACCCTGAAAGCCCTCGAGTCCCTGGTCCAACCAGGGGCCACGGTGCTCGACATCGGGGCGAACATGGGCGCCCACACCCTTCACCTGGCGCGCCTCGTCGGCGAGAAGGGACGGGTTATCGCCTTCGAGCCCACCGACTTCGCCATCGCCAAACTTCGCGCCAATCTGAAGGCGAACCCCGCCCTCGAACCGCGGGTGGAGGTGCACCAGGCCTTTCTGGTCGCGGACGCGGCGGCCACTCCCTTGGTGTCCGCGGTGGCCTCGAGCTGGCCGGTGGACGGGTCGATCCCGGACAACGAGGCGATGGGCAGCCGGGCGATGGGTGTCTCTGGGGCCGCGGCCATGACGGTGGATGGGGTCCTCGCAGCGTCGGGCGATCCCGTGGTTCAGCTCATTAAGATGGACGTGGATGGTCACGAACTGGAAGTGCTTGAAGGGGCGCGGCAGGTCCTCATACGCTGCCATCCGGTGATCGTCATGGAGCTGGCCCCCTACGTCTTCCAACCGGCCTCGAACTTCGACACGATGGTGCGGGTCCTGACCGAACTGAACTACGTGTTTGTTCCCCTCGGTTCAACAGCTGAACTTCCCTCCGACCCGGCCAGGCTCAGGTCACTGATCCCCCGTTTGGGCTCGGTCAACGTGGTGGCGCTTCCCACCTCTGCAGGAACACGCGAGTGACCGCCTTCGACCCCCAGAGACCACGCGCTGCCCTGGCCGCGGTTTCCCTGAGCATCTCGGCCCTGTACGTGCTGGCCATGCTCGTGGTCACCGACACCCACTTCGTTCCCCAGGTCGCCGATCTCTACCTCATTGCACAGTACGCCAAGGGCTTCGCCGAGGGGCATCCACTGCAGTACAACCCGGGGGAGGCGCCAACCGCGGGGGCTACCAGCCTGCTGCACACTCTCCTCCTGGGTTTCGCCCACCTGGTGGGTTTCCGAGGCGAGGGCCTTATCGCTTTCGCCATCCTCTCCGGAGCGCTCTTCTCGCTCCTGACCGTGCTTCAGGCCCACCGCGCAGGTGAAACGCTTTCCGGTTCGAGTCGCCTCGCCTTCCTCGGCGCCTTGCTGGTGGCGCTGAATGGGCCGCTCGCGTGGTCGTTCCACTACGGCGCCGACATCGCACTGGTTCTGTTCCTCTCCACCTGGTTGTTCGCCGCCTGGATCCGGGAGTCGCCCCGCTCAGCCGCCTGGGTTGTTCCCGCCGCTCTGCTTGCCCTCGCTCGGCCTGAAGCCGCAGTGCTGGTGCTCGCCCTGGCCATCGCCGAAGTGCTCGACGCGCGAATGGCGGGATCCGAGACGAGGGTTCGGGCAAAGTGGTTCGCGCCGTTGGTGATCGCGGTGGGACTGGCCGGTGGGCTGCGGCTGTACGCGGGTGAGGCCTCCCAATCCTCGTACGCGCAGAAGCTCCTCTCCACGAACTGGGGAGAGTTTGCGGCCGCCACCTTCTCCATCGAATACTGGAGCGATCTGCTCCGCGGCGTGTTGATGGGTTTCTATCCGGCCGACCAGCGACTGGGTCTGGGTGGCGCGAATGCTCCTTACTACGCCGCGCCCTTCCTTCTGGTCTTCGTCTTCATGGCCCTGCTCCAGAAGACGCGGGCCTTGACCCGCGCCTCGTGGTTTCTGGTGGCGGCGTTCCTCACTGCCGTGGCGGTGACGCCAACCATCCACATGGGCGTTCACTCCAACCGATACCTGTTGTTCGCTCTCCCGCCCCTTCTCCTGCTCTCGGCGCTGGGGCTCGAGCAGACGGCCAGGCTCATGGGCGCCGCACTCTCTGTGCCGACCGAGCGCGTCTTCCGGCGCCTCGCCGCCTTGGCCTGCGTCTTCGGTCTGATCAGCGTCTCACGCTTCGCTCTCGTGTACGCGGATTCCGCCGCGGGGATCTACAAGAAGGACGAGGCCATTTTCGACTTCATCAGCACCCGTCTTCCCGAGACCGCAACCTTCCTGAGCAACGGGGTGTCCATCGAATACAAAACGGGGCGTCGCAGCCTCAATCTGAGCGGCGTGGTGACTCCCGGATTCGCCCTCATCCTGCCCGTGGAGACCGAAGCCTCGGCCTTCGAAGTTCTGTCCCGTCCCGAAACCGGCGCCCTGCCTCCCTATCTGATCGCGCAGGAGGCCTACATCGAGGGGTCTCCGGCCTGGGCGGCGCTGGTGGGCGGAGCGCCCGTTTTCGCGACCGCGGCGCTCGATGGCGCGGAGTTCGCCATCTATCCCACGCGTGGCGATCTGATCGGCCGCCAGCGCGGCCTTATCCGCGCGACCCCGGGGCCAGAGTGGACGCTTGTCGACTCGGTCAACGTGGCCGACCCCGTGGACGAGCGAAACCATGGGTACGGCTTTCGTTCCACGGTGGGCGTGCGTCATCTGTATGCCGCATTGAAGATCGACCGCTATCAGGGGGTCCTGCCCGGCTCGGGCACCGAGGTCGCGGACGGGGGACGGATCATTCTCGGCCATGAGGAGATGCGGATGGCGACGCCGCGAGCGGGAGACGTGCTCCTCATGATGCGTACCCACGGACTGCCTTCGGCGCGGGTCCGGCACCCGGCGGGTGAGAGTCGCGTGGACCTCGCCATGGCCGAGAGCGCGGTGCGCATCTCCACGTCGCGGGGTCGCACTGAATGGATCCGACACACCCTCGAACCGGGCTGGAACGAGGTGGCCTACCGGATTCCCGCGGCTCTTGTGGAAGGGCCGGTCACGCGCCTTCGCATCGAGGGGCGATACGCAGCCTATTGGTACGCTGCCTTCCAGTCCCCCTCTCGCTGAGAGTTTCGGAGAG
>JAGNNV010000118.1 GCA_017990495.1 Vicinamibacteria bacterium
AAGGGCAGGTGGCGCGCTTGTCGGGCCAGGAATGCACGGTCAGCGACCTGACCTACGATCTGCGCAGCGGCGAGGCGGACTTCGTGGACAAGATGATCGCCGGCACCTTCGGCAACCTTGCCATGGACGCCATTCTGGAAGGCCGCTCCGGGGTGATGACCGCGCTGATCGAAGGCTGCTACGCCCTGGTTCCGATTCCCGACCCGTCCCTCGGTCCGCGCACCGTCGACGTGGAAACGCTGTACAACCGCGACCGCTATCGGCCGAACTACGGAAGAAAGATCGGCCTCCCGGTTTTCCTGACCAGGGCTTAGCGTCGCGAGCTTTCCCGGATCTTGCGCTGGAGTTCCTTCTGATCGGCGATGGCGCCCTGGAGTTGCTTCGTCAGGTCAGTGATGGCGCGCCGCTTGGCCAGGAAGAGGTAATTCGCGGCCTCGAGGAGGCCGCCCACGACCAGGGCCAGAACCACGGCTTCGAGCACCAGCTTTCGATCAAGGGTTCGCTCGTCGAGGGCCACGCGAGCGACGACGTAGAGCACGCCAAGGCCAAGCCCGTTCACGCCGATGCCCCAACTCGCCTTGGCCCGCTGCAGATCGCGGCTCGCCTCCGCGATGAGTGTCTTCGTCTCGCGTAGTCGGTCCTGGAGCGCGAGGACATCGGCGATCACGAGGCGCAGGCCGCCCTTGCGCACGATCTTCAGCTGAACCGCGCAGCTCGGGCAGCCGACCTGGCTCCCTTCTTCGTAGCTGTCGGGTACGGGAACTTCCGCACGACAACTGATACAACGAGCGGTGCGGTTCTGATTCATCGTACTGCCTCCGGGGGGGATGGCTCGATGATAGGTGTTTTCTTGACCCCTCGGCCTTAGGCTTGCAGGGATGAGCACTCCCCCCGCCTTACCCGAACCCTGGCTTCGTGGCCCCGTTGAAGCGATCCCCGCTCTGCTGCAACCCGTGGCCCATGCCCTCATCGCCGCGGGCGAGGACATCGAACGCGCGGTGGCCGGGCTTGCGGCCGAAGACTTGTGGGCGCGCCCGGGGGATGTCGCCTCGGTGGGATTTCACATCGCGCACCTCGCGGGAAGCACCGACCGCCTTCTCACCTATGCGAGGGGTGAAGCGCTTTCGGAGAGTCAGCGCTCTAGCCTGATCCGCGAACGTGGAGTGGGTGAGGCGCGCCCTGCCCTGGAGGATCTGCTGACCGCCTTGCGGCAGACGATCCGTCGAGGGCTCGAACAGCTCGCGGGTACGGACATCGCGACGCTGACAGAACCCCGCGCGGTGGGCCGAGCCGCCAGCTCGACCGTGCTGGGCCTTCTCTTCCACGCAGCAGATCACGCAGCGCGGCATGCGGGTCAGGTGGTGACCACCGTCAAGGTGGTTCGTGGTGGTGGGCGGTAGTGTCGCGGTCGTAGACGGACCGTTCGCGCTAGGTCCCGGCTTCCGCACGTAAGAACGGAGTGGCTACGCCGGGATGACGAGAGGTCCAAGGTGATTGGCACCGGGTCCGGTGCGGGTGAGGTTGAGGCGCTATGCGAGGTGGAGGGCGCGGGCGGCTTCGGCGATCGTTTCGTCGCGGGCGCCGATGAACTCCAGGAGGCGGCAGACGAAGCGGTGCTGGTGTTTCGGGTCGATGCTCATCACCGCCCAGAACTGGGTGCCGTCGATCTGACGGGCGTGATTGTGCTCGCGAACCTGCTGGACTTCGTCCCGACTCAACATGAGATACCGGTGCCCGCTTTCCTGATGCGCGATGAAGTCGGCGAAGTCGTGCGCGTGGCGTCGGGCGCACCAGGCGAGCAGGGCCAGGTAGCGTTCGGCGGGGTCGGTCAGGGCGAGGAACTCCTCGTCGGCCAGAAAGTTCGGCAGGGTCTGATCGCTCAGTTCGACGGTGGTCATGGCGCGCCTCCGGAGATGACGGTCTGACATACAAGGCACGTGCCAGAGGCCGACCGAGCTCGATGTCCGCTCCAGCGAGGCCGATCGAGACGAACCGTGTCGAAGAACCGTCCGCTCGTGGAACCCTGAGTTCCCGCAATCGAACGCGGCCCGTTGTTTCGACGAAATACCCGCCGGGCCCGCCTCAGGCGTTCAGGATCGTCGCCGTGATCTCGTACGAGCGCAGGCGCGCCGCGTGGTCGTAGACGTGCGAGACCACGATCAGCTCGTCCGCGGCCGTTCGTTCGATGAACTCCAGCATCTCGCGCTTTACCGTCTCGGGTGAGCCCACGAAGGAGACGCGGGGTCGCAGGACAGGGTCGGCGGGCTCGCGCGCATCCGGCTCCCACTCCTTCGAAGGTGGTGGCAACCGGGTGGGTTGGCCGGCGCGCAGGCTGGCGAACGACTGCCGGCCGGAGGAGGCGAGAAAGCGCGCCTCTTCGTCGGTTTCGGCCGCCACCACGTTTACGCCCAACATCAGGAAGGGCCGGGCCAGGCGGTCCGACGGTTTGAAGCGACTGCGGTAGAGATCAATGGCCTCAAAGAGCTGCGCCGGCGCGAAGTGAGAAGCGAAAGCGTAGGGCAGACCGAACTCGGCCGCGACCTGAGCGCCGAAAGTGCTGGAGCCGAGAATCCAGAGGGGGACGTCGAGCCCGGCCCCCGGTACGGCCTGCACCATCTGGCCCGGAGTGGCCTCACGCAGAAGATCCATGACCTCGAGGACGTCGTTTGGAAAACCGTCCGGGTCGGCCTGCAGGGTGCGCCGCAGCGCCCGCGCCGCCGCGCGATCGGTGCCGGGGGCCCGCCCCAGACCCAGATCCACCCGGCCGGGGAAAAGGGAGGCCAGTGTGCCGAACTGCTCGACCACCTGAAGAGGGGCCCAGTTGGGCAGCATGATGCCGCCGGCGCCAATGCGGATGCGTGACGTGCCGTTTCCGACGTGAGCGATGAGAACCGCGGTGGCCGCGCTCGCGATCCCCGGCATGTTGTGATGTTCGGCCAGCCAGAAGCGCGTATAGCCCCATCGCTCGGCATGGCGGGCGAGGTCGAGGGTGTTGGCGAAAGCCTGGGCGGCCGTGCCGCCTTCGACGATGGGCGAGAGATCGAGAACGGAGAAGGGGATCATGGTTACGTGCCCTCGGGTCTGCGGAAGGTCAGGACGAGCACGTCCCGATAAGCGGGCGCCCCATTGGTGAGAACCTCGATGGGCGTGACCCCATGGCGAACACGGTGGTCATCGAGGAAGACGGCATCGAGAGGATCGGAGAGAGTGAAAGAGCCGAGGGATTGTCCCGAGGCATTCGCGATTCCGGTGACCCCGCCGGCCACCCCGGTGCGCGCGATCAAACCCACGAACACCCAGTCGACTCCGTCCCGGTGCGCTCCCTCCGGTGTGGGCTTTCCCGCTTCACGCGCGGTGGGTTCGATGCGGAACTGGTGCATCTCGATCTTCCAGGCGGTTTGGTCGGAGCCGCCGGTCGCCGCTCGGCTGAAGACCTGAAGACATAGATCCATGAGTCGGCGCGTGGTGGGGTGGTCGGCGATCGCCTCGGTGACCGGCTCGAACCAGCGGTCGATGCCCCCGTTCAACGGGTTGTAGCCGCGGTCTTGATAGTGCGGACCGTGCGGCTCGCGGATGATGCCGCCCCGCGTGGCCGAAAAGCGTCCGAAACGACGCCTGCGGAACCTCCCGCCATCGGCCATGTATTCATCGACCTCGAGATGATTCCAACTCGACGCGAAGGTCGCCCAATCGGCCAGCGTGTCCTCACCCACGAGGGATCGATATACAGCCGACTGGATGGCCACGAAACCGGGGCCCTCGACGAGGCCTTTGGCGATGGAATCGGCGGTGATCAACGCCCGACCGTCATCCTTGACGACCTTTTCCGGGACGCGCGGGGGCGGACGGCGGGGAGCCGGGGTCGATGAGTTCACTGCCCCAGCGTTGAATCGCCTCGGCCACCTGTCCGAAAGCCCGGCCGCGGGCGGTGAGGGTGTAGCGGACACGCACCGGCGGACCCGGCTCGACCTCGCGATCAACCAGCCCACGGGCCTCCAGGTCCTTGAGACGCGCCGATAACGTCTTGGCCCCCAGGCCGTGGGCGCGTTCCTCGAGTTCGCCGAAACGCAGGGGACCCCCGTCGAGCAGTCCCAGCAGAAGCCCCGTCCAGGGGCGAGCCAGCACGTCGATGGCGGTTTGGAACGCCTGGCAGTTGGGGTCGATGGATTTCTTCATGGTCCTAGAGAGGACATCATTCTACAACTTCCCTAGAGAAAGTTGCTTGACATTCGGATAGTACCCTGAGTATTGTTACTTTCTCTAGGAAAGTATGTATCTAGACGATATCAATCGATTCACCAGAACTAAGGAGTTCGCCATGTCAGGGAAATTTGAGAAGTTCGCGCCGCACATCCTCGGTCTCACCCGGATTCTATTTGGCGTGATGCTCGCCAGCCACGGAGCCCAGAAGGTGCTCGGCGCTTTCGGCGGGGTTCCTGAAGGCACCCCGGCCGCCATTGTCTGGGTCGCCGGTTCCATCGAACTGTTGGGCGGTGCGCTCATCGCCCTGGGCCTGTTCACCCGGCCGGCTGCCTTCCTCAACAGCGGCCTGCTGGCCGTGGCCTATTTCATGGCCCATGCGCCCAAGGGTTTCTGGCCTATCGAAAACGGGGGCGAACTCGCGATCATCTACAGCTGGTTCTCCCTGTATCTGGTGGCCCGCGGCCCCGGGGCGTTCGCGCTTGAACGTGTGCTCACCGCTCGTCGCGAACTCGCGAGCCGGCCGGCCATCGCCTGAGGCGCTCAGCAGCGGGTTCGGGTGGACTCGCGGCCCCGCTCCTGCGCGGCGGGGCTCGCGAAGCCCTTCGCGATCGAGTAGGCCCAGGCCTTCTCGATGCTGTCCGCAGCCAGAGGCGTCTTGCAGTCGGTATCGCCATGGTCCACCTCGACCGGACCGATACGCTTGGCCGCGGCCATCGCCGCCTTGCGCAGGCCGGCGTCGCGGCAACCGATGGAAATGAGCGCGCCGTTCATGGCCTCGCGCTCGGCGTTCGGCGCCGCGTGGATGTCCTTCTCGATGGTGGCGAGACGCGCGATGAACCAGTCGGCGGGAAGATCCTCATCGCGCATGGCCAGGACGCCGGCGAGGAGCCATCCGAAGACGCGCCGCCCCGCGGACCGCGCGGCGAGCCATGCGTCGGCCCGGGACCGTCCATGGGGGCCTTCCGCGGCCAGATGGGCAACATAGCCGCCGCACATTCGGGCCACGTCATCTGAGGCCCAGGCGTCGAGATCCTTCGCCGACATCAGCAGCGGGTCGGCGACTTTGACCGCCAGGTTCCGGGCATCCAGGTTCCCGGAGTTCCACAGAGCCTGGGCCAGCTCGTGATCGACCTTGATGCGCTTCATCAGGATCTTGAGGTCGGCGAAACTCACTCCGAACATGGGCCCCTTGCCCCCGTGCCGGGTGTAGGTTTTCCGCGCCTGCTCGGTGCCCACCTTCTCGAGGGCCGACATCACCTCGTTCAGTGACATACGGGCAGCGGCGGACTTCACCGCAGGCTTCGGCGGCTTCGCAGCGGGGGTCTTGGACTTGGTGGCCATCGATGTCTTCTCCTCGGTTGTCGAAAATGATATGTGAGGGCGTCCGTCTGCGGGCCAGGGCCATCCCAATCCCGGACGCTTCAGTGGTTTGAACTCTCCGCGAATCGGGCGGTTTCAATGGATAACGAATGGCATGCAGTTTGATGAACGAACCGCATGAACTCGATATCAGCCGTGCTGCTTCTGACACTTCTCCAGGGAGCGGAAGGGCCGTACACCGCGGCGAAAGACGCCCCGTCCGTGGCCAGGCTCGCCGCCGACGCCGAGCCGGGGGATCGACTGGTAGTGACGGGACGGGTCTATCGGCCGGATGGACGACCCGCGGCCGGGGTTTCCCTTTACGTGTACCAGACCGACAAGGACGGGATCTACTCGAAGCCGGTGAACGACAGCCGCACGCCGCGGCTCAAGGCCTTTCTGAGAACGGATGCCGAGGGGCGATACGAATACCACACGATCCGGCCCGGCTCTTACCCGGACACACGAAATCCCGCGCACATCCACTATCACGTGAACGCCGCGGGCTTCCCTGAGAAGGTCTTCGAGATTGTCTTCGAGGACGATCCCCTGGTCGACCAGCGCATCCGCGCCTCGGCGGCCCGAGAGGGCAGCCCGTTTTCGATCCGACCGCTCACCCGTGACGCGCAGGGAGGATGGCGCTGCACCCAGGACATTCAGCTCAAGCCCTGACGGCGCCCGGACTCACCAGGCGGGGACCAAAGTGTTCTCTTTCCTCATCTGCGTCCATGCTCGAGGCGTACCATGCCCCTCGTGGCCGCTACCGCCTCCCTCGATCACCATCCCCAGTCTTTCCGTGAGGAGATTGCGAACAGCCTGAGTCACGGCGCCGGATTCATCGCCGCTCTGGTGGCCACGCCCTTTCTCATCTCCGACGCGGCTCGCCGCGGCCCCGCTTTTCTGACCGGGGCCAGCGTCTTCGCGGCCACCGTCCTCGTGCTGTATCTCGGATCCACCCTCTATCACGCGCTTCCCACCGGCCGCGCCAAAAGGGTGTTCCGGATTGTTGATCACTGCGCGATCTATCTTTTGATCGCCGGCACTTACACACCGTTCACCCTGGGCGTGCTCTCCGGGTCCTGGGGATGGTCGCTGCTCGTGGTGGTGTGGAGTCTCGCCGCCATCGGGATCACCGCCGAAGTCATGGGCGGGTTCTCCCATCCCGGCTGGTCCCTCGCCCTGTACCTCATCATGGGCTGGCTGGCGGTGGTGGCCATCGCGCCCCTATCCCGCCATCTTCCTGTCGCGGGGATCATCTGGCTCGTGGCCGGCGGTCTCGCCTACACCCTGGGCGTCGCCTTCTACGCCGCCAAGGGGATGCGCTTCGGCCACCTCGTGTGGCACCTGTTCGTGCTGGCGGGCACGTTCTGTCACTTCACCGCGGTCCGCTACTACGCCGCTTGACCTTACCGGCTTGGCAGGGGCCGAGAACCTCGGAAGCCCAGAACTGGACTTCCGAGGTTTGTCGTCCGTTTGCGCGTTGAGCGGCTAGTTCCAGTAGAACTTCACGCCCAGCTGTATCTCGCGAGGCGCGCGGGTGCCGGTCAGCTTGCCGAAGTTGCCGGTGGAGGCGGTGCAGTCCGTGGCCGTGGTGGCCACGGTGCAGACGTTCTGAATCGAACCCGGATCGAACTGGGTGTGGTTCAGGGCGTTGATGAGGTCAGCGCGGAACTGCAGACGAGTGTTCTTCGAGGGATACCAGTTCTTGGAGAAGGTGAGATCCCACTGATTCACGCCGGGGAGGCGGAAGATCGACCGGCCGGTAGTGCCGAGCTGACCATCGGCCGGGGGCGCGAACGCCGCCGGATTGAACCAGTACACGCCGCCCGCGGTGTTGGCGGGAAGGCCCGAGAACGGGTCGCCGACCTGATTCACGCGGATGCCGCGGCGGCTGCCGTTGGTGGTTCCGTTCACCACGCGTGAGATGGGCGGTCCGGACCAGAACTGGGTGATGCCGCTGACCTGCCAGCCTCCGAGGATCTGCTTGGCCAGGCCCTTTGAATCGCGGAAGAAGGGAAGCTCGTACACATAGTTCGCGGTGAACACGTGAGTGCGGTCAGTGCGCGACAGGGCGTACTCGGCGGCGAGATTCGTCCGGTCCTGAGGAAGGTCGACGGCGTCACGGTCGTTGGTGGCGTCGGTCTTCGACCGGCTGAAGGTGTAGGCGATGCTCAGCAGGCCCTTGCGCCCGGCGTCGTGACGGAAGCCCACCAGCAGCCCGTGATAACGCGACTTCGCGGTGGTCTGGCGGAAGTTGATGGTGGCGTAGCCGGGGTAGGGACGCGCGGTGTTGATCACGCCTCCGGTCGCCACTACGTCGGCGGGCAGAACCGCGTTGATGTCGACGGGCTGGATCAGGTTGTCACCCGCGGACCCGGCGTAGCCGATGTCGATCACGCCCTTCGAATACAGCTTCCGCTGCACGCCGATGTTCCACTGCTGGGTGCGCGGGGTGATGAAGGGATCGCTCGAGGCGATGAGGCTCGAAGGCGCCACCGTGGTAGCCGACGTGCCCGCGCCGGGGTTCGACAGCTGGGCGTTCAGCACCTGCGGATTGGCCACGAACGGCGGGTTGACGAAGGCGTTCTGCAGGAAGATCCCGACCAGGGCCTGGTCGTAGTAGAGGCCCCAGCCGCCCCGGAACACGGTTTCGCCCATGCCGCCTTTGTCCCACGAGAAGCCGATGCGGGGCATGATGTTGTTCTTGTCGGTGGCGTAGATCCCGCGGCCGTGCGGCGAGTTCTGGCCGGCGATCACGATACCGTTCGCGAAGTCGCCCGATCCGACCAGCAGGGTGGTGGCCGCGGCGGTGGCGAAGCGCGGCGCGTTCGCCCGATTGTAAAGAGCGGGGCTGAAGTTCGTGAGCACGTCGTTCACGTCTTTGACCGGGGGCTGGAGGGAGTAACGCACGCCCAGGTCGAGAGTGACGTTCGGCCGCACCTTCCAGGAGTCCTGCACGTAGAACTCGTATCGCGCGAAGCGGAACTGGCTGGCGATCTCGATGGTGGGCTCGGTGTAACTGCAGGTCGAGCCGCACGCGCCATCGCTGTTGCCGGTGAGGAAATTCTGGAAGGCGGTACGCCCGCCCGCCGCGCCGAAGCTGAAGCTGCCCTGGGTGCCGCTGCCCGAGAGTTCGTCTTTCACTTCCCAGGCGAAGAGGAAACCGCCCTTGAGGCTGTGATTGCCGCGGTGATGGGAGAGGTTGTTTCCGAGGGTGTAGTTGCGGTACTTGTTGTCGAAGAGCTGCGGGGCGCCGATGCTGGAAAGGCCGGTGATGGCCACGGTGGGGACGAGGCCTTCACGGTTCTCCGGGTAGATCTCCGGGATGGTCAGGCCGTAGGCGGTGCGCGTGTTCTTCACGTTGCTGCCGTAGGTCGAGGAGATCGCGTTACCCGAGAACTGGAAGGTGAACTCGTTCAGGGTCTGGGGATTGATGGTGGTGGTGATCTGCGCCACCGCCACCTGGCCGGGGACGTCGGTCAGCGTGGTCGCGATGTCGGGAATGGCGGTGCCGAAGAAAAGGCCGCCCGGCTCGGTGGTTTCGGACAGGTCATAGGTGTAGCGGCCCATCAAGCGCCACTTCGCGTTGAGGTAGTAGTCGATGCGGCCGACGTACTGGGTGGTGTCCTGCTTGTTGGCGGCGGTGGACTGGTACTGGCTGGTCCCCGTGTTGGGCGCGGGCCAGGCCGAGAGCAACCGGACCGCGTTCGGGTCGCGCAGGGCCGGAGCCACGTAGTTCGCGTTGGTCGGGTCGGAAAGCCAGCGCGGGTCGATGGTGTTGGCGGTGAGCGACGACGGAGCGCGCTCGATCTTGCGGCGCTCATAGGAGGCGAAGAAGAAGAGCTTGTCCTCGCGGATCGGGCCGCCGAGGGTGGCGCCGAAGTTGTGATAGTCGAGTTGGGGGGGCGCTCCCGAAATGGCGGTGTTGGTGCTCTGCTTGCGGAAGAACGAGTTCGCGTTCAGGGAGTCGTTCCGGTAGAACTCATAGGCCGAGCCGCGGAAGACGTTGCTGCCGGATTTCGTCACCACGTTCACGATGCCACCGCCGCTTCGCGGCCATTCCGCGGCGTAGCTCGAGGTGATGATCTTGAACTCCTCGATGGACTCGAGCGTCGGGGTGTTGAGCAGGGTGATGTTGGAACCCACGTCGACGTTGCTGGCGCCGTCCACGAACCAGTTGATGGCGTTGCGGCGCGCCCCGTTGATGGACAGGCTGACGGTGCTGGTGAGTCCGAGCCCGACTTCATCCGTGAGCGAGCTGCTGACCCCGGGAACCAGGGTGGCGAGCTGGACGAAGTTACGGTTATTGAGGGGCAACTCCTGGACCTGGGTGGAGCCCATCAGGTTCTGCACCGCGGGACTGGGTTGGATGAGCTGGGAGGAGGCGGTCACCTCCACCGCCTCGGTGATGCCTTGCACTCCGAGCACCGCACCCACCTCCAGGCGGTCGTTGACGTGCAGACTGATGTTCCTCGCGACGTGGGTCTTGAACCCGGCGAGCGAGAAGCTGATCTCGTATTCGCCGTTTGTGAGGTAGGGCAGGATGTAGCGGCCTGTCTTCGAGGTGACCGCCTCTGTGGACACACCCTT
>JAGNNV010000119.1 GCA_017990495.1 Vicinamibacteria bacterium
CGAACTCGGCCCGCGTGGAACCAAACCTCCGCTCGGCGGACGTCTTGAGGTGAAAGTCCCGCGCCTGAACCTCGGCTCCTTCCAGCCGCCGACCCGTGGTCGCGGTGGGAAAACGGTCCTGCTCCGTGCGCTGCTCGTACGTGCCGAGGAACCCGGTGAAGGACAGCTGCTCGAAACCCTTCACCGACGAGATGTCATAAGACGCGGTGAGGCGATGGGAGTTCTCGAATGGATACGAGATCCGGACGGCGCGAGAGTCGTTGCGGGGCCGACCGAAGTCGCGACCGAAGTCACTTTGAAGGGTGGCCCCAAAAGCCCCGCGGCCAATCTCATGCGTGACCGAGGCGACAAAACCCGAGTCACGCCATGCAGAGTTGAAAACCTCGCCCGCCGGGGATTCGTAGTCCTCGGTGTTCCGGACGTGGCCCTGGAGAAGCAACCCGCCGCGTGCAAGGCCCTTCGAAATCTCGATCGAGCCACGGGCCTCGGGAACGCCGACGCCGAAGAGTCCGGTGAGCGAACCCTGCAACGGGCTGCCCGGCTCGGCTCGCCTCGTCTTCACCGAGATCACTCCTCCGAAGGCATCCGACCCGTAAGCCACCGAGGCGGGACCGCGCGCCACCTCGACGCTTCCCACCACCGACGGGTCGAGAAAGGTCGCGCTCGGGCCGACGCGTCGTTCCGTCGACACGCGCCCGCCATCGAGGAGGAGCAAGGTCCGGCCACGCGCCAGACCCCTCATCGCCGGCACCGATGCGTGACCCTCCGAAACCTGGCTGACGCCGGGCACGGTTTCCATGGCCTGCATCAGGTTCTCGGGGCTGCGCTGCGCCACCTGAGCCCCCGACAACATGGTGGTCCCCGAAGCGGGCGCCGCGGAAACGCCAGGGGCCGCACCAAGCACCGTCACCGCTTCATCGGCCAGGGGACGCACCGAGATGACGTTCTCCGACTCGATTCGCTCGACCAGAACTGGCCGCGCCACTTCGCCGGTACTCAGGACCACGATGACCTGGAAGGGGGGCGACGGCGCGAAAGCCCACGAGAACCGGCCACTGATGTCGGTGCGGGCCCCGCCGGGGTGGAAGGCGATGGAAACAGTGGCGCCGGCCACGGGAGCCCCATTGGCCGCGTTGACCACCCGCCCTTCGAAGCGCTGCGTCGCCTCGACCCACGCGGGAGCCGCGGAGGGGGCCAAGCCGGCGATCAGCAGGGCGACGAAGAACACGCGGCGTCTCACGGGCCTCACCCTATGGCTAGATCCCAATTACTACCAGAACTCGTAGCGCGCCGGATCGATCAGGGCGAAAGGAGCCGACCCACCGTCTCGGTCAGTTCGTGAACCGGCTCCGAAGCCACACCGCCCATCCCCGCGACAACGATCAGGGCGGCGGCGACAAGGAACGGCGCGCCCGAAACGGCGTTCGCCCCCGCATCGGGGGCCGGCGGATTCGCGAGGGCTTCGATCCGCGCTTGCAGATCGATGCGGCTCGAGAAGGCGGGCGACACCGCCACCTCAACGAGGCCGGATGCGCTCTCGGGAGACAGGCTCTGGAGCCGCGCTACCTTGACCAGAGCCGAGGCGAGATCGAGAGCCACTTCTGGCCGGCCATCGCTCGCGCGGGCGTCGGCCGCGAACTCGCAGGCCCGGGCGAAGGCGGGCGCCCAGGGCTTATCGAGTCCGAGCAGTTGGAGGAAGTCGGGGCAGGCCTCCATGCCGAGCCGACGGAGAGGATCGCGGGTTGTCGCGTGGCTCACCTCGTGGGCGAGAGCGGCCCGCCACTCCTCCGGCTCGAGCGAACGCATCACATCGGTGGATGCGTAGATCGTGGGTCGGAGGTAGCCGCCGACACAAAGCGAGAGGTGTCCGCTCTTCACCTCGACGATTTCAAAAGGAGCGAGCGCGATCGCAGGCGCTTCGCTCTGACGACGCCAGAACCGAAGACGATCGCGCGTTCGGAGGAACATTCGGGTCCCGCGACGCAGACCCGCGAGAACCGGGAGCAACGAGAGAAGTGCTGCGGCCAGAAGGGGCAGAGAAAGCGTCTCGCCGCTATTGACGGGCTCGTGGCGCAGCCACGCCGGCAAAGAAACGAGCCCCACAAGACTCAGGGCCACGATCACAGGAGCGAAGCGGACGGCCGCGATGGAGGCGGGTCGGCGAGCCGGGCCAAGTTCGCCCACTCTGCGCAGCAGCGCGGGAGTGAGCGCCAGGAGCAGGGCATCGGCGAGGGCGAGCCCCACGCCGAAGAGCACGGACAGGACGGCGAGCCCGTAGAGCGTCATGCCGGGTCACCGGGTTTTCGGGTCTGGCGCAACATACGCTTCTTTTCACGGACCAGCCGGTCGAGGGAATCGAGCCACAAAGGATCGTGAGAGTCGAAGACATCGACCAGAGCGGCGAGCGCCAGTTCCGACGAGCCCGCCCCTGCCTGGATATCGGATACCGCGGTGCGCAACGCCTGGACTCCAAGGTCCGCGCGGGACAGGCGAGCGCGATAGACGAAGGCGCGGCCGCGGGGTTCGCGCGCGGCCAGGTTCTTCTTGAACAGCCGATCGAGCGTGGTCATGATCGTGGTGTAGGCCCACGGACCGTTGAGGCGCGACGCGACCTCACGCACGCTGAGCGCGCCCTCGCTCTGCCAGAGACAGTCCATGATGAGCGCTTCCAACCGCCCGAGGGCGATCGCGCGGGGGCTCTGAGCGAGGGGGGTGAAGAGGCCGGGCACTCTCTGGTTCACGAAGGTCAGAATAATCCGCGCTAGGCTTCGGGCGCATGCCCCTCCCTCAAAACTTATCGGGTCCAGGCCGCGGGGAGACCCGGCTGCGCCAGCGAGGATGCCGTCGGTGAACGCCCCGCAGCCCGATCACGACCAGGAGCGCGACCGCGCTCTCGAACGCGCCCACGAACTCGCGCTGGCCTTCCTGCGCTCGCTGCCCGAGCGTCCGGTTGGCGCCACCGCGTCCTTCGAAGAGATGGTGACGAGGCTCGGCGGTCCTCTGGCCGAGACGGGTGAGGGTCCGGCGGCGGTGATTGAAGCCCTGGCCAAAGGGGCGGAGCCCGGTCTGGTGGGATCGGCGGGCTCGCGGTACTTCGGTTTCGTCATCGGTGGCAGCGTGCCCGCGGCTCTCGGGGCCGACTGGCTCACCGCGGCCTGGGACCAAAACGCCGCGCTCAACGTGACCTCCCCCGCGGCTGCCGCCGCCGAAGCGGTGGTCGCTGAGTGGATCAAGGATCTGCTCGGGCTGCCACGGGGAGCCGGCGTGGGTCTGGTCACCGGATGTCAGATGGCGAACTTCTCCGGACTGCTCGCGGGCCGGCACGCCGTTCTCGCTCGCGCGGGCTGGGACGTTGAGAAACAGGGCCTTCAGGGAGGACCTGAGGTGCACGTGGTCATTGGCGAGGAGGCTCACGCCACCATCCTGTCGGCGCTTCGCCTGCTCGGCCTCGGCGAGGCCCGCGCCCTGCGTGTTCCCGCCGATGATCAGGGCCGCATGATTCCGGCGGCGCTTGAAGAGACTCTCGCTCCGCTCTCCGGCCCTATCCTCATCGCGGCCCAGGCCGGGAACGTCAGCACCGGGGCCTTTGATCCCTTCTCCGAGATCGCCGCTCTCGCCCGCGCGAAGCAAGCGTGGCTTCACGTCGACGGCGCCTTCGGCCTGTGGGCCGCCACCGATCCCTCGCGCCGCCATCTGGTGGAGGGCGTGGCGCTCGCCGATTCATGGGCCACCGACGCACACAAGTGGCTCAACGTCCCCTACGACTCCGGCATCGTGATCGTGCGTGAGCCGTCGGATCTGAGCGCCGCCATCACCAAGAGCGCCGCCTACCTCATCCGCTCCTCCGGTGAGGCGCGGGACAACCATGACTTCACTCCGGAGTCGTCGCGCCGGGCGCGCGGCTTCGCCCTGTGGGCCGCCTTGCGCAGCCTGGGGCGATCCGGTGTGGGCGAGATGGTCAGCCGCTGCTGCGATCTCGCCCGACGCATGGCCGATCGACTGCGCGAAGGCGGTATCCCCGTCCTGAACGACGTCGTGTTGAACCAGGTTCTGGTGCGGTTCACCCCCAGCGGTGGAGGCGACGCAGACGCTTTCACCAAGGCGGTGGTGGGGCGCATTCAACGCGTCGGCATCACCTGGGCCAGTGGGACGAGACGGCACGACCGCGACGCGTTGCGAATCTCGGTCTCCAACTGGTCGACAACCGAAAGCGACATCGACCGCTCCGCCGACGCCATCCTGGCCGCGGTGCGCGACGAGGACGCTCGCGGGTAGCCGCGACCAAAGGAGCCCATCGTGGACTATCAGGCCGCCTACAACCGTGTCGTGCCGGTGGTGGAGGGGAAATACGGGGTCGAGGTGATGATCTCGGACGTCGTCGACCCCAACACAGGAGACTTCGACGGCCAGACCATCCTGATCGACTACGACCAGGACCTCGAGGTCGCCCTGTTCGTGCTGGTGCACCTCTTTGGGCATACCGTGCAGTGGAACGTGTCCGACGAGTACCGCGCCCTCGGGCTCAACGTCGCCGTCGGAAAGACGCCCGAGGAGATGGTCGCAATCACGGAGTATGAGCAGGGCGCCACGCGTCTGGGCATCGCCCTTCTGCACGAAGGGGGAGTTCGTGACCTCGACGGCTGGGCCTCAGACTGGTGGCGGGCCGACTTCGAGTACCTCGTGCACTTCTACAAGACCGGGGAGAAGAAAGACGTCAGGTCGCTGCTCAAGCGCGGCGGCGAGGCGCTCGGCCCGTTGCCCATTCCAAGGTTCACTCCCACGAAGTTCGCCTCGCGCTGGAGTTTCTGATCCCGCCCGCCGCGCCGCGAGCGAACCTGCGGATCAGAGAATCAGGAAGCGGGCCAGGCTGAGGAACAGACCCATGCTGGCCACATCGGTGGCCGTGGTGAGGAAGATGCTGGAGGCGGTGGCCGGATCAGCGCCCAGCCGCTTGAGCGTCAAAGGAATAAGCGCGCCGGAGAGGCCGCTCACCACGCAGCTTCCGATCATGGCCAGGAAGACCACAAAACCAAGCATGGCCGCGGCGGGGTTGGACTGGAGTGTCGCCACCACGTACATGCCGAGGCCGGCGGTGACGCCGACGAGGGCGCCGTTCAGGAGCCCGAGCAGGCCTTCCTTCATCACCAGAATGCGCTCGCGCCCCGGCTTCAGTTCACCCAGAGTCATGCCGCGCAGGGTGACCGCCAGCGCCTGGCATCCGGTGTTGCCGGACTGACCGGCGAGAACGGGCAGGAAGACGGCCAGGACCACGAGCTTGTCGATGGTGTCCTGGAAGTAGCCCACCACACCGGCGGCCACGAACGCGGTCAGGAGGTTGAGCTGCAGCCAGGGGTGGCGATACTTCAGGCTGGTGTTCCAGGGAGTCGAGAGGCGTTCCTCTTTCTCGACACCGACCATCGACCCGACCTGGGCGCTGATCTCGTAGGCCTGTTGTTCGAAGAGGGTCCGGCCTCGCACGATCCCCACCAGCCTTCCGGTGGCGTCGCACACGGGGTAAACCGGGAAGTGGTGCGTGACCACCACTTTCATGGCGTCGATGGCATCGGCGTCGGGAGCGAGGGTGAACGGTTTGCGGATCATCACGCTGTCGATGGTGGCGTCGCGGCTGGCCAGCAGGAGGTCGCGCATGGCCACCACGCCGAGCAGGACGCCGGCGGCATCGACCACGAAACCGTAGGTGACGAAGACGTTCTTGACCAGTTCGCGGATGCGCTCGGTGCTCTCCGCCACCGTCATCTCGGGGCGGAAGAGGGCGCGCGGAGGCTCCATGAGTCGGCCGATCGAGCCGTCGGGATAGCTGAAGTTCGCCGTCCATTGGCTGCTGTCGGCTAGTGGGGCAGCCGCGATGACCGCCTGCCGACGCTCGTCGCCCATGGCCAGCATGATGTCTTCGGCCACCGCGGGCGAGAGCATCGCGAGAACCGTGGCGGCCTCGGCGTCGGGGAGAGGATCGAGCTTCTCGGCCGCCTGATTGGGGGCGAGGGACACGAGCTCAACCGCGATCGCACCCAGTCGCGAGGGCGCTTCGGCCACCGGCAGGTCGGATTGTGCTTGATTCATGAAAAGACCCCGTTCCGGGCAGGATAACAACGTAAGTCCTTCAAGTCACCAGATTTTGCAGGGTAGGCTCCGGTTCATGATCGTCCCCCACCCGATGCCGCTGGAGTCCGCACAAGTGCGCCTCGAACCCTTGTCCCTCGATCACCGGGAGGCGCTGGCCGTGGCCGCCGCCGACGGCCGGCTCTGGGAATTGGGATTCACCTCGGTCCCGGCGCCGGGCCAGGAAGAGTCCTACATCCAGACCGCGCTCGAAGGGCAGCGCGCGGGGCACATGTTGCCCTGGGCGGTGCGCGAGCTTTCGTCCGGTGAGATCGTGGGCAGCACGCGCTATCACGACATCGTGGCCGCAGTCGACCGCGTGGAGATCGGATACACGTGGTACGCGAAGCGCTGCCAGCGCACGCACCTGAATACCACCTGCAAACTCATGCTCCTGGCCCACGCCTTCGACACTCTCGGATGCGCGGTCGTCGGCCTTCGGACCGACATCCTCAACACGAGGTCTCAGCAGGCCATCGAGAAGTTGGGCGCAAACCGCGACGGAGTGATCCGCCACCACGCGCTTCGACGCGATGGTTCGGTGCGGGACACCGTGATGTACTCGATCCTCAGCGCCGAGTGGCCGGCCGTGCGGGAACGTCTCGAGACGCGGCTTCGTTCCGGCGGGTTCTCCGCGACGCAGGGCTGAGCCTCTAGAGATCGGCCCAGCGTCGCAGAAGATTGTGGTACACGCCGGTCAACTGCACGGCGGAGGGATGATCCGGCGCGTCAGCGTTCAGGCGCTGGATCGCGGTATCGAGATCGAAGAGCAGGGCGCGCTCGCCGTCATCCCGGACCAGGCTTTGGACCCAGAAGAACGAGGCGATTCGAACCCCGCTCGTGACCGGCCTGACGTGATGAAGACTGGTAGCGGGATAGAGGATGAGATGACCGGCCGGCAGCTTGACGCTGTGCAGGCCGTAAGTGTCCTCGATCTGAAGTTCGCCGCCTTGATACTCATCAGGATTGGTGAGGAAGAGCGTGGCGGAAAGATCCGTGCGTATGCGGTGGGGCGTGCCCGGAACCTGGCGGATGGCGTTGTCGACATGGGTTCCAAACGCCTGCCCTCCCGAGTAGCGATTGAATAGCGGCGGGAACACGCGAAGGGGCAGAGCGGCTGCGGCGAAAAGGGCTGAACCCTGCAACGCCGCGATGATCGCCTCGCCGAGCGTGACGGCCGCCTCCGAACCCTCGGCCAGTTGAAGGTTGTCTTTGGCGCGGATCGACTGATGGCCGGCGGTAGCCCGACCATCGATCCACTCGGCCTGCGCCAGGGTCTTGCGGGCGCTCGCTACCTGCTCGGCGGTGAGCACATCGGGAATGACAAGCAGCATGGGGATTGGCTCCTTGGGGGGCTCAGAAGTTCACCGATGCAGTGACGACGGCGGACCGGCCCGCGCCCGGAATGAAGTGGCCGCCCCCGACTCGATCGATGTAATCCCGGTCCGTGAGGTTGTTGACGTTCAGTCGCAGGGTCAGCCGATCGTTGACCACGTGCGAGCCGGTGACGCTGAAGAGCCAGTACCCGGGAGCCGCCGTGGTGTTCAGGGCATTGCGGAACACGTTGTCCATGAACTGGGCGCCGCCTCCCACCTCGATACGACGCGGCAGGCGAACCGTGGTCCAGAGATTGAAGGAGGTTCTGGGGATGAGACTCAGTTCGTTGTCCAACTCCGCCGCGGTGTTCGACTGCCGGATGTCGCTGTCCATGAAGGAGAAGGCCATGAAGGCCTGCCAGAAGGGAGCGAGGCTCCCGGTGAAGCCGACTTCGAAACCGTTCACGCGCTGTTCCCCTTGAAGCACGGTGGCCGGATCACCCGGGTTGATGCCGGGCGTGCGTGCGTTCGTCTTCTCCGTACGGAAGATCGCCGCGTTGAGAGCGAGGCGGCGGGTCACCAGATCCCACTTGGTGCCGATCTCGTAGCTGCGGGTCTTTTCGGGCTCGAGGTCCACCGTCGCCGCGGAAAGAGACAGCCCTTCCGCCGACGGATTGATCGATGTGCCGAGCCCCGCGTAGACACTGCCCGTCGGTCGCGGTTTGTAAACGACGCCGGCGCGAAAGCTCAGCATGTCGTCGGTTCGGGTGAACGAGGTGACGGCGCCGGTTACCGACTTGGCGTCGTAGTCCACCGCGAACCGGTCGAACCGCAGCCCGCCCGTCAACTCAACCCTCGGGCCGACCTTGACGGTATCGGCGAGGTAAGCCGCGAATGAATCCGCAACACCCTTGTTCACCGCTCCCGATCGCACGATCGGCCCGGAATACGGCGCGGAAGAGTCGGGCGAATAGAGATCGGCGAGCGGGGCCGACGGCCCGGTGCGCAGGAAGTTCTCCGACGCTTCACGCGCGACTTCAACGCCGGCCACCATCGCGTGCTGAAGCCCGAGGTGATCAAGACGGGCCGTCAGGTCAGTCTGATTGGCCGCGATCGAGTCGGTCTGATCACGAGACTGGAGCTGACGGTTCAGGGCCGTCCCGGTGGTGGCTGCAAAGCGCGGCGCCGTGATCACGGAATCGCGCCGCGTCCGGCCATATCGCGTGAGGTTCCTCACGCCCACGGCCGGGCTCGCTTGATGGCGCAGGGTCAGAGTCGCGATGTCCGTGGCCGTCTTCTCGTAGTCACGAGCGGAGAGGCCGTAGAAGTTGTCGAAGTCCACGGGCGGGGCCTGGTTCGCGTAGGCGGCCAGAGGCACGTTGGTCGCGGGAACCCAGGGGATTCCGTAGTCGGGAATGCTGTCCTGGTCCAGCCGGAAGTAGCTGAGGGTGGCCTGCGTGCGCGAACGAAGGCCAACGGAAATCGATGGCGCCACGCCCCAGCGATTGTTCTCCACCGCGTCCCGCCCGGGGGCGTCAGCATCCTGGAAGAGGGCATTCAGTCGAAAGGCCGCGCCACCCCCGCTCGACAAGGGCTGGTTGATGTCGACCGCAACCCGCTTGTGCTCCGCGTTCCCGCCCGAGAAGTCGGCGCCGCGCGAGGACTCGGTCGCCGGAGTCTTCGTAACGAGGTTGATGGCTCCACCGGTCGAACCGCGGCCCGCCACCGCGGAGGCCGGCCCCTTCGTCACCTCGACCTGCTCCAGATTGAAAGCATCGCGCGAGTAGCCGCCGAAATCCCGCACGCCGTCGATGAACATGTCGGTGCGGGCGCTGAATCCACGAATGCTGAGATTGTCACCGGCGGGGACGCCGCCTTCTCCCGCCTGCATGGTGATGCCGGGGACATTGCGTAAGACGTCACGCAGGGTCGTGGCCGACTGTTCGGCCATGAGCGCCTTGGGAATCACAGTGATGGTCTGAGGTATGTCGCGCCAGGGCTGGGTGTAGCGAGGCGAGGTTGGAGTCAGAGAGCGAGCGGCGACTTCCACCCGTTCATGGACCCGGACCTCGAGAGTCACCTCGTCGGGACGAGTGAATCGATGGGTCACCCTGGTGCCGCTGAGGAGCAGACTCAATGCCTGATCGCTCGTGAACGAGCCCGTGAGACCCGGCGACCGGAGCGTGCGAAGCGACGGCTCCGACATCGTTACCCGAAGGCCGCTCACCTGCTCGAACGCGGCCAGGATCACATCGAGGGGGCCGGCCGGGATGTCGAACCGATGAACGGGCTGGGACTGCGATTCGGCCCGCGAGTTCGGACTCGAATCCCCCGCCTTCCCTTCGGCCCGCGCCGCGGTCCGGCTTCCGAACGCAGCGTAAGCCACGAGGGTGCCCACGGTCAGCCAGCGCGCCTGGGGTGAGGACTTGGTGATGGTTGAGCGACGGTTGGTTGCATGGCGATGACGATGCTTCACAGTTTGGGTTCCTCAGCAGGGGCGTGGTTCATGATCGTGTCGTGCCTCTCGCGCGAAAGGCGCGGAAGCGACGCCAGGAAAGCGCGACTCCGGTCCAGGCAAGGATGACGGCGATCGCGGAGGCGAGGCCCGCGATGGTTTGGCCGGCAACCCCGAAGGCTTCGCCGGTGTGGACCCACCGGGCCCAACTCCGGAGCTTTCGTCCGGCGTTCTGGCTGGCGTAGGTCTCGTGGCGGA
>JAGNNV010000444.1 GCA_017990495.1 Vicinamibacteria bacterium
GTGCGTGACCGCGCGGCCGATCGCGATGGAAAAGCGGTTGTGAGAGTTGCCGGCGAGGACGGTCGGACTGAGGATCGAACTCAAGGGGAGCTTGTCGACGTTCTTCGGCGTCACCGCGGCGCTTGCGTCGCAGGCTTCGATCGACGCCTTCTCCGGGAAATTCCCGGTGAAGAACGAGGTATCGATGTCGACTCCCCGCACCACGCCCCGCCGGCCCAACTCAATCACGCACCAGTCATGACCCGGGCCGCGTTTGCGGCGGCTCTCCCACCCGTCCATCCACTTCCCGTTGGGTGTGAACTTGTCAGGGATGAAGATCGGATCTTCGCGCTTGATGAGGTTGTGGCGAGATGCGAAGAACTCGTCGTTCGCGAAAAGCACGCGCCCACCCAGACGCGCCGAGGCAAGATCGATCAGACTGGTGAAGTCGTCGCTCACAGGAGTTCCCCCAGGGGACCAGCAAAAGTGCCGGAATCGTACACCCGGTGACCCCTGACATACGTCCGGCGTACCACACCCTTCAGATCCAGGCCGAGGTAAGGGGTCAGCGGGTGCCGGTGCAGGACGGCCTCCTGCCGCACCGTGAAGCTCGTCTCGGGATCGAAGATTGTCAGGTCGGCGTCGAGGCCGGCGGCCAGGCGTCCCTTGCGCCCGGAAAGACCAGCCAGAGCCGCGGGCGCGGCCGACATCCATCGGGCGATGTCGGTCAGCCCAAAGCCCCGCGCGCTCGCACCCGTCCAGACCGCGGAAAGCGAGAACTGGACCGAGGCGATGCCGCCCCACGCGGCCATGTAGTCGCCCCCGCCCTGCGTCTTCATTTCGGGCGGGCTGGGCGAATGGTCGGACACCACCATATCGATGACACCCTCGCGCAGGCCCTGCCAGAGCCGTTCCCGGTTTTCGGCCTCGCGGATGGGCGGCGCGCATTTGAACGCGGGCTGACGTGACGGAATGCCCTCGGCCGCGAAGGTCAGATAATGCGGACAGGTTTCGGCGGACAGGGGCAGACCCTCGGCTCGGGCCGCGGCCACGATTTCCAGCGCATCCGAGGACGAGAGGTGAACGATGTGCGTCCGGCATCCGGTCTCCCGGCATAACGCCACGAGAAGGCGGATGGCGTCGTTCTCCCACGCCCGCGGTCGCGAAGCCAGATAGTCGCGATAGTCCGGGGCGGAGCTGGGAGTGCCGCAACAGGCGCCCGTGAGTTCGGCGTGGGCGAGGAGGGGCGCGTCCGCGGCCTTGAGCGCCACCATGGCCGCTCGAAGGGTGGCGGGATCCGAGGCGGGAAACTCGTCGATGCCCGAATGGACGAGGAAGGCCTTCGCCCCACGAGCGCCCGCGGCCATCAAGGCGGTCAAGTCGGCAGCGTTACCAGGAACCACGCCGCCCCAAAAGGCGCAATCGACATGAACCGAGGCCCGCGCGGCCGCGCGCTTGATCTCGAGAGCCTCAACCGTGGTGGTGACAGGAATGGAGTTGAGCGGCATGTCCACGATGGTGGTGATGCCACCCGCGGCCGCCGCGCGCGTTGCGGTAAGGAAACCTTCCCACTCGGTTCGCCCCGGCTCGTTCACGTGAACGTGGGCGTCGACCACGCCGGGCAGGATGGCGAAATCGCCCAGGTCCTCGACCGGCAGGCCCCTCGGTCCCTCTTCCGTCACCGACTCGATCCGCCCGCCGCGCACGGTGAGGACGCCCGGTCGCGAACCCTCCGGGGCGATGATGCGGGCGCTGCGGAGCGCGAAGTCGCGGGAACGGATCATCCGCGGAGTCTACGGGGCAGCGCTGCCGCTGGCGGTAAGCTCGGCTTACTATGGCGCGAAAAGCGACGTCCCCCACCCCGAAGGCAAAAGACGAGGCCTTCATGCACATGGCGCTGCGCGAGGCCTCGCGCGGCATGAAAGCCGGACAGGGTGGCCCTTTCGGGGCCTGCATCGTGCGAGACGGCGTGATCGTGGCCGCGGCCCCCAACCGCGTCCTCGCCTCGGGCAATCCCACGCAGCACGCGGAAGTGGTCGCGATCGGACGCGCGGCGAAGAACCTCGGCAGCCACATCTTGAAGGGCTGCACGATCTACTCGACCACGGAACCGTGCCCGATGTGCTTCTCGGCCATCCACTGGGCCCAGATCGATCGCATCGTTTTCGGCACCGGCATCGCCGACGTGAAGCGCCTCGGGTTCAACGAACTGACAGTTTCGAACGCCACCCTGAAGCGCCTCGGCCGCAGCCGCGTGATCCTCGATCAGGCTTCGAAGAAGGAGTGCACCGACCTCCTCAGGTCATGGGCCGCCATGGAGAATAGAACGACGTATTGACCGGCCCGCAGACGCGGACAATCATCGGCGAAGGAGGTCGTCGCGGCCGCAGACGGAGCGCTCGCGCTCCTAAGCGGCTTCCGCCTAAATCCAATCTTTTCAATCGGGGTTCTTTGAAGCCGCTGATCGACACGATCGGCCCAAAGGAGCCGTGGGACACTAGGCCCCCGGTCGGGCACGTCAAACGGAGTGGCTCGCCGGAGGTGACGGCAGGTCCAATTGGCGGATAACTGGGAAGGCGCCTTCCGCTACACCTTGGCAGCGAGGGCGGCTACAACCTGCAGGACCACGTCAATGTCCGCAGGGGCGACGCAGACGTGGGCGGAGAGGCGCACTCCCTTGTCGTCGCCTTGCGCACGTACGCGGATCTTCCGCGCCCAGAGCGCGTTCTGCAGATCGCGCGCGCTCACGCCTTCCACGCGGAACGTGGTGATGGCCGAGG
>JAGNNV010000120.1 GCA_017990495.1 Vicinamibacteria bacterium
GTCGGGCGGGATCCGGGTTTGATCGCGGTGGAACCTGCTGCGCACAGGGGACAGGCGGCCGCGGCCCAGGTGTCGACGGAGATCGTGAGCAGGCTTTCGAAGGGGACCTCGAATCCCGACTTGCCCGAACTGCGATCGACGAGAGACGCGATTCCGACGACGCGCGCGCCTGCGGCTTCGACCACCGCGATCACTTCGCGCGTGGATTTGCCGGTGGTCACCACGTCTTCGACCACCACCACGGTTTCGCCGGGCTCGAGCGCGAAACCGCGCCGCAGAGTCATCGTCGTCCCCTCACGTTCGGTGAAGAGCGAGCGGCAGCCAAAGCCGCGCGCCACTTCGTGGCCCACCACGATGCCGCCCATGGCCGGAGCCACCACCACATCGGGGGCAACGCCTGCGGCCTTCAGTTGGGCGGCGAGCCGCGCCCCGAGGTCTGAGGCGATCTTCGTGTCCATCAGCACACGCGCGCATTGCAGATACTGCGCGGAATGAAGACCGGAAGAGAGGAGAAAGTGCCCTTCGAGCAGCGCGCCCTGGCGTTTGAAGATGTCGAGAATGTCGCTCACGAAACCATTATCTCGCGCCCGCGCGCTACGTCATCGCAAGCGGGTCCAGGCGAGTGGGACGCGGCCTATTGGTAGGTTTCGACTGCGAGGCCGAGAATCGGTCCCGCAGAAGGGCCGGCCTCGGTCACGATCCGGACCTGGGAGTAGCGGTTCGAGGTGGTTCTGATGCACAGGTAGGTTCCCGCGGTCAGTCGGGCGACCTCGACGTTGGCGTTGAGACCCGTCGCGCCTGCAACCGAACAACCCGCCTTGCCCGGGGGGAGGCTGCGCCCGAAGATCCCGAGCCCGGCACCGTTGCGGACAAGCAGCCCCCCCCATATCGACATGCTGGGAGACGTGTCGACGTAGAAGAAGAGGTCGGCGTCCGGCGAGCTGGCGGTCACCAATGTGGCCGAGTCGACATCAATGTAGGAGCCTCGCGAGACCGCAAGTTCACCGGAAGCGACCACGATTGCCGGCGTTGGTGTCGGAGCAGCGGTCGGGGTGGTTGGGTTCGACTGCGATCCTCCGCAGCCCGTCATTGTCACCAATACCACCAGCGCCGTCGTGAGGTGGGAGGACCGCCGGTCCGCCACCGACTGAGTCTCGAATCGCATAGGTCACACTAAGCGAAAAGCCCACGGTTCGCCACTGCCAACGGGCGATCTATTGACTGGATATCGGCGACGCTGAAGGCGAAGGTTTCGCGGGCGCTGGGGTCGGGGAGGACTGCGGCACGGACGGCCACTCCGGGCCCGTGAAGAAGGGGCGCAGCCGGTCGGTGTGGCCTCCGTCCAGAGCCAGCACCGGGTCGGCGGGGGGCCGGCCGACCGCCGATGCCCCGTAGAGCAGGATGCCGCGCAATCCCACCGCCAGGGTCACATCGCGCCCGGAACGAACCCCTTCCGTGACGACATTGGCGGAGGTCCAGGCAAGGTCGAGCAGACCCTTCCTCGCATCCGGCGCGTAGTTCTTCAACTCCGGCACGTGCACCAGGAAAGTGATCTTGCCCTCACGCATCTCGCAGTGGGTCAGGAAGTGACCTTTGGTGAGGGACGCCGTGTCGTCCTTCCGTCCGCCCGTGAAGGCGATCTTCTCCATCACTTTCATGATCCCCGCGAAGCGAACGGCGAGGGCCTTCGCCTCCGGATTGTTGCCGAAGCCCTCTTCACTGTTGTAGGCGAAGAGCTTTTCGTTCGCGCGGTCAAAGGCGTCGTCGCTGGAGCTCCGGGCCGACCCTCCCGTGGGACCGCTGGCCACCAGCAAGGCGAGAGCGGAGAACAGCACCGCGAACGTAAGAGGCAGGGCCGCACAACCGATTCCGAGCAAGGAGATCGCGCGAGTGCCGGTGGCGGCAGGGGTGTGCCTCGACTTGACCAGCGCGGAAATGCCGAGGATGACCGCCGCGAGGTACCCGACGAACGACCACTTCCCGAGAATGATCCCCAGGAAGAACGAGAGCACCGCTACCACGAGGGAAGAGATGGCCCAGCCGAGCGGGGCCGTTGCCTCCGGCGCGGGCGTTCGCGCATTCGCCGTACCCTTGGGCCCCTCGGACGCCCCCAGGTAGTTGGCGAGGTTGAGCACCAGATAGACGGGCGTCACGAAGAACGACACGATGCCCCACCAGCCGGCGAAGAACGTGATCCAGGTCATTTCCTGAAAGGTCTTCTGCGCGCAACGGGGGCAGAGGTGTCCTTCAACCTTCTTGTGGAAACGAAACAGAATCACGCCGACGTTCTGACGAAACGTGACGTGCTTCGTCGGGCCGGTTGCACCACAGATCTGGCAAGGCGGAGGTGTCGCCTGGGGTGCTTCGACTGGTGGGGCCGCCACCGGCGAAGGGCCAGGCCGAAGGACCTGATGGCTCGGAGCCGGAGGCTTCGGTGTGCTCGGTGCCGGTGTGCTCCGGGGCGCGACTGCGGGGGGCCTCGATGGCGTATCGGTCGCGACCGTTGATCCGGCCGCGCCATGGCAGCGAGGACAGAATCCATCCGGGCGAGCGCTGTGCTTAAGCCCGCATTGACTGCACACGATCCAACCCAAAGGACGCGCCCCCCTCTTTGGCCGATCGTATCCGCCGCGCCAGCGAGTGGCAAGCCCGAAGGCTCACGGCCTCACCCTCAGACCGAGGGTTCTCTGGGCATTCAGCCGGGCTTGAAGCCGGGCATGGTGTCGTTTGCGATCACCGGCTTCGGCGCGCCGAGGCGCTCCGCGAAGGCTTCGATGTCGGGGCGGCGGAAGGCTTCCGAGGTGAGGGCCACGGTTCCGTCGGCTTCGATGAAGAGCAGCGTGGGCACGGTCACGATGCCGATGGCGGCGGAAAGCGCGTATGGGTCGCGCTCGCAGAAGTAGCGCAGAGTGAGGCCGAGTTTGGCGAGGCCGGCGGCCGCGTTCTCCGGGGAGTCCTGCAGCATGGTCACGGCCCGCCCGCCATCCTTGTGGATCTGAGCGATGAAAGGCAGCGTTTGCTTCGACGTCTTGCAGTTCAGGTGACCGATCATGACGAGCGTCGGTCCACCGGCGTGCAGCGCGCTCGACGGCGTCACCGAACCATCCGGCTTCTCGAGATCGGCCACCGGCAGCGCGAACGGGGTGGCCTTCAAAGCCATGGCCCGCTCAGGCCTCTACGAAGTCGATGTTGAAGTCCTTCGTGATCACGCCGGCCTCGCGCCCCCGGCGCAGGAACACCCGGATAGCCTCGCGGCCGCGGTCGCCGATTTCGAGGGTGAGGTCGTTCACCCACATCCCCACGAAACGGTCGGCGATGCCGGTCTGCATGCCGCGGGCGAAAGTCATCGCGTACTCGAGGGCGGCTTCACGATTGGCGAGCGAGAACTTCACGGTGTCGCGCACCAGGCGGGTGAGCTGCCTCATCCGCTCGTCCCCCAGATCCCGGCGCACCGCGTTTCCGCCCATGGGAAGGGGAAGTCCGGTGTCCTTGAGCCACCATTCGCCGAGGTCCACGATCTTCCGGAGACCCTGGCCGCCGAAGGTGAGCTGGCCTTCGTGGATCACCAGACCGCAATCAGCGCGACCGGAAAGCACTTCGTCGAAGACGGCGTCGAAGGGGACCACGTAGGTGTCGACGTCGGGCGCGTACAAACGCAGGGCGAGATAGGCCGACGTCATCGTCCCCGGGATCGCCACTCGTCCCAGGTCTTTAGCGCCCGGGCCGCCCACGATCTTCGATTCGGTCTTCGCCACCAGGATCGGACCGTAGCCATCGCCGATGCTGCCGCCGCAGGGCATCAGCGCGTATTTGTCCGCGATGTAGGGATAGGCGTGGAATGAACACGCCGTGACTTCGTAGGTGCCCTCAAGGGCATCGCGATTGAGGGACTCGATGTCTTTGAGGACGTGCGAGACTTCGAGACCGCCGGTGTCGAGTTTGCCCTTGGCGAGGCCGTAGAACATGAACGCGTCATCGCTGTCGGGGCTGTGGGCAATACGAATCTTCATGGAGTGGCAGGATCTTCTTTGGAGTCAAGGCCGCGCGAGGAGGCGGGGCAGGAGGTCGCCCGCCCAGGTGTCGAGCGGCGAAAGGACGTCGGCGACCCGCAGATCATAAGGTCGCGCTGCGTGAACCGCCGCCATCACCTCGGGCCCAGGGTCGCGTTCTTCCGCGGCAGGCCGGTTGATCACCACGCAGTTCGCGCGCGCCATCAACTCAGGAGAGCCCTCCTTCCAACGTTCCGGACTCAGGAAGGGATGAACCACGAAAAAGGTGAAATCCGGCGCGCACAAAGCGGCGACGGTGGAGCCCTCGACCACCAAAGTGGGGGAGGCCCCGCTGGTCCCCGAATCCAGGCGGGCCTGATGGAGCAACCGTTCGGTGGCTTCCCACGCGAGAGCCGCCACCGATTTCCGCGCGATGGTCCAAAGCACCGGCCCAGAGGTCGCTTCGCGGAGCCGGGCGGTGTCGGTTCCTGCCTCATCCAGCGTGGCTGCGTCGCGCACCACCTTGAAGGGCACGTCGATATCGCACACGATGCAGGTGGTCCCGCGCGGGCACTTCTCGAAAATGTCGTCGGTGGTGGTGAACTTCACCGCCGCCGCCTGGCCGCCCAGACCGCGCAGAATCGTCCCGGCGAGCGCCGTTTTTCCGGCCCGGGAGGATGAACCCGCGACAACCACCGTGGCCATTCGGACAGTATAGACAGGGCCTTGATTCGGCTTTCGACGCGGGCCGCTGCTCCCACGTCGCCCGAAAGGGGGAGGCTTACGCCGTCTTAAGAAGCAGCTTGCCTTGCGAGGCGCGGCCTTCGAGAAGTCGATGGGCCTCAGCCGCCTCGCTCAGGGGCAGGACGCGGCCGATGTGGACGCGGAGAGAGCCATCCTTCGCCCACGCCACGAGATCCGCGCGCGCCTGCTCGAGGCTCGCGGGCGGATGGGCCGCAAGGCCGAAGGCGCTGATGCGCAACGATCGTCCATAAAGTTCATCGGGATCGACTGGCCGCGGCGGGCCGCTCGCATCGCCGAAGAAGACGAGATGGCCGTAGAGCCCCAGGAGTGCCAGGCTCTGGTCCTGAGTCGTCCGGCCCACCGAGTCGAAAACCACGTCGACCGTCGGCTCCCCGCGAACCGCCGCGATCCCGGCAGCGAGGTCGACCCCGTAAGAGACGGGAATCCCACCCATCTCGCGAATCAGGTCAAGCTTTTCCGCGGAAGATGCCGTTCCGAAAACCTGAACCCCGCGACGGCGGAGCATCTGAACCAGCAGGAGCCCGACGCCTCCGGCCGCCGCATGAACAAGCGCACTTTGACCCTTTGCCATCGACGTCGCGAAGTGAGCGAGACCGAAGGCGGTGAGCCCTTGAACCGGAAGGGCCGCCGCGATTTCCAGCGAGAGCCCCTCGGGAACCCGAAACAAGGAGTGCGCCGGAGCCACAGCGTATTCGGCATAAGTCCCCGAGCTTTCGAACGACCAGAACGCGACCCGGGCGCCGAGCCACGACGCATCCACACCGCTCCCCAGAGCCTCAACAATGCCGGCGCCCTCGTTCCCGGGAATCCACGGGAGTTCGGGCAGCCGGTAGAGCCCGCGCCTGCGTTCGGTGTCGGCGAAGTTGACTCCGGCGAACTGCAACCGGACGAGGACCTGCCCCCGGTCGGGAGAAGGCCTTGCGGCCTCGCCGATCTGAAGGACGCTCGGGTCCCCAAAGCTCTGTGCCTCGATCGCGCGCATGAATGGGGAGACTAACCGCAGCGAGATCGCTCCGGACTCAACGTCGCCCGCGAAGGAACACCATGAGTGATTCCTCGAGCTCGGGAGGCATTTCAAAGGAGGTCGCTTCGCGGACGATCCGAGGGGTCTCTCGGTAGGACGCCACGAAGGCGGTGCAGCGTTCGCATGCCGCGACGTGACTTTCGATGCGGTCGCGCAGGTCTTTGGGCAAGGCGTCTTCGAGATAGTCCATCAAAAGATCCACGCCTGAAGCGCAGGTCAGATCGCGCGTCATGGCTTCACCTCCTTGAGAGATGACAGATAGCCGCGCAACAGAATCCTGGCTCGGTGAACGCGCTGGCGTACCGTCGCGACTTGAAGGCCGAGCAGCTCCGCCACCTGGGCGGTGTCAAGTTCTTCGAGATCGCGCAGAACGAAGGGCCTTCGGTAAAGGTCGGGAAGGCGATCGACGGCGGCCTGGACCCTTTCCGCCAGGATCCTGGCGTCGAGCGCTTCCTCCAGGAGACTCGGGATGCTGAGTTCGGCTGCGGTTGCGGCGTGTGTGCCGGTGTCATCAAAGCGAGGCTCGAACGAATCGAGAGACTCCGTCTTTCGCCGCGAGTGCGCGCGCCGCCGCATGAGGGCTGCGTTTGTGGCGATTCGGTAGAGCCAGGTCGAGAACAGGGATTCGTGTCGAAATGACGACAGCTTTCGATACACCTGAATGAAGGTCTCCTGAGTGACGTCCTGCGCGTCCGACTCGTCTCCCAGTAGCCGCCGGGCCAGGCGAAAGACGCGTTGCCGGTGGCGCACGACCAATCGCTCGAAGGCCATCTCGTCGCCAGCCAGGAACAGGCCAACCAGGAACTCATCGGGAGTTTCCGAGCCGGCGTTCTCGAGACCGCGCATCAAGCGGACGCTATCTCCACTCCCTCAGCTCTCACGAATGGCCGCCCGCACCTTCGCCAAAAGCTCCGGTGGCACTTCCTTGACCCCGTGATCGTCTGCCGCGTGCTCGCCGACCTTCTGCAACAGGCTCTCCTCGCTCGCCGCCTCGAACTTGAACTCACATCCCTCGACCACACACGTCAGTTTCTTGCTCATTTTGCTTCCCTGGCTTCAAGCCGGACCATTCCGGCTCTTTGCTATTGGATGCCGGATCGGTCAGGGCTGTGACGCGCCAAGCGGCGGATTGGAGCGGGAGTATTCGACCAATCGCATTCGCAGGGAAAACGCCCGCGCGGTTTCACGAGCCTCGTCAATGTCGAAGGTCACACGTCGATCGATAGCGTCGAGCCGGGCCCGTCCGGTGAGCTGAAGCAGGTCGCCGGTGGCGAAGTCCGCGAACAGCAGGCCTGCCAGAGGGTTCACGAGCAGATTGCCGAGGGTGTTGAACATGGCGTTGCCCGGATAGTCAGGGAAGGAGAGGCGTCGGCTCGTTTCCACGCGCATGAAGCCCGGCAGGCCGCCGCGATGCGAGGCGTCCGCGCCCGCGGCAGGGTGAAGGCTCGCGATGAAGAACGTGTCGCTGCTCTCGATCCACGCTCTCTGCCGGGACGAAAGCGCCTGTGCGGCGAGCATCGGTCCCCTGGCAACATCGGGCAGATCAGGCTCCTCGCGTCGGAGATGGATGTACTTCGGACAATTCCCATAGGCCTGGGCGACGGTGACGAAGAGACCCCCATCGACCAGGACCCCACGACCGTTGAATCTCATGCGTTGCCGTGTTGCCGGGTCGATCACCAGCACGCCGACGAAAGCGGCGGTTTGGAGATTGCCGGCGAGCGGGTCTTCGGGAGGGGGTTCGACCGCGATCCAGAGCAGCCGGGAATCAATGGCCCGCACGAATCCAGAAGGCCCGGTGAGTAGAGAGGCCCAAACCCGCTGGTCACTATCGGCGCTCGACACTATGGCGATGCGCTGGTGGCTGACAAACCGCCTCACCGCAGAAGAAATGGAGTCCCCCAACCCCCTCCCGACCATCTCCGCGTCGTCCCCGACGCCGGCCAGGCGTTGAACCTCGAGTTCGCCCTCGTGAAAAAGCTTTGTCACAAGAGGTGAGATGCCGCCAAGGGTGGAAGCGTGACGCCATCCAGATCCCCGGCCCAAGGGACTCGCGTCGCCGCCCCAAACCTCCGCGGGACAGGTACGATTCGCCACGACCATCGAAAGGACTCCCTCACCCATGCGTCTTGCCTCTGCCCTCCCGCTCCTCGCTGCCCTCTTTCAAGCTGCCCCCGCGCTGGCCGCGGAGCCGCGGCCTCTGAAGGTGGACGATCTGTTCGCGCTCAAGTCGGTCAGCGGGCCGACCCTCTCGCCGGACGGAGCCCAGGTCGCGTACGTCGTGCGGTCCATGGACCTCAAGAAGGACAACTCTGACGCGGACATCTACCTGATTCCCACTGCGGGCGGCGAGGCGGTACGGCTCACCACTTCGCCCAAAGCGGAGACAAGCCCCCGGTTTTCGCCCGACGGGAAGTGGCTGGCTTTCCTCTCGAGCCGCGAGGGCGACAAGAGCCAGGTGTGGCTGCTGCCCCGCGCCGGCGGCGAAGCCTCGCGCCTGACCGAGATCAAGAGCGGCGTCGATGGCTTTGCGTGGTCGCCGGACTCGAAGCGTCTCGTGCTGGTGGTCTCTGATCCCGATCCCGACGAGGCCAAGGACGAGGCCAAGGGCGACGACAAAAAGACGGCCAAGCCGATCGTGACGAGCCGCATCCAGTTCAAGCGCGATGGGGCCGGGTATCTCCGTGAACTCCGCTCGCACCTCCATATCTTCGACATCGCGCGCAAGACCTCGGTGCAGATCACCTCGGGTCCGTACGACGACGAGCAGCCGGCGTGGTCACCGGACGGAAAGACCATCGCCTTCGTCAGCAACCGTTCGGCCGAGCCCGACACCAACCGCGACTCCAACATCTTCCTGATCGCTCCCATGGCCGGCGAAACGCCTCGCGCCATCACCACCAACCCGAGCGAGGATGAACGGCCGACATGGTCGCCCGACGGGAAGTCCATCGTCTATGTGGCCAGTGGAGTGGTGGCGGACATGTGGTACGGACCGAACCACGTGTCCATCGTGGACGTGGCCACCGGCGCGGTGCGCGCCCTCACTAAGTCCCTCGATCGCAACGTGGGCGGCCCTCTGTTCGCCAGCGATGGCCGCACGGTTCTGTTCACCATCGAAGACAGCGGCAACTCACACCTCGGCCGGGTGTCGGTTTTGGGTGGTCCCGTCGAGCGTGTGGTGGCGGGCGAACGCGACGTCCTCTCGTTCGATACGCGTGGCGGTCGGATCGTCTTCCTGGAAAGCCAGCCCACTCTTCCCGGCGAGATCTCCGTTCTCGACGGCGAGGCCATCCGCCGGCTGACCACCACGAACGACGAGCTGCTGAAGGGCATCAAGCTCGCAAACGTCGAGCGCTTCAAGTCGAAGAGCAAAGACGGAACGATGATCGACGGGTTCCTGCTTCGACCAACCGACGCCAAGCCGGGCGTCAAGGTTCCCACCATTCTGCGCATCCATGGCGGACCCGCCTCGCAGTTCTCCACCGCTTTCAGCTTCGAGTGGCAGTTCTTCGCCGCTCAGGGCTACGCCGTGGTCGCCGGCAATCCGCGCGGGTCCACCGGGTACGGCCGCGACTTCAGCTACGCGCTCTTCGCGAAGTGGGGCGAGCCCGACTTCGACGACGTGATGTCGCTGGTGGATCACGCGGTGTCCGCGGGTGTCGCCGATCCCGACCGGCTCGGGGTCGGAGGCTGGAGCTATGGCGGCATCCTGACCAACTACGTGATCGCGAAGACCCAGCGTTTCAAGGCCGCGACCTCAGGCGCTTCCATCTCCAACATCATCGCGGGCTACGGGACCGATCACTACCAGTACGAGTACGAAGTGGAACTCGGCCTTCCCTGGAAGAACGCCGAGGCCTACTTGAAGCTCTCGAGTCCCTTCCTGAAGGCCGATCAGATCAAGACACCCACCCTCTTCCTGTGCGGTGAAGCCGACATGAACGTGCCCCTCCTCAACACCGAGCAGATGTACCAGGCCGTCCGCCGGCAGGGCGTGCCCACGGAACTGGTGATCTACCCTGGGCAGAACCACGGCATCCGCACCCCCAGCTATCAGAAGGATCGTTACGAGCGATACCTGAAGTGGTACGACACCTACCTGCGTCCGGAGAAGGCGAAAGCCGCCGAGGCCGCGAAGGTGGCGGAGGCGAAGGGTCTCGACGGCCGCTCGTTCTTCGCGCCCGAACTCAGCGCCGACGCGAAGAAGCGGATGGATGACGCACTCGCCGCCGCCACCGCCGACTTCGTCAAGAACCCTGACGATGCAACGAACATCATCTGGGTGGGCCGACGCCTCGCTTACCAGTCCCGGTACCGTGAAGCGATCGACGTGTTCTCCCGCGGCATC
>JAGNNV010000121.1:0-2677 GCA_017990495.1 Vicinamibacteria bacterium
CGGAGAAATCGGGAGTCATGTAGTAGGCGATTCCCTGGGCCGCTCCCGGCAAGGTGAGAGCCCGCAGAGCGAGGGTGATGAGGAGGAGCAGCAGGGCCGGCATCATCACCTTGGAGGCGCGCTCGATTCCCTCGCGGACGCCGCCCAGGAGAATGACCGCGGTGGCGAGCAACACGGTCAGCGAGAGCATTACGTTTCGGCCGCCTTCGGCCACGAAGGTGGTGAAGAAGGCCGACACCTCCTCGGAGCTGCGGCCCATGGCGCCCTGGGCCGAGAACCAGACGTAGGCTAGCGTCCATCCCGCGATCACCGCGTAGAACGACAGGACGAAGACGCCGGTGATCACTCCCAGAGCGCCCACCAGCCACCACGGCGTATTCGGCTTCGTCACCGCGAAAGCCTGGACGGGGCTTCGGCCCGACGACCGGCCGAGGGCCATCTCGGCGATCATGATCGGGAAACAGATCACGAAGACGCAGAAGAGGTAGATCAGGACGAAGACCGCGCCGCCCCCCTTGCCCACCTGCATGGGGAAGCCCCAGATGTTGCCCAGCCCCACCGCGGAACCCGCGGCGGCCAGGATGAATCCGATGCGCGAGCCGAAGGCCCCGCGGCTGTCATTCACGGTCATATGGAGGACGCTCCTGTGGCGGGTTTGGCGCTTCTGGGGGACGGGACGGTGGTTCCGGGCAAGTTACTGCACTACTTCCCCGCGGACAAAGTTCGGCGGTCCCAGGTTCCGAGGCGAGGCGACTGATAGCCTCTTTGCCATGAACCCCCCTGCTGTCACGGTCAAAGGCGCAGTTGTACTCCTCGCCCTGGTCGCGGCCACGGCCTCGATGGGCGCGACCGGCGGAGCGATCGCGCACCCGGACGGTCTCGTCACGGCCGGCTGGAACGCCGGCCTGCGCGCGGAAGCGCCCGCTGAGACTCCGCGAGACAACGGGCGCATCTTCCGTTCGTCGTCCCGCCTCCAGGTGTCGTTCGCGCCGGTTCAAGGCGACGTTGATCACTACCGCGTGGCCGCCCGAGAGCGGGGCGGCCGGATCCTGCGCACCAGTCGCGTGGCCGCGGGTGGAAACCGGGCCACGTTTGAGGGTTTGCCGGCGGGCACACGGTTTTCCATCGACGTCACGGCGTGTCGCGATGCCGCGTGTTCATCCACGGTGGCCGCGACGTCGAATGACCGGGTCACCGCCGCCACCGAGGAGGAGATCTGGCAGATCCAGGCGAGCGGCGATTCCATCAATCGCGCGGTGAAGATCGTCTCCGACGGCAACGTGAAGATCCATGCCACCCGCTTCGGTCCCGAGGCTCCGGCCGAAGTGCGCGGCCGGGTGCAGATCTACTACGGTCCCATGACCCAGTCGGCGAAGGGACTCGCGGTTGGAGTGAGCGAGGCCGTGGCGTCAAGCGATCCCGCGAGCGTGCTGTACTTCACCAGTCTGGCCGGAAGCACGGGTCTGGTTTCGCCCAATCCCGACGCGACCCTCGTGGCCGACGTGGCCACCGGTCAGGCTATTCCGCTTGCAAGTGGCGTGACCCGGCTCTTCTTCGAGGCCCTCGGGGCCGACGGGCGGACGCGCATCATGCACCTCGACTCCCAGGACGGCTTCATCGGCCGCGACTTCCATCAGGGAGCCGCGACGGTGTGTTCCACCGCCGCCGACTATTCAGTGGGCGGTCCTTGCGCGCCGGTCCTCGATGTGTCGATCGCGAGCGACCCCGGTGGCAATCCCGGATTCACCGATGCGCGTCAGTTCAAGATCGGCTACCCCTTGCTCGACGACTGGCGCTTCCACGAGACGCCGGGCACCTTTATGGTGATCACGGTGAGCGGAGCCACCGCGTGTAGCCGCGCTGCGCGCACCACGGCGTACGCCTTGTGGGACGGCGCGCGCTGGGTGGTGCAGTACGCGGCGAACGGCTGCCCGAAGTTGTTCGAGAATATCCAGGCGCCCATGCCCGTGCATGTGGGCGGCGGTCGTTACAAGATGTACTACGGCAATCCCACGGAGATGACGGGCATCGTGGTGGGCTCGCGTCTGCCCTGGCTTGGCCCTAAGCGCGTGGCCTATGCCGACGCGGCGTCCACCGGCGACCCGAACGTGGTCGAGTTCGAGGACTGGGAACCGCTCGCCACCGGTCGCACCGTGCGCTTCGTGTGGCCCTCGGGCCGGGAACTCACCGCCACCGAGTCGGGCTATCTCGATGACTTCGTGATGTTGACTCCCACCGGCGATCCGCGTTTACAGGTGATGTATACGGCAATGACGGACGGCACGATTGCGCCCTTCGCGACGATGGCGGTGCTGTTGAATCCGTAAACGACGCGCGTCGGCGACTCACCCCCGTTCGGTCGCTGAGTCGGACTCCGTTTGGCATCCGGTCGAAGCGACCTCGCGCGATCCAAGCCCGATCCTGGACCGCTCTCAACGCCACCAGCGGATCGACGCGGGTGGCTCGTCGCGACCGCTTCACTACCCAGCCGATTGGATCTGTCGTCACCCCCGGCGGAGTCAGTCTGTTCGCCGTGCGCAGACCGGGGGCCTGGCGCGAAAGTCCGTTTCCATCCGCGAAATCCGCCGATCGCTCGCGCCCGCATCGCGGTCGAACACTGGCGACGTCGCGGTTACCAACGGAGTGCTCGCGCTAGGCCCCCGATCTACGCATGTCG
>JAGNNV010000121.1:2777-10123 GCA_017990495.1 Vicinamibacteria bacterium
ACGGCCATCAGCAACAAGGGCACGATCGAGAACGTGGGCGGATCGGCCACGCTGGTCTCGAACAGCAGGCCGGACATGGTCCGAGCCAGGGCGAACGCCGCGATGAGACCGAAGCTCACCCCGATGGCCGACATCTTCACCCCGAAACGCAGCACCATGCGCGAGATGTCGTGCCGCTCGGCGCCCAGGGCCATCCGGATGCCGATCTCGGTCGTGCGCAGGTTGACGGCGTAGGACATGACGCCGTAGATCCCGATGGCGGCGAGGAGCAGCGCCACCGAGGCGAACACGCTGATCAGCACCACGGCCAGACGCCGCTGAGCGGTCTGCGACGCGATGATCTCGTCCATGGTGCGCACCGCGTAGAGCGGCAGCTCGGAGTCGACGCTGCGCACCGCTTCGCGCAAGCCCGCGGCCAGGGCGGCCGGATCGCCCGCGGTCTCGAGCACCAGTGTGGGCGTGCTCGAGTTGAACTGATAGTAGGGCAGGTAGATCTGCACCCGTGACGGCTGGTCGACACCGTAGTTCTTGACGTGGGCGGTGACGCCCACGATCTCCATCCACGGCGCCGTCGTGTCGGCGAGACTGCCGAACTTCACCCGCTTGCCAAGGGCGCTCTCGCCGGGGAAGTGGGTTGCGGCGAAGGTCTCGTCGATCAGGCACACCCCGGGGCTGCCGATGCGGTCGGTGGGCTCGATGGACCGGCCCGCCACGATCTTGAGCCCCACGGCCTTGAAGTAGTCGGGGGTGACGCGGATGGTGTCGGCCGAAGGACGTTGCCCTGCTCCCGGTTCCGGCCGGCCTTCGACGAGGAACGAACTTTGCCAGCCGCCCAGCAGGGGCAGGGTGGCCGCGGCCGAGCGGACGCCCGGGGCGGCCTTGACCTTCTCGATGAGACGCTCAACCAGGGCGGCGCGGGACTCGGGTGTCGCGAACCGACTCGCGGGAAGGGGCAGGCTCGCCGTGAGAACCCCTGTGGAGCGGAGCCCGGTGTCGGCATCGATCACGCGGAAGAAGCTACGGAGGAGAAGGCCCGCGCCCACCAGCAGGACCAGGGCGAGTGAGATCTCCATCACCACCAGGCTGTTGCGCAGGCGATGTTGACCCGGGGTGGCGGTGCCGCGGCCATTTTCCTTGAGCGTCTCGTTCACGTCGGTGCTCGAGATCTTCCAGGCAGGAGCCATGCCGAAGATCAGCCCGGTCACCACCGCCACCACCGCGGTGAAGGCGAGGACCGAAGGGTCGACGCCGATTTCGTCCGCGCGCGGGACGTTGGTGGGGAGGCTGGCCACGAGAGCCTTCACACCCGCGAAGCCCAGACCGATGCCCACGAGACCGCCGAGCGAGGAGAGCAGAACACTCTCCGTCAGGAGCTGGCGGATCAATCGGGTCCGTCCTCCACCCACGGCCATGCGCAGCGCCATCTCCTTCTGACGGTCGGCGGCGCGCGAGAGCAGCAGGTTCGCCACGTTGGCGCAGGCGATGAGGAGAACCAGTAACACCGCCCCGAGCAGCAACATCAGAGCGGGTTTCAAGTCGCCGGCCACCGCATCGATCATCGACTCGACGGTCATGCTTTGTCGCGCGTTCGACTCTGGATGCTCTTCGGTCAGCCTCTTGGCGATGGCCTTCACGTCGGTGCGGGCCTGATCAACGGTGACGCCGGCTTTCATGCGTCCCACCACGTAGATCCCCGGATGATTGCCGCGCTGGTTCTCACCGCCGAGCCGGTCTTCCAGCCGGAGCAGCGGGGTGAACCCGTCCGTGGCCTTCCAGGATCCGTGAAACGTCCCCGGCATGACGCCGATGACCGAAAAACTCTCGCCGCTCAGGGTCAGCGTCTTTCCGATCACGCCCGGGTCGCGGGCGAAACGCCGTTCCCAGAGTCCTTCGGAAAGCAGGATCACCGGCGGAGCGCCCGGTTTGTCTTCGTCGGCGCTGAAGGCGCGGCCCAGAAGCGGCGGCTTCTGAAGGGTGTCGAAGAATCCCGAGGTCACCTGACGCACGTTCAGGCGCTCCGGATCGCCGCCTTCGCCGGTCAGGATGAAGCTTGTGCTGTTGGAGCCAAACACCGAATCGAACACACGGTTCTGATCGCGCAGGTCCTTGAAATTGGCCATGGAGAAGCTCATGTTCGGCACCTGTTCCGACCATTCGGTCAGAAACACCAGCCGATCCGGGTTTCCATAGGGCAAGGGCTTCAGCAGGACCGCGTTCACCACGCTGAACGCCGCAGTGTTCGCGCCGATGCCGAGGGCCAGGGTGAGCACCGCTATTGCCGTGAACCCCTTCGATTTCCGGAGCATGCGCGCGCCGTACTGGATGTCCCGCCACAGGTTTTCCATAAAGACCTTGACGTTCGGGACGCGGAAAGGTTCCCGCGAAAGAGAGCGGCTCTTCGATTTCAGGCGGCCGGGCGCGCGGCCAGCCAGGTTTTCACGATGGTCTGGGCCAGGCAGCGGGAGGCGTCGAGGATGGGCATGCCGGTGCCGGCGTGCGCGAGCAGGGCGCTCAGATCGAGGCAGGCCACCACGAGAGCGTCGACGCGGGCCTTCGTGGCCCGGTCGACAATGCCCGACCACAACGACCGGAACCGGATGGGATCGCTCGAGGTTCGGCCGGAGAGGATGCGGTCGATATCTTTTTGCCAGTCGATATCCACCACGTGGAAGCCGCGTCGACGGAAGCCGTCCTGATAGAGATTCGACTCCGCGGTGGGCCGGGCCGCCACCACGGCCAGGCGGCGGGTGGACTCAGGAGCGGCCGACACCGTCAGCTCGACCATGTTCAGCAAAGGCACTTTCGACGCGGCTGCGAGCTTTGGGTAATACAGGTGGGCGGTGTTGCTGGCCATGGCCATGAAGGAAGCCCCCGCGTCCTCCAGTGTCTTCAACCCCGCGCGCACCGCGGCTTCGAGACCCGCGTGGTCGATGGGACGGTGAGCCTCGAAGAAGGGGGCGGGCTGCGCGCAGATCACCATCTTGGGGAAGTCGCTGTCGTGCTGAGCGCCGTAGAGAATCTGGCACTCGGTCACGACCAGATCGATGAACGCGGCGGTCGACCTCGGGCCCATGCCCGCCAGGATTCCGATGGTCGGTGACAGCTTGTGCGTCATTGCCGGTTCTGCCAGCTTTCGGAGCGAATTATCTCACGTTGTGAGCCGCGGCGTTCCCTCGGTGTGAGGGGGGTTCGGGTACCATCGCGCCGCCATGTCCGACGCCCCTCTGAGCCGGCTCGAGGAGAAGCTTGAGCAGCTTCCCATCTCTCCCGGCGTCTATCTGTTCAAGAACGCCGAAGGGACGATTGTTTACGTGGGGAAGGCGCGGGTGCTCCGCAACCGCGTGCGCTCCTACTTCCAGGCCGGGCACGAGGGGACGTTCCACAAGGTGTCGATGGTGGCGGAGATCGTCGATCTCGACATCCTCGTCACCGACAGCGAGAGCGAGGCCCTGGCCCTCGAGAACAACCTCATCAAGCGGCATCAGCCGCACTACAACGTCCTCCTCCGCGACGACAAGAATCACCCCTATCTCAAACTCACGTTGGGCGAGGCTTATCCGCGTCTGCACATCGTCCGCAAGGTGGCCGAGGACAAAAGCGCTTACGGCGGCCCCTACATCCCGGCCCACCTCGGACGCCGCACGGCGTCGCTCGTGCATCGGGTCTTCGGCGTGCGGTCGTGCCGCGAGAAGCTCGATGGCAATCGCGGACGGCCCTGTCTCCAGTACCAGATCCACCGTTGCCTCGCGCCCTGCGTGGCTTCGATCTGCACGCTCGACGACTACCGCCGCTCCTGCGCCGAAGCCGCGAAGTTTCTCGAGGGCCGCACCGACGAAGTGCTGAAGGACCTGCGGGCCAGCATGCTGAAAGCGGCGGATGAGGAACGGTTCGAGCACGCAGCCACCCTGCGCGATTCGATCCAGGCCCTCGAACGTCTCGAGATGCCGCAGAAGATCACCACCGCCGAGGTCGACGAGCGCGACGTGTTCGGCATCCATGTCGAGGAGGGCCGCGCCTCCTTGCAGGTGTTCTGCGTGCGCGATGGCCGGGTCGCGTCGAGCGAGGGCTTCCTGCTCGACCATGTGGGCGACGCCACCCGCATCCTCGAGGAATCGGTGGCGCGGTTCTACGAGAACGACCGCTATGTTCCGCGCGAGATCCTGGTGCCCGAGGCCTTCGAAGGCATGGAGGCGTTGGCCGTCTGGCTCACCGAGCGGCGCGGCGCTCAGGTGCGGTTCCGCGTGCCCCAGCGTGGCGAAAAGGTCCGGCTGCTCGAACTGGTGACGGGCAACGCCCGGCTCGCTCACGATCTCGAATGGCGCCATCCGAAAAAACGTTCGCGCGAAATCCTCGTGGCCCTCATGGACGCGCTGGGGTTGCCGGATGAGCCGCGCCGGATCGAGTGTTTCGACATCTCGAACCTGCAGGGCTCCGACATCGTGGCCTCCATGGTGGTGTTCGAGATGGCGACGCCGAAGAAGTCGGACTACCGCACGTTCAAGATCAAGACGGTCGAGAACGGGCCGGACGATTTCGCCTCGATGCGCGAGGTGGTGGGCCGCCGCTACCGGCGTCTGCTGGAAGAGGGAAGCGATCTGCCCGATCTCGTGCTCATCGATGGCGGCCTCGGGCAGCTCGGCGCCGCCGCCGAAGCGCTTGATGAACTGGGGCTGGGTGAACTTCCCCTCGCGAGCCTCGCCAAACGCGAGGAGCTGCTCTATGTTCGCGGCCGCAGCGAGCCGGTGGTGCTGGCTCATTCGACTCCCACCCTGCAGCTCATGCAGGCGGTGCGCGATGAGGCTCACCGCTTCGCGGTGAAGTTCCATCGCAAGCGGCGGTCGAAGCGCACCATCGCCTCGGAACTGAACGCCATCCGCGGGGTGGGTCCCAAGGGCCGATCAAAGCTGCTGCGCGCTTTCGGTTCGCTGCAGGGGGTGAAAGCGGCGAGCGAAGCCGATCTGGCCGCGGTGGTGGGCCCGGTTCTGGCCGCTCGTATCGCTGCTACCGCGCCCAAACCGTAGACCGTCACCGCCGCCCATCTTCCGTCCGTTCTCGGGCTAGACTTTCAAGAACCGACGGCTCCTACCTAGAGGCAAACATGCAGGTCAAGAAACTCAACAAGGGCGACGTGTTGTGGTGGCATGGTGAGTTCGCGACCACTATCGCGTTCGTCGACAGCGGGCTGCTTGGCATCAAGACCGAAGAGGGCCTCATCAACCTGGTGGGTAAAGACGGCGTCATCGGCGAAAGCGCCCTCCTTGCCGAGGGCGGTGTAGTGCCCAAGAGGAGGGCCGCGGTCATCGCCCTCGAGGAGTCGACGGTCACCGAGTATCCCGTCACCTTCGTGCGCGAGGGCGCGGGCGTGGGCATTCCCCGCAAGGTGTTGCGGACTCTCATCGGCCAGACGGTCACCAGCGCGTGTTTCGTTCTTGCCGCCCATCCCCATGTCCCGCTGGTCACGCAGTCCATGAGCGCCCTCATCAAGAGCCTCTCCGATTCGAAGGAGATGGTGCGCGACGTGAAGAACTGGGAGGATTTCGCGCCCGACTTCGCCTACCTGTTCGCGCTGCGCGACACCATCGGCGAACTCCGCGCGCGCATGGTGCCGGCCCGCCACTTCGTGGCCCGCAACGAGGCCCTGCTCCGCGCCTCTGCCCTGCTCAAGACCATCGTCACCGACCCCGAGATCGCCGAGTTCCTCGACAAGTTCATCGCCCTCGAGCGACAGCGCATCGAAGCCGTCGAATCGGTCTGAGTCGTAGACTGGAGTCTTGACCAATAACTTCGTCGACCGCGCACCCGCCACCCTTCTGCTTGTTTCCCTCGGTCTTCTCGGCGCGCCGTCGCCGGGGTGGAGCCAGGAACCGATCAAGGACAACAGCTTCCTCATCGAAGAGGCCTACAACCAGGGCCGAGGCATCGTCCAGCACATCAACACCTTCTCCCGGCCGAAAGGCGGGGGAGCGTGGATCTACACGCTGACCCAGGAGTGGCCGGCGCCCGACGAGCGTCACCAACTCAGCTTCTCTCTGCCCATCCAAAGGCTCGAGCCCGGGCCCGCCGGCAAGGTGGGGTTGGGCGACATCGCCCTCAATTACCGCTATCAGGCCGTGGGTCGGGAGGGCGGGAATACCGCTTTCTCACCGCGTTTGAGCGTCCTTCTCGCAACCGGCGATGCGGACCGCGGCATGGGCGCGGGCGGCACGGGCGTGCAGTTCAACCTGCCCCTCAGCCATCAGGTGAACTCGCGCCTCGTCACCCACTGGAATGCCGGGGCCACCCGCACCTTCTCCGCGAAGGGCGCCTTTGGAGCGGAGTCGGACACGATGACCTACTCGCTGGGCCAAAGCTTCGTGTGGCTGGCCGCCCCCCGCTTCAACCTGCTCGTGGAAACGGTGTGGTCGCGCGCTCAGGAGGTGACGGGGCCGTCCCGCACCGCATCGAGCAACAGCTTCTTCATCAGTCCGGGGCTGCGCTGGTCCCACGATTTCAAGAACGGTCTCCAGATCGTCCCCGGGATCGCCGTCCCGATCGGGGTGGGCCCGAGCCGAGGTGAGCGCTCTGTTTTCCTGTACCTGAGCTTCGAGCACCCGTTCAAGCGCTCCCGCTGATCGCCCCGGGGCGATCTGCCCTCGCCCTATCCGAGCTTGAAGTCCTTGACATGGATACAGCGGTCGAGCTTCGCGAAGGCGTTCATCATCGGCGCCCAGACTCACTTCAAAGGCGGTGGCGTTCCGCGAGAAGACCCTTCGATACAGCCGGATCAACCGTCTGGCTGTTCGTCTACGCCGCCTCCGGCCGCTGTAGGACGCGCCGCCAGGACTGCGTCAGCGACGGAGGATCGGAACGTCCACCTCGACATAGGTGCCCGGCGTCGCTGCGTCGACGGCACTCGCAATGGCTGAGAGTCGCGGACGGATGGAGGGCCATGCGGGCGTGGTGAGCACGACGAGCGCAATCCGGCGACCCGAGAGGTTCTGCTGAGACGCGAGGTTCCGGTCGGTTGTCACCATCACCTCGAAGCCGGCTGCTTCCGCCGCCGTCAGCAGCTCGCCATTCGCCAGGCTATCCCACCCACGGGCTCGCGCCTCCTCCACGACATGTGCCTGGAGCGCCGAGGCAACCGGCCGCGGGACACCGTTGTCGAACAGGATGCGCACTCAGGCGGCGGCGTCCGGGGCGGCCAGGCTGCGGGCCGCAAACTCCAGGACGGCCGAAATCTCGTCTTTCGAGACCGGGAACATCTCGACGATCTCGCGGAGGGTCACTCCAGCCTCCAGATTCTCGAAGACGAGGGAGACTGGGGTCCGCGTGCCTTTGAACACCCACGCGCCGCCCACCTTGCC
>JAGNNV010000445.1 GCA_017990495.1 Vicinamibacteria bacterium
GGACGCGCCGCAGACCGACGCCATCGACGAGGAGCCGTTCGACTCCATGATCTCGGACACGATGCGGAGCGTGTAGGGGAAGTCCTCGCCTTTCGGGAGGACGGCCTTCACTGCGCGCCAGGCCAGCTTGCCGTGGCCGATTTCGCGGCGGCCCGGGGAGCCACCACGACCGGTTTCGCCGACGGAGTAGGGAGGGAAGTTGTAGTGGAGAAGGAACTTCTCCTTCTTCGTGCCGCCGAGGCCGTCGACATACTGTTCGTCTTCAGCGGTGCCGAGCGTGGCGACGCAGAGAGCCTGCGTTTCGCCGCGGGTGAACAGCGAGGAGCCGTGGGTGCGCGGCAGGACGCCGACTTGCGACGTGATGGCGCGAACCTGGTCGGTCTTGCGGCCGTCGATGCGCGAGCCGGTGCGGATGATGTCACCGCGAACGACCTTGGCTTCGGCTTCCTTGAAGACTTCCTTGAAGACGAGCGGCTCTGCGCCCGTCGGGTTGGCTTCGGTCTTGACGAGAGCGGTCTTGGCCTTCTCGCGGGCAGCGTTCACGGCGTCGTGGCGCTCGCCCTTGTCCTTGATCTTGTAGGCGGCGGAGAGATCCGCGCCGGCAACATCCTGGATCGACTTGAGAAGCGCGGAGTGGTCCGGGCTTTCGAAGGCGAAGGGTTCTTTGGCGGCTTTTTCGGCCAGCTTGATGATCGCGTCGATGATCGGCTGGAACGAGTCGTGACCGGCCTTGACGGCGCCGAGCATGACTTCTTCCGAAAGCTCTTTCGCTTCGGATTCAACCATCATCACGCCTTCGGTGGTGCCGGCGACGACGAGGTCGAGCTGGAAGTCTTCCATCTGCTCGGCCGTCGGGTTGATGATGTAGGCGCCGTCCTTGTAGCCGACGCGCGCAGCGGCGATCGGGCCATTGAACGGAGCGCCGGAGATGACGAGAGCGGCGGAAGCGGCAACCATGCCGACGATATCCGGATCGTTTTCCTGGTCGTAGGAGAGCACGGTGATCGTGACCTGGACTTCGTTCTTGAAGCCATCAGCGAACAGCGGGCGGATCGGACGGTCGATCAGGCGCGAGGTGAGCGTTTCTTTTTCGGTCGGGCGGCCTTCACGCTTGAAGTAGCCTCCGGGAACGCGGCCAGCCGCGTAATAGCGCTCGAGGTAGTTCACGGTCAGCGGGAAGAAGTCCTGGCCTTCTTTTGCCTTGCGCGCATAGACGACGGCCGCGAGCACGCTTGTCTCGCCATAGGTCGCCAGCACCGCACCATCAGCCTGGCGCGCAATGCGGCCAGTTTCGAGTGTGAGCGGACGGCCCGCCCAGTCGATCGTCACACGTTGGATGTCAAACATCAGTCTTTTCTCTTTCTGCATACGAAAACCCGCCGGACCCCGGTGGGCCGGCGGGTGTGGGAGGAACCCGGCCTAGCGCCTGAGTTCCAGCTCTTTGAGGATCGTCTGATAACGACCCTCGTCTCTCGACTTCAGATAGTCGAGCAGTCGGCGACGCTGCGAGACCATCTTGAGAAGGCCGCGGCGCGAGTGGTTGTCTTTCTTGTGCTCTTTGAAGTGCCCGGTCAGATAGTTGATCCGGTGGGTCAGGATTGCGACCTGCACTTCGGGGCTGCCCGTATCACCTTCGGTGCGAGCAAATTGCTTGATCAGGGCGGCTTTCGCCTCCGGCGTGATCGACATCGGGTTTCTCCTTGGGCCGTGTGGCCAGTCTATTGGTTGAACACGCGAACCGGCATGAATCTGCCGGCCCGGACTTCACCCAGAGCGACGCCGAGTTGTTCTTCGCCCACCTTTTCAGTGGCCAGACAAATGCGGGAGGCATCCTCCCCGTTCACTTGACGAGGACGGCGCATCTCCCGAAACGCCTCGACCTGATGGGGCAGAAGTACGATCTCTCGGCCCTGCCTGAGCCTGGACGCCTCTTCCCCGGTGATGGCCAGCGCCGGGATGTCGTCCAGCGCGGTCTCGAGAGGAACGAGGTGCTCGTCCAGCGCGGGCTTATCGCTCATTTGCTGGAGAATTGAAAGCTGAATTGCCGCGTCCTCGGCAAAAGCGCCCACACGCGTCCGCCGCAGGGCCGCAACATGCCCTTCTGCCCCCAGTTTGAGGGCCAAATCTCTCACCAAGGCCCTGATATAAAAGCCTTTTCCGCAGGTTACCCCGATCACTGCGAGGTCGGTCGACGGACAGTCGATCAGCTCTGCTTTATGCACCACCACGGTACGGGGCTGCAGCTCCACCTCTTCCCCGTCACGGGCAAGGTCATAGGCCCGTTCCCCATTCACCTTGATGGCGGAATAGATTGGGGGGGTCTGCTGGATCTCGCCGACGAAGCCTTTCAGCGCCTCGACGATCGCTTCGCGCGACGGGCGAACGTCGGATTCGCCGGTCACGGCCCCTTCGCGATCCTGCGTGGTGGTGGAAGACCCCCAGCGGATCGTGAAGACGTAATCCTTGTCCGCCTCCATGACATAGCCGACCGTCTTGGTCGCCTCGCCGAAGGCCAGCGGCAGGATGCCTGAGGCGAGGGGATCCAGCGTGCCGCCATGCCCCGCCTTCTGGGCGTTGAAGATGCGGCGGCAGATACCGACAGCCTGTGTCGAGGTCACGCCCTCGGGTTTGTCGAGGATCAGCCAGCCGTGCACCGGCTCGCCCTTCTTCTTGCGGGACATGGGTCTCTCTCTAAAGGCGCCGCCGCGGGATCAAACCACGGCCGGGTCGAGTTGAGGCGCGGGATTAGGGGG
>JAGNNV010000446.1 GCA_017990495.1 Vicinamibacteria bacterium
ACGCTATGCGCACCGCGAGGGCGTCGCGGTTGCTAAACGGAGTCCTCGCGCTAGGCCCCCGGTCGTCGCATCTCAAACGGAATGGCTCCGCCGGGGGTGACGAGAGGCCCAATGGGCTTGGTAGGGGAACTACCCTCCGCCCTTGAGCCACCCAAGCAGCGAGAACGACGCCTTGCTCGGATCCACCGGGGCCACCGGCGGTGCGGGCCGTTCGGCAGGCGCGGGCCGTGTCTCACTGGCCGGCGAAGCCGCGGGCCGGTTCTCGGCCGCGGACGGAGCCGTCGCCGGCTCGGGTGTCGCCGTCGACACCGGCTCCGGACGACGCTCGGTTGATTCCGGCGCCGGAGGCACGGGCATCGACCGCGCGGGCTCTGCCGCTTCCGTGAACACGGGAGCGTTCGTGGCCGTCATGTGTTTCACCACCTGCTGGTAAGCGGCGGCCGCCTCGGGTGGAGTGGGAATGGATGGGTTCGAATCGTCATCGAGAGGGAGAGGGGCGTCCTCTCCGCGCGCCTCGAGGTCGGGACGAGGTTCACGCTCGGCGCCTTCCCGGCCGCGTCCGCGGCCGCGTCCGCCACGGCGACGACGGGGGCGCGTGGGCGCCTCGCCATCAGGCGTCTCGACGTCGGTTCCGATGACCGATTCATCCGGGGCCATGAGGGGCGCCGTCGGATTCGCAGGCAGGCCGATCGCGGGCGCCGGAGTGGGCGAGGGTGAAGGCGAGGGTGAAGGCGAAGCCGACGGCGCGGGGGGAGCCGCGTGGGTCGCGCCTGGAGGCGTCGCGCTCACCGTCGATGCGGCCACCATGGGGGGCACGCTGGGGGCGGGGCGACGATCCCGGTCGCGATCACGATCGCGATCGTGTCGCGGTTCACGCTCGGGACGCGGTTCGCGATCAGCGCGGGGTTCATGGCGATGCGGGCCCGAGCCGTTGCCGTTCGTGGCGGCAGCGGGAGGCGCCGGAGGCGCGGGAGGAGTTGCGGATTCGTGGGTGGAGGCGCTGGCCGAAACCGCTTCCACTTCCGCAGGACGCGGAGCCACGATCGAACCGTCGCCCCGGGCCGCGGCGCCGAGGTCCTCGACGATGTAGCTGCCGGATTTCTGATCGCGCCGCAACGTCACGACGCCGCGCCGCTGCGCGTCCTCGAGCAGGCTCGAGAACGACCGGAAGCCGTAGTAGGTCTCGTTGAACGAGGGCTTCTTGCGCTTCATGGTCTCTTTGACCATGGAGCCCCACAAAGCGCCCTTGTTTTCGAGCTGGAGCGCCACCACCGAGTCGACCAGGATGGAGAACGCCTCCTGGAGCTTCTCGGGGATGTTGGGGATGACCACCGCGGGCTTTTCCTGCCGCCGGACGAGGTCCTCGTAGAAGATGAACTCGTCGCAGTTCTCCATGAGGAGATCGGAGGTGGAGTTCTTGACCCCGAGGCCAATCACGTACTTATCGTTCTCTTTCAGCTTGCTGACGAGAGGCGAGAAGTCGGAGTCGCCTGAAGCGATGCAGAAGCAGTCGATGTGTTCCTTCTGGAACGACATGTCCATGGCGTCGACCACGAGACGGATGTCGGCGGAGTTCTTCCCGCCCACGGACTTCTGGGGAACCTCGATCAGTTCCACGGCCGCTTCATGGAAGCTGCGGCGGTATTCGCCGTAGCGGCCCCAGTCGGCGTAGGCGCGTTTGGCGAGGATCTTGCCTTTTTCGACCAGACGCTCGATGACGAGGTTGATGTCGAACCGGCGGTAGTGGGCGTCGCGGACGCCGATGGCTATGTTTTCAAAGTCGATGAAAAGCGCGATTCGCTGCTCTTCGGGTGTGTTCGCGGTCAAGGGGTTCCTGAATTTTCTGGTCTCGCGAAAGCGCAGGCTTATGTGGCAGCGGCTTCGGCGTTCGGGGCGTCTTCCGCCACCCTTTTGAAGCGGTGGGGCGCCTGAACGACCTCTTGCTCCTTTTCAGGGGAGCCACGAAGATTCGTGATTGAAGCTGCCGTCGCACGTGCGACGCGCCGTCGTGAAACCGATGCGGTTCTGGCTCGCCGACGTCAGATTGAAGACCCGTGCGGCTACCAGAACCAGTCCAAATACGTCGGTTTCTGATACGGTCGGCGTGAACAGTAACACGGAATCGCGCGCGATGCCTTGTCGCGCGCGCTCAGGCCGCGCTTTTGCCGAGGGCCCGATCGATGTCGCGGAGCAGGTCGGCGGCGTCCTCGATCCCCACCGCGATCCGCACCAGGCCATCGCCGATCCCGAGCCGCGCCCGGGTGTCGGGCGGCACCTCGCGGTGCGAGGAACTGGCCGAGTGCGAGACCCCGGTGAACACGTCGCCCAGGCTGGTCAGGCGCACACAAAGCGTGAGCGCGTTCATAAAACGGAAGGCCGCCTCGCGGGTGTTGTCGGCGAGTTCAATGGAAACCAGCGCGCCGGCGTGGGGCGGACGCAAGGTGCGCGCGAGCAGCCCCGAGGCCGCGGCGGGGGAGAGGCTCGGATAATGCACGCGGGCCAGTCGGGCATCGTCCTTCAGGGCTTCCGCCAGGCGGCGCGCGTTGTCGCACTGACGTTCGAGGCGCAGGCCGAGGGTCTTGATCCCGCGCAGAAGGTGATGCGCCTCCCACACGCTCATCACCCCGCCCACGAGTTTCATCACCCGCACCATGGCGGCGCGATCCGCTTCGAGACGGGCCACCACCACGCCTCCCATGGCATCGCCGTGGCCGCCCAGATACTTGGTGGCGCTGTGGACCACGAAGTCGGC
>JAGNNV010000447.1 GCA_017990495.1 Vicinamibacteria bacterium
CCTTAAGGTCGCCCCGGGGTACGCTGCTCACCCCGTCCCCTCCGCCGTTCCCCTGCGGTCGGCGAAGCGCTACTCCATTGAAGGCGGGAGCGACTTCTCCACGAACTCGCGGCTCTTTCTCGAACGGTTCCGAACCGGCGATGCCATGATCCTGGGCGAAGTGCTCCCGGAGTCGATGGAGGTTCAGTTGCGCCGCTACCTCAAGGCATGGGATCTCTTCATGGATCACGCAAGCGCTCGAGGCATGCGCCCGGTGTTCGTCTATTTCCCCGCCTACCCGCAGGTCTACGACCGAGGCAGCCCCACGACGATCCGTGATCGACTCCGCGCGCACAGCGAGAACCGGAACGTCCCGTTCCTCGACCTGACCTCGGCCCTTCGGGCGCAGGATGCGGCAGTCCTGCACCTGGCCCCCGCCGATTACCACCTCAATCCGGAGGGCAACCGCGTCATCGGTGAGGCGCTCGCTGGCTTTCTGCTCGAACGCGGCCTGGTGCGGACCTCGGTCGAAGCACGGTGAAGGCGCTACAATCCGCGCTCTTCCCCCTTCGTGAGCACGGGCGTTCCGCGTCGCCCCACAGCCTGAAAGATGAAAGACCGCGTGACCTTGTCCAAGGTGAAGAGGTTCGTCACCCGATCTCTGCCTGAGTATCTCAAAGCCTTCACTCTGTCGAGCGCGCCCTCGACCTACCCTGCTTTTCGTTACGCGCCGCACTCGGCGACGCTGCATATCACCGACAACTGCTTCTTCAAGTGCGTGATGTGCGACCAGTGGCGGAACCACAAGGTGGGCGAACTATCGGCCGCGGAGTGGAAGGGAGTGGTCACGCAGCTTCTGGCCATGAACATCCGGCACGTGTCTTTCGCCGGGGGCGAGGTCTTCATGCGGAAGGACCTCTTCGAGATCCTGGCCCACATCAAGTCGCTCGGGATGACTTCGTCCCTCATCACCAACGGCTTCATCCTCGACCGCACCCGGATCGAGGCGGCCATCGAAGCCGGACTCACCACCTTCGGAATCTCTTTGGATGCGGTGGGGCCCGAGTTTGACAAGATCCGCGGAACGGCCGGCGCCTCGGACCGGGTGATCGCCGCCTGCGAGCTTCTGGCCGAATACAAGCTGAAGCACCCCATCGAAGTGCACCTGTACTTCACCCTCATGAAGCAGACCCTCGATACCTATCGGGAGGTCTTCGCGGTGGCTCGCCGTCTCGACCTCCTTCTCGTGGTGAGTCTGATCGACCTCACGCCCTACTTCTTCAAGGAACTGGGGGGCAGAAAGGACGAATTCTGGATCGACAGTGACGACCCTGCCCTCGCGGAGTTTCAGAGGTTTCTGGTCACCGAGCGGGGCCGGAACCGCCGCGCGATCTACTCCCTCTTCAGCGAGATCGGCTACTTCAGGAAGTACTTCGCCGATCCCCTGCAGAAGGACATCCCCTGCCTGGTTTCCCAGAACCGGCTCGGCATCGATTCCCAGGGCAAGGTTTATGGCGGCTGCTGGTCCATGGGCGCGTTCGGAAACGTGAAGGACGCGCCCCTGGCCAGCATCGTGGCGTCACCGAAGTACCGGAACGCGCATCGCGACATGTTCGAGAAGAAGTGCCCTGGCTGCTCGTGCGGCTACTCCGGAAACCTCCGCCACAACCTTCCCTACCGACTCGAGGACCTCGCCTACACCCTGCTGCCTTCGCGGCGCGGGAAGATCTGGCAGTCGTCCGGAGTTTGACCGGCCGCGGAGCCCGGATGGCGATTGGGACGGCCCTGATCCTGGGCGCCGTCCTGCACGCGAGCGCCGTGCCCATAGACTTCATCGACGACGCGTACATCTCGTTTCGCTATGCGTGGAATCTGAGCCACGGGAACGGACTGGCCTTCAATCCGGGCGAAGCCGTCGAGGGATACTCGAACCTGACCTGGGTCCTTGCGGCTTCGGCGTTGCTGAAGCTCGGAGCGCCCCTCGAACCCGCGATCCGTTGCACCGGGGTTCTCCTCATGGCCGCAACCGCTCTGGTGCTCTCGCGGCTGCTGCGCACCCTCGGCGCGAGCACGGGGCTCTCCGCCGCGGCCGCCTTCCTCCTGCTCTCGACCGGCGCCTGGGTCCTTCCAACCCTGAACGGCCTCGAAGGACCGTTGTTCTCGCTGTTGCTGCTCGCGATCACCTCACTGCATTGGAGGAATGTGAATGGGGGTACCAAAGGCTCCGCGATGGCCACGGGCGCTCTGGGCGTGCTTCTCGCTGCCACTCGTCCAGAGGGGTATCTGCTCTTCATCGCTCAGGCGACAGCAGCGGCGACCGCCAGCGCGTTGAAGCGAGAACTCGGGACCTGGCGAGTTCACGCTCTCTCGCTGGGCACATTCGCTCTTGGATTCTCGGCCCTCGCGATGTGGCGCCTCGAGACCTATGGCTCATTCGTCTCCAACGCAGTGCGGGCCAAGCTGGGGCCGGAGTTGTTCGGGCGCCTCCTCTCCTTAAGCCTGCGCGGCGGCCTCCAGTACGGAATCGACTTCTTCCTTGCCACCTTCCCCCTCTGGCTGCTGACCGGCGCCGCGATCGCGTGGGCGTGGCGCCGTGTGGGTTCGGCAACCCCCGCGTTAACGAGCCTGCTGGCTCTGGCCGTGGTCCCCTGGGGAATCGGGATGGGCGTCGTTCTCGCCAACAACGGTGACTGGATGCCTCACTATCGCCTCCTCGCGCCCTATATCCCGCTCCTCATTCTGGTGGCGGGGGCTCTCCTCATCGGTGCTCC
>JAGNNV010000122.1 GCA_017990495.1 Vicinamibacteria bacterium
TCGGCCGTGATCATCCGGGCCTGCGCGATGAGGGCCCCCGATTCGACCGAGGGCACCACGAGAAGGAAGCGCCCCGCGGGCTTGAGCATCGTCTTCATCGAGCGCAGGACCTGGTGCCACTCGCTTTTCCGCGGGTGGATGGCCACGTTGACGCAGAGGACGGCGTCGAAGCGACTGCGCATCGCGGGCGTGGCTCGATGGGCGACCTCGATGCTCACGTTCTTACGCGCGCGATGTTTCTTGCGTGCGATGTCCACGCACTTTGGCGACTGCTCGAAGCCGCTCACTTCGTCGAAGAGGCGGCTGAGCATGGGCAGGTAGGTGCCGATGCCGCATCCGAAGTCGGCGATGTTCGACGCGTGGCGCGCCGCCGACTTCAGCTCGGCCGCCACCACCTGGTTGCGCGCGCAGAGCAGAGTGTTGAAGACTTCATCCGTCCACTTGGGCGCGATGCGATCCCAGTGCGCGGCATAGGCTCGCCCCGACCCGCTGCGCTTGGTTCCCATTGAAGCGAGGATACAACCTGGCCGCGCGGCTCCGCGGTGGCGACGGTCACAAGGTCAGGGACGGATGCCGGCGTCCCAGAGCGGGAATGGATTGATGGCCGTGCCCTCCCACCAACGCTTTTCGATGCCGAGGCGAAAGATGCTGAAGTGAAGATGCGGAGCCTCGGGCGCCGCGTTGCCGGTGGAGCCCACGTAGCCGATGACATCGCCCTTGCGTAGAACGCGGCCGGCGGTGACATCGGGGGCGTAGCGGTCGAGGTGGGCGTAGTAGTAGCAGTACTCGCCCGCGGGATCGAACTGATAGACGGTGAGCCCGCCTTGTTTGCTGGCGAAGAGTTTCTCCACGCGACCGTCGTCCACCGCGAGCACCGGCGTGCCGCGCGGCGCCATGATGTCCATGGCCTGATGGACGCGCCCGCCGCGGCTGTCCTTGAACGTGTCATGCAGCGCCTTCTTCTCGATTCCCCGGACCGGCACGAGCAGCCCGCGCTCACGCAGGCGATCGAGATCGGTCTCGAGCAGCGGGAGCTCCACTGATTTTGTTTCGACGGGCGGAGCGACGACCGCCGGAATCTCGACCGGCGCCGGGCTCGGGGTGAGTTGCGCGATGGGGGGTGTGGTCTGCTCATCGGGCAGGATGTTGGCGGCGGCCTCGGTGGCGCTCGTCTCCGGCGTGGCGAACGCCGAAGGAGAAGAAACTGGAGTGATCGCGGGCGTCGCCTCGGCCTGTGTCCGCGTGGCCTGCAACCGCACATCAGGCCACCAGAACTGAGTGAGGATGAGATACGTGACGAGCGTTCCGGTGAGGAAGCCGAGGACGAAGAGTGAGGCTTTCATGGGCGTCCGAAAGAAGCAGCAAGACCGATGCCATGGTCTCTAGGTCGGGCAGCCCGTACAAATGCTGGGGCCATTGGGTTTGAACGGTCGGCGAAGACCGGTTCCACTCGCCGGCCGCTTGGCTCTTTGTAAAAAGTGACGCTGTGCCAGCAGCGTTCTCGCCTGAAGACTCAGTCCCGCCTGGGGGCCGCGGCGTAGCGGAGAACGCGCACCTTCTCCATGGTGACGAGCGCCCCGCCTCCGATCATCTCGTCGAGGATGGCGACGAGCTTGTCGATGTGCTCCGCGTCGTCGACCACCTCGATCAGAACCGGCAGATCGCCGGACAGGTCGACGAGGTTCGAGGTGTGGATCACGCTGTTGGCTCCGAACCCCGCGACTCCGCGCATCACCGTGGCGCCTGCGAACCCTTCGGCGCGGAGCCGCTCGAGAAGCGCATTGGCCAGCTGACGATGGCGCCATTGATCGCCTTCGCCCACGAAGATACGTACCAGGGTCTGTTCACCGTCGAGCACTCGCATGTTGTCTCTCCTCCGTCCGCTAAACCCCGGTGAGTCGGTGCGCCACGAAAAGGCCCAGAAGCACGGCGCCGAAGCAGGCCACCGTGGTGAGGCCGAAGTTCAGGAACGCCGCGCCGAACGCTCCGTCCTGCGCCAGCCGCGTGGTTTCGTACGCGAAGCTCGAGTAGGTGGTGAGTCCCCCCAGGAAGCCGGTGGTGAGAGCGAGGCGCAACGTGGGCGAGAAGGACGCCAGGTTCAGTGCGGTCTGGATCACCACCGCGATCAGAAAGCAGCCGGTCAGATTGACGATGAACGTGCCCCAGGGGAAGACGGTTCCGAGACGCTGGCCGGCCCACACGCCGATGAGATAACGCGCACCGGTGCCGAGAGCGCCGCCGAGACAGATCCAGAGGAAGCGTTCCATGGGGTCTCTCTCAGTTGACCGCGGGCGAGGCGGCGGACGGGGCCGGACCGCTCGCCACCGCGATCAGCTCGTCGTCGCTGCGCAGGATGAGCAGGCCGTGGGCGATGACCGGCGAGGCCATGAAACGTCCGGCCAGTTGGTTCCGCGAGAGAATCTCGAACTCGCGCGCGGCCTTGAGCACCACCGTCTCGCCATTCTCGCTCACGAAATACACCTTGCCGTCGCCCGCGATGGGCGCGGCGCTGTAGAGATTCCCCGTGCGTCCCTGGAAAAGGCGCGCGCCGGTCTTGGCATCCGCGGCCTGAAGGATCCCCGCGTCGCTCGCCATGTAGACCACACCGTTGTAGTGGACCACGGAGGAGACGTAAGGCGCCCCCGTGCCGACGTGCCACACCACATTCGGTGTGCCCGCGATGTCGCCGCGGCCGCCCGGGCGAATCGCCATGTACGGTCCGCTGCGGTATCCGCGGCTCATGAAGATCACCCCTTCGCCGAAGGAAGGAACGGTGGTGGGGAAGGGATTCGCCTCTTCAAAAAACCACAGCCTTGCACCCGTCTTCGGGTCGTAGCCCTCGACCCGCTGACTCGAGTTCACCACCAGCTCGTCCCCCTTCGGCCCCGTGACCACGGTGGGCGTGCTGTACGAGCGCAGACCCTTGCCTCGGTCGGCCTTCCACTTCTCCTTGCCCGTCCGTTTGTCGAGGGCGAGGAGGTAGGAGGCGGGCTCATGGTCGCACTGGAGGATGAGGCTGTCCGCGTAAACGGTGGGCGAACTCGAGTGGCCCCAGGTGATCGCGTAGGGGCCGTACTCGCGAGCGAGATGTTTCTGCCAGACGAGCTGGCCCTTCATGTCGAGGGCCACCATCTGGCCGGTGCCGAACCAGGCGTAGACACGCTCGCCGTCGGTGCTGGGACTCGGGTTCGCGAGGTTCGTCTTCTGGTGCACCTCGGGCAGAGTGTCCGCGGTGCGCTCGGCGGGAAGGCGATACTGCCAGACCCGTTTCCCGTCCTTGCGGCCGTAGGCCTCGACGAGGAATACCACGGTGTCGCTCGCCGACGCGGAAAGAGGGCGCTCATTCGGATCGCCGCGTTGTCCGAGCATCGGATGGTTGCCCGGTCGGACGTCACCGCGCCCGACCTGAGAGGTGACGATCACGAGGTCGCCGGAGACGACGGGCGACGAGACGCCCTGACCCTCGAGTTTCGCCCGCCAGGCGATGTTGCGGTCGTTCGTCCAGGAAACCGGGAGACCCTTCTCCTCGCTCACACCATTGCCCTTGGGACCGCGCCACTGCGGCCAGTCGGCGGAGAGCGCGGGCGCCCCCAGGGCGGACATGATCAGGGCAATCGTGGTGAGCTTCTTCATGGAGCCTCCAGGCTTTCGACCATTGTAGCCAGCGGGGCCGCCCCGAGGTAGTCTCCGCGCCGGACCCTCGCCACGCCTGGAGGAAACATGCGGATCAACGACTTCACTTCGAATCTTGCCACCCTGCTTTCGCGCGAGCTGCGCGCGTTCGCCCGCGAGCTCGACCTCTTCCCCGACGACGAGTCCGTCTGGAAGACCGCTCCCGGTATCACCAACTCGGCGGGCAACCTCGCTCTCCACGTCGCGGGAAACCTCCAGCATTTCGTGGGAACGGTTCTCGGCGCCTCGGGTTATGTGCGCCATCGCGATCTCGAGTTTTCCCGCTCGTCCGGTCCGCGGGCCGAGATCAAGGCGGAACTCGAAGCGGCCGCGCGTGCCGTCGAGAAGGTGCTGCCCACACTTGGCTCCGACGATCTGTTCAAGCCCTATCCGCTGAGCATGGTTCCGGGACAGGACATCACCACCGCGCTCTTCCTGCAGCACCTCTGCTCGCACGCCGCCTTCCATCTCGGCCAGGCGGGCTACGTGAGGCGCGTCGTCACCGGTGACGCGCGGTCGAGCAGCCCGGTTTCCCTGGTCGAGATCGCGAAGGGACGTTAGCGGCTACGAGGCGCTCGGCCGCTTCGGCCGCACGGTGTACACGAAGGCCACCAGGGCCACGGCCCCGAGGGCGAAGAGGATGTCGCCCGGCGCGCGCATCCAGCGCAGGGCCTGCATGAGCGGGGTGTCGAGGAAGGCGCTGCTGCGCGCATACCAGTACCCGTTCTCAACGCTCGCCCAGGTCTGGAGCAGGCCCACCGGAAGCAGACTCAGGAAGCACATGGCGGCGAGACCCACGTTCATCGACCAGAACGCGAAACTCATCCACTTGTCGTTCCAGACCACGCCGGGCGTCATGGCGCGCAGGCAGGTGAGCATCAGACCGATGCCCAGCATCCCGTAAACCCCGAACAGCGCGGCGTGACCGTGCAGCGGCGTCGTGTTGAGCCCCTGCATGTAGTACAGCGCGATGGGCGGGTTGATCATGAAACCGAGCAGACCGGCGCCCACCATGTTCCAGAACGCCGTGGCCACGAAGTAGTTGATGGGCCAGCGATACTGCCGGGTCCAGATGGTCGAGTTGCCCCGGCGCAGATCGTCGATAGCCGCGTAGGCCACCATCACAAGGGGCACCACTTCGAGAGCGCTGAACACCGAGCCCCAGGCAAGGGCCACCACCGGAGTGCCGGAGAAATAGAGGTGATGGCAGGTGCCGATGATGCCGCCGGCGAGGTAGATGGCGGCGGAGAGAATGGCCGACTTGGCCGCGAGGATGGGGCTGATCAACTGCAGGCGCGCGAAGAAGAACGCGATGACGGTGGTCGCGAACACCTCGAAGAAGCCTTCCACCCAGAGATGGACCACCCACCAGCGCCAGTACTCGACGATCGAGAGATGGCTGTGCTGGCCCCAGTTGAGGCCGGCGCCGTAGAAAAGGCCGATGGCGGCGCTCGAGAGCACGAAGAGCCAGAGCAGCGGGCGCTGAGAGTTGTCCTGGCGCAGCGCCGAGGCCACCGAGCGGACCACGAGGGCGAGCCAGATGAGCAGGCCGGCGAAAAGCGCCGCCTGGAACACCCGGCCGAGTTCAACGTATTCGTAGCCTTGGTGACCGAAGTAGAAGGACTGGGTATCGGTGAGCTTGTTCTTCACGCTCATCCACTCGCCGGCGAGCGAACCCACTACGATCAAGAGAAGCGCGCCAAAGAGGATATTGACGCCGAGCCTCTGGAACTTCGGTTCCTTGCCCGAGACGAGGGGCCCGATGTACAGGCCGGCGGCGAGCCAGGCGGTCGCGATCCAGAAGATGCCGAGCTGCACGTGCCACGTCCGCACGACCGCATAGGGGAGGATCGATGCGATGTCGAAGCCGAAGAAGCCATCGCCTTCAACTCCGTAGTGCGCGGTGATCACCCCCACACCGATTTGAACCAGGATCAGCGCGGCCACGACCCAGAAGTACTTGAGAGTGGCGAGCTGAGACGGAGTCGATTGCCATCCGGCGAGGGGATCCTTGTCTGGGGCAGGTTCGATGGGCTCGGCGGGCTGAGCCGCTCTCCACCAGATCATGGCGCAGATGCCGGCCAGCAGCATCAGGATGCTCACACCGGTCCACATGACGCTGTCGCCGGTGGGACGGTTGCCCACCAGCGGTTCGTGCGGCCAGTTGTTGGTGTAGGAGATGGTCTGGCCGGGACGCGCGGTGGTTGCGGACCAGGCGGTCCAGAAGAAGAAGGCGGCCATGTCGCGCATCCGCTCTTCGCTGCGGATCGAGCCCGCGGGTATGGCGTAGCGCGGGTTACCCTTGATGAACACCTCACCGAAGCGCGCCACCGAGTGTTCGAAAGCCCGGGCCCGCATGGGGTCGATGGTGATGGTACGGGTCGCGGGATCGAAGGTGTTCGTCCGCATGGTGATCTCGAGTCGTCCGCGCAGACGGGCCTGGTCCTCGAAAGGGAGCGTGTCGTAGGCAGCACCATTGAACTCGGCTTTCGCCCACTCGTCGAGCATGAAGACCGCCTCGCCGTGCAGCCAGTCGGCCGTCCAGTCGGGGGCGAGGTAGCTGCCGTGGCCCCACACCGAGCCCACCTGCATGCCGCCCATGGTCTGCCAGACGTTCTGGCCTCGGCCGATGACGCCTTCGGCGATCACTACCGTGCCGTCGGTGGTGATCACCCGGTCCGGCAGCGGCGGCATCTCCTGATAGATGCGCGAGCCGATCCAGCCGAGCACCCCGAACGAGAACACCATCACGGCCGCGAGTGCGATCCACAGTCTCTTCATGCTTCCTCCTCTGGCGTTATTGCCAGGACGGAGTGTGAAGGCGGGAGCGCAAACTCTGCATGATCCCCATCATGGGCCCGCGGAAACCGGACTGTCCGGCGGCCACTCTGAACCGGGGATCAGAGGCTACTCGTTGAGAAACCAATGTTTGCGGGGCGTGGCTGGAGCCGGATATCGATCCGGACAAAAATCGGTCCGTCAGCGGGTCGGGCGGGGATAGGCCCAGATGCCGCCGTGGGCCAGATCGATCGTCCAGACCCAGTCGCGCAGGAATGATTCCGACAGGGCGCCGTCGTGAATCAGCTCTCGCACGCGCACGGGAAGCGAAGTGACGGGCAGGCCATCGACAGCGAAAGCGGCCGCTTCGACTTGCCGCGGCACCGCGCCGGTCGCGCGCACCATGTGGGGCGCCGCCTGAACGAGATCGAGATTGCCCGAATCGAAGAGGAACCAGCCCGGCTCGTCGAGCCTTCCATGGAGGAACAGAGTGAGTTCCGCTCCGGAGAGGCCGGTGGCGATCCGAGCCTTGACCATTCTCGCCCCTTGTGTGCGCTCTTTCGTCGAGGCCGGCGATTCAAGGGTGAGGGTGCCGCTCGCGAGGTCGAGAGTGAAGGGCTGCCGCTCAAAAACGTCGAGGGCGAGAACACCATCAAGCGGCGGCAGTTCCTTCGGGAGGACGGCCATGACGTCCCACACCGCGATCTGCGACCTTGCGAAGGCACGGCCGGCGATCTCCAGGCGGGTGGCGTCACAGTGCTTGAACAACACCCGCTCGCCACTCATGCGAAATCCCACCGATCGACCACGCGGCGTACAACCGATGAGCGCAGCCACGCGGGGCGTGATCAGCGTCTCGCCGCCGCCGGTATCGAGCAGGAAGGTGAGGGTGCGCTTCCCGATCACCACCGGCACAGTGACGAGTCGACCCGCGTAGGGGCTCAACTGGACGACGACGGCGGCCAGCGGGGGCGGGGGCGGTTCGGCCGCGAGAACTGCAAGCGTCGAGGCGAACAGAGTCAGAGAGGCAATCAACCGACGCCCGGTATGGGTCCCGCTCACGGGCGGATTATCCACCCGACGGCCACGGCGATGACGCGCTACTTTTGGCCGACTGTTCCCGCCCGCAGGTCATCGAGTTGCTCCTGAGCCGCCGCACTCCATGCATCGCGGCGCGCGGCCAGCCGAGTGAAGACGGCTTCGGCATCCAGGCCTCTTCCGAGGGCAGCGAGAGCGAGGCCATGGTTGAAGCAGGATTCGACGAGGCCGGGCCTCAGTCGGCAGGCGCGTTCCGCGTGTCGGAGGGCAAGAGCGTTGTCACGCGCTTCGGTTTCGGGCGTGTTGGTTGCGCGAACCAGCAGGGCGGCCGCCAGATTACTGGCCCACTCGAGGTTGTCCGGGTCTTCGGCCAGCAGGCCTTCGTATTCGGCCACCGCCTCATCGGCCCGGCCGAGAAAGAGGGCGGCGGCCGCTCGGCCCGCCCGGGCGCCGCTCGTCGACATCGTGGTCGACGACGAAGAGGAAGCCGACGGCTCGGGCCCGCTTCTGATCTCTTCGGCTACCCCGAGCACGGCCCAGGCTTCGGAGTCGGAGGCGCTTCCAGCAGATCGTTTGGCCGCCAGCCTGGGGCCGAACTTGAAGCCGCCGACGAGCCGCGGCGCGAAGAAGCGCCGCTCGCCGACAGCCTTGACCAGGGGAGCCACCACCTCGACGTAGGAGTCGGCCGGACGCGACTGCTTCCAGACCATGATGGAGCCCGCGGCAACGAAGAGCGTCGCCGCCAGAGGCAGGAGGTAGCGGACGAGCCCCAAACGCCGGGGGCGCGGAGCGCTTGGCGTTTCCGCCCGGGAGGCTGCCCCTACTAAGCCTCCACTCGCCTCCGCACCCCCCCCTTCTGATGACACGCCGTTCAGCGCGTCAACCCCTCCCAGGCTCGCCCCATCCACGCCCGGTTCCGCCCACGTCAACGTCGACTCCCGCACCGAGAAGTAGCAGTCCTCGCAGCGGGAGATGTGATCTTCGACCGAAGCTCGCTGCATCGCGTCCAGCCTTCCGTCGAGGTACTCGGCCAACATCGCATTCCCGGGGCACTCGTTCTTCACGCTTGCACCTCATTGGGAGACGGACGCGGGCCGGCATTTTCCGGACCAAGGGGAGGTAAACAGAGATGACACTGACCGCGCTCGATCATCCGAACCACTTCCGGCCAGCCAAGTCCTTGATCTGAAAGGGACTTGCGGAATTCGGCCAGAAGTTCCTCAATTCGTCGATACAGCCTCTTCTGATCGAGGTGCAGCCTGCGCGCGATGTCCGCCACCGAGATATCGTCCTCAAACCGCAAGCGGAGCACGATCCGGTCGTGGGGGTCTAGGCTTTCCATGACGCGGTTGATGAGGCATTGGGCGCGGGCCGAGGTGTGGGCTCCCTCGAACTGCGCCTCGGGTCCCGCGACCACGTCGGCAGGCACCGTGCCGATGTCGTCGGCGCCCTCGATGATCGCCCGCCGATCGGTTCTCTTGGGGATGACATGGGCGAGCTCGGCCAGGGTCTCCCGGCTCTCGGTGCAGGAGAGGTTGGTGCGCAGGGTTTCAACCGCCTCATCGAAACTGAGCCCATCGCGGTAGAGCAGCAGCTCCAGGCGCAACGCGATGGGTCCGCGTCGTTTCGCCTCCGCCGAAGGCCGCCATTTCCCCCAAAGGCGGCGACGATAATCCAGGAACATCCGCTGGATCACCGTGGTGAGATACGTTCGCAGAGAACTGCGTCCCTGGAACGCGGCGAGGACAGCGTAGTTGCCCCGGATGATGGCGAGATTCACCTCTCCGCTGAAGTCTTCAGCCTCGGCCTGACTCAACCGGTGACGGCGGGCGATGAACCGGGTGACCCGCGCGATATCGGGAATGGAGGAAACGAACAGGTCCTCCATGTCCGCGTGTCGTGCGTCGCTTTCAGCCGGGTTTGGGTCGTTCGGGTTCACTTCTGCGCCCTGGGGAGTGCCAATAAATCCGGTGGGGACCACCGAGTGAAAACATTGTAGCCGGGAAAATCACACTCGGTATCCGTCGAGCTTCACGGCGACCCAGGCCCCGTGGTGATCCATCCCGGGCATCTTCCCGTCCGGAGGCTAGTAAGGTCTGCCAATGATCGCCATTCTTCACGTCCTCCTCGCCGGGGCGCCCCTTCTCGCCGCGGATCACCCGAAGAACGACTACAGCAAGCCCGAGAACTGGTTGTGCCGGCCGGGTCGCGTGGGCGACGTCTGCGCCTCCTCGAACCTGGACAGCACGGTGGTCAGCGTCGATGGCCAGCTCACCGTCGAAAAGTGGAAGCCGAACCCCAACGCTGCGGTGGATTGCTTCTATGCCTACCCGACGGTGTCGAACGATGCCACCGCCAACAGCGACATGATCGCGGACGCCGAAGAGCGGCGAATGACGGAACATCAGTTCGCGCGCTTCGCTTCGCAGTGCCGCGTCTACGCCCCGCTGTATCGACAGGTGACGCTGACGGCGCTGCGGACCCTGATGTCAGGCAAGCCGATACCCGACGCCGACTTCACCCTTCCTTACCGGGACGTCAGCGACGCCTGGAACCACTATCTCGAACACGACAATCAGGGCCGGGGAGTGGT
>JAGNNV010000123.1 GCA_017990495.1 Vicinamibacteria bacterium
CCAGAGGGACGCGATGACCTCCTTCCAACGCATGCGACTTGTACCCCCGGAATGGGCCCGCGGACGCATGGCCATTCGTTCCCGGGTGCGGACCGTTGTCACTGGTGAAGATGAGGAGCGTATCGCCGGACACCCCGAGTCGATCGAGCGCCGCTCTCACCTCCCCCACCGCCCAGTCGGCCACGGTGACGAGATCCCCGCGCGGGCCGTCGCCGCTGGCGCCCCGGGCGAAGGTCGGCGGGAGCCAGGGGGTATGGGGTGAAGACAGTGACAAGTGCACGAAGAAGGGGCGCGTCGGTGCCTGGGCGACGCTGCGTTCCATGAACGAGATCGTCTCTTTGACGAACTCGAGATCGACGGTCTCGAGTGAGAAACCCGGCGCGATCCATCCGCCGCGAGGGCGGCCGTACTCCTCCTCCGCGTTTGGGTCGACAAAGATCTTCCGATCCGGCCGCGCGGTCGGGCGATCATTCCGAATGAAAGTGAAAGGCCCGTCCATCGTCGGACAGGCCGCGGTGAAAAAAGCGTAGTCAAAGCCCAGGTCCCGCGGACCGCCGCGGACCGGCTGATCGAAATCCACGTTCATCCCCTTGGCAGGGTCACCGTCCTGCGACGAGCCGGCGCGGTGTTCCTCGGCGTTCGCTGCGGTTCCCACGAAGCCGTTGGCGCGGACCCACCCGACACCCAGATGCCACTTGCCGATCATCGCCGTGGTGTAGCCGCTCTGTTTCAGGAAAGATGCGACGGTGAGCCGGTCGGGCTCGATCAGCGGCGGCGTGTAGCCCCCGATGACGCCCTGCTTGAGCCAGGTCCGCCAGGCGTAGCGGCCGGTGAGGATGCCGTACCGACTGGGGGTGCAGACGGCGGCCGGAGAGTGGGCGTCGGTAAAGCGCATGCCCTCACGCGCGATGCGGTCGATGTGGGGCGTGGCGATCCGGGACTGAGAGTTGTTGGCTCCGATGTCGCCATAACCCAGATCGTCGGCGAGGATGAAGACGACGTTCGGAGGCCTCGGCGTCGCGCTGGAACTGGCGGATACGGATCCCGGCGCGGATGCCAGCGCGCACGCCGACAGGCCAAAGGCCACGAGTCGCCCGAGTCTCCTACCCATGCTCATCTCGTCAGATCACCATCAGTAGGTCCAGTCTTTGTCGCGCACCGGGCGAAGGATCTCCATGACTTCGGCGACGACCTCGGGATCCGCGGGTTGAGAGTGCCAGGCAACGTTGCGGCGAACCGATTCGGCGCTGGCCGAGCTGAAGAGCGTGGTTGGAATTTGCGGATGCTGGCTCGAAAACTGGAGCGCCAGCTGGCTGATGCTCGTTCCGCGGCTGACACAGTGGAGGGCGGCGCGGTGAAACAGCGCGCGGTCGGCCTCGCCCGCCGGGTGCCAGTCCGCCGGCCCGCGGTCGGTCAGCAGGCCGCTGGCGAAGGGCGAACCGTTGATGATTCCGATTCCCCGCGCCGCGGCCACGGGCAGGAGTTCCAGCAGCCGCGTGTCGTTCAGGCAGTAGTGATTGTGGACGAGGGCGGCCTGCACATCGCAGTCCGCGAAGATCCGATGCCACAGGTCCATCGGGTGGATGCCGAAGCTGACCGCGCCGATCCGGCCCTCCCGCCGCAGTTCCTGCAGCGCTTCGATCCCCTCCTTGAGAGCCCATTCCACATGACGACGACCCTGGTACTCGATATCGTGGATGTGCACGATGTCGAAGTAGTCGACCCCCAGCCGGGCGGCGCTTTCGTCGAGGGACGCGCGGATCCGGTCGCGCGAGTAGTCGAAAGTGTCCTCGCCATAACTCGTGGGGTTCGTGTACTTCCCCACCTTGGTCGAGAGGTAGAAACGGTCGCGGGGCACGCCACGAAGCGCCCGACCGAGCATGGTCTCGGCGCGCGTGCCGCCGTACGCGGGGGCCACATCGAAGTAGTTGATGCCGAGGTCGAGGGCGGTGTGGACCGCGGCCATGCCCTCGGCCTCGTTCACGTCGCGGAATACCCCGCCCAGGGAGGAGGCCCCGAAGCTGAGGCTGGAGACATTCATCCCGGTGCCGCCGAGCGGCCGATAGTGAAGGCCGGTGCTCGTTCGCGGAGTGACTTCGCTCACCGTATTCATGGGCGATCAGGGCCTCCGTGATCGCCTGCGCCGAGATCCACTTGAACCTTGAGGGCGCCCCCCCGCCCCGACGCCAGTTCCAGCGCCTCGCGCACCTGTGCGAGCGGCAACACGTGGGTGATCAGGGGGGTCAGGTTCAGCCGGCCCGAAGACGCAAGGCGCATCGCCTGATCCCAGACGTTCCCGTAACGGAACGAGCCCACAAACTGCAGTTCTTTGACGAGCAACTGCCCGAGCGGCAGGGGCGTCCGCGGCTCCGACGGCGATCCAACTTGAACGATCGTCGCGCCGCGCCGCGCCAGTTCGAATGCCTGAGCCACCGCGGCCGAGGCGCCCGAAGCTTCGAACACGGCCTCGAATCCATCGTCGACTCCGGCTGCTCCCGGTCCCCCTTCTGGATTCGCGGGGTCGAACACCACGTCCACGCCCAGCGCGAGGGCGAACGTGCGGCGTCCGGGGTCGGGGTCGCTGAGCGCCACGGTTGTGGCGCCGAACGCGCGCGCGGTGATCGCGATCAGAAGCCCGATCGGGCCTCCTCCACACACCAGGACGCGACGGCCGGCGACTGAGCCGGCCCGGTGAAGGGCCTGGAGCGCCACCGCCAGAGGCTCCATGAGCGCGCCGATGCCATCGTCCATCGTTTCTGGCATCACGTAACACTGCTCCGCACCCACTCTGAGATACCCGGCCAATCCGCCGTCGGTGGGAGGAGTCGTGCTGGCGCTTCCGAGCATGCGGATGTTGCGGCACAAGTTGCCGCGGCCGGCCCGACAGAATTCGCACCGCCCGCACTGCCTTGAAGGATTCACGACCACCCGATCGCCTGGACTCGGCCGCCCGACCCCTTCCGCGACGGCGGTCACCTCGCCGCACAGCTCATGGCCCAGCACGAAGGGCGCTGAGGCCACGAAGGCTCCGACCCGCCCGTCCTCGTAGTAGTGAACGTCAGTTCCGCACAGGCCCACCCGACGCACCCGGACGAGGACGGTTCCAGGCTCGAGTTCCGGCCGTGGGCGCTCCTCCACACGCAGATCCCTCGGGCCATGTAAGACTGCGGCGAGCATCTGACTCATGCGCCCTCCTTTTCGAGCGCGACGCCGTAGAAGCGCGCGCAGTTCCCGCCCAGTATGCCGTCCCGCTCTGATGCCTTGAGGTCGCGCACGAAGTCCATCACCACGCCCATCGTGGTCGCATAGTCCGCGGCGAGCGTGCAGACCGGCCAGTCGGAACCCATCATCAGTCGGTCCGCGCCAAACGCCTCGAGCACGACATCGAGAGCGGGGCGGAAGTCGTGGGGTCGCCAGGCGTTCCAGTCGGCCTCCGTGACGAGGCCGGAGAGTTTGCAGAAAACGTTCGGTCGCTCGGCAAGGCGCAGGATGTCCTCTTTCCAGATCGAACCGGAGATGTCGCCAAACTGAGGCTTCGCGATGTGATCGAGGACAAAGCGCTGGTCCTTGAATTCGTCCACGAGGCGGATGGCCGCCTTGAGATGCGGGGGACGCAGCAGCAGGTCGTAGGTCAATCCGGCGGGCCCGAGAAGCGCGATCCCGCGACGGAACTCGGGGCGCAACATGAAGTCGTCGTCGGGTTCGTCGTGGACGACATGGCGCACCCCGACAAGTCTGGGGTTCGCTCCGAGCCTTTCGATCTGCGCCCCCACATCGGGCGAACGCAGGTCGACCCAGCCCACCACACCGCGAATGAAGGTATGCCGCTCGGCAAGAGCCAGCAGCCATTCGGTCTCTTCGACCATCTGGCGGGCCTGCACTGCGATCGTTCCCTCAAGACGGGTCTGTTGAAGCAGCGGCGCCAGGTCTTCGGGAAGGTAGTCCCGGCGCAACGCGGCCATGGCGTCTGTCATCCAGACGTGCTGCGCCTTGTCGTAGCGCCAGAAGTGCTGATGGGCGTCGAGTCGCATGGGAGGGAGCATACGGGGGGTCTCAAGCGCGCTGCGGACGGACGGCGGACACGTGGGCGGCCCGGAAACAACCCGAGCCGCCCGCACGCCCGAGGGGCTTCGTTAGTTGAAGCTATAGCGAACGGAGAGGCGGAACGTCCGAACGCCGATCTGACTCAGCGCGCTGGTCGCCGCCGGGCTGAACGTGCCCGTCGTGCCCCCTACGTCGGTCGGTGACCACGTTCCACCAGGATTGGACTGGAACGTGAGATACGAGAAGCCGGTCACGTTGAACGCGTCGATGAAGAGCCCGAGCTCGTGCCGGTTGTTGACTTTGAACAGCTTCTCGACGCGGAGATCGAGGTTGTTGATCGCCTGGTCGCGCCGATCGCCCCGTGGCTCGACCCAGATGGTCTGACTCGCGGTCGACACTCCGTTCGCGGCGGCCCACGCCGCGGGGGGCGCAACGGTCACCGTCCGGTTCCAGGGGGTGCCGCTCGTGTAGAAGAAGTTGTAGGACAGGCGCACGTCCTGTGGCATCAGCACGCTGCCGAACAGCTTGACCACCACGGGACGGTCGAACGGCTCGCGGGAGTCGCCGCGGTTGATGGCGTAGTTCGGGGTCTGGAACTGTCCGTAGCCGTTGTTGTTTCCGAGGACCTCATAGTCGCCGTAGTTCCTCGAAAAGACGACCGACCCGCCCGCCATATAGCGGCCGTTCCAGCGCTTGTTCGCGGTGACCTCAAGCGCCTGGTAACGAGCCTTCGCGTCGATGTTCGTGACCCGCGTGAAGGAGGCCGGGGCGTTTGTCTTCTGGAAGTAGACCGTCGTCGGAGTTGCGGGGAAGCTGGCGCCCGCGGCCGGGACCGTGGTGGTGAACGGAACCCAGAAGCCCGAACTGAGGTCGCTCCAGTATTTTCCGGTGCCGAGGTCATAAAGAAGCGCAGTCTGGAGGTTCTTTCGATCGCGGTAGATGCCGGCCACACCCACATTGAAGCTCCCAAGATCGCGCTCGACTCCAAGACGGTACTCGAGCATGTAGGGCGTCTTCACATTCGGATCCACGTTCTGATGCCAGGTCGTGCCCTGCAGCGCGAGCGGGCTCGCGTTGTTGGCCTGAACGTAGCGGTCGGTGCCCGGCATGTCAGGCTGGCCGTTGCCGTTCAGGTCGAACCAGTTCATCGCGAAGCTGGCCTGTCCGTTCGGCACGCCGTTGGCAACTTGATTACCGAGGAGTCGTTCCTGGTAGCTCGAAGCGCTGACCTTCAGGATTGTCTTGCGGTCGCCGGTCAGGTCGAAGGCCGCTCCGATCTGACCAGAGAAGCCGCTCCAGGGGATGCGGTTGTCCTGTCCCGCGGAGTTCAAGGCGCCGAAGGGGTTGATGCCCCAGCGTGGCACGAAGACCGCCTGACCGATCGCCTGCGCGAGCGCGTCGGCCGCGGGCTTGGTGACATCATCGATTCGACCCGAGGTCGAGTCGTAACGCAGGCCAAGGTTCAGGGTGAGTCGGCTGTTGACTCGCCAGACGTCCGAGACGAAGCCTCCGCCGCGCCCGAATAGACTCGGCACACCGCTGCCAAGTTCCGCGGTGGAGGCGGTCAGGAAGGTCAGGAGGCCGTCACCACGCACCGGGTCTGGACCGGAGAGGCCGAGCAGTCCGCGGTAGTAGTAGATGTTGTCGCGGTAGGTGCGCCACTCGCCGATCGAGTTCTCGCTCGAGAAGTAAAACCCGCCGTTCAGCTTCTGGTACTCGAGGCCGGCCTTGAACTCATGCGAGCCGGCCCAGTTGTCCTGGAAGCGGGTTACCGCCACCGAGCCGTTGTAGTTGCGCTTGTCGGTGCCGTCGCGCCCCCCGCTCCAGCGGCCGTACTGATAGCCGGTGAACTCGTCGAAATATGCGGGATTCTTTTCGGTTCCAACCTGGGAGAGGCCATCGTAGTTGAAGCGCCAGATCCCGAAGCGCGCGTCGAGGAGCGTCTGCGGGGAGAGGGTCCAGGTCAGCTGGCTGGAGGCGGTGTGCTGCTTGGCCTGCCAGTGTCTGGTGGCATCGAGCGCTCGGCGCGCCGGCGCAGAGGCGAGTTCCTGGGGCGCGTCGCCGCTCGAGTAGGTGTAGCTGCCGAACCAGCGAACCTTCGGGGTGATCTGGGCCGTCAGCTTGCCGAAGTACCAACTCTGGTCGAGCGGCGCCGCGTAGTTCTGATACTGCTTTCCGTTGATCGTCGTCGGCACGAAGGTGCCGGCCTTCTCGTCTTTGTAGAGACGGTAATTCGCCACGAACCAAAGGCGGTCTTTGAGCACGGGACCGGAAACCCGCAAGGACAGGTCGCGTTCGGTCTCGGCGAGGCTCGGCTGGCCGATGCGCAAGGTGTTCGAGTGTTCCAGGGGCAAAAGGACCTCCGAGAGCCCGCGATTCGTGAAGTAGTAGGACGCCATGCCCTGGAACTTGTTGCTGCCGGTCCGGGTCACGAGGTTCAGGGTGCCGCCGATCGCGCCGTAGTTTTCCATCGGATTGGCGGTGGTGATGAACTCGATTTCCTCGACCGCGTCCCAACTCACGCTGGCTTCCGAGAAGCCCTGGTCCGGGGCCTGCACGTTGGCGCCATCGACTGTGTAGTTGGTCTCACTGCGTCTCGAGCCGGAAGACGTGCGCTCGACCACGCCGGGCGCCAGCTGTGTGGGTCCCGTGATCGGGTTGCGGCTCAGGGGCACCTGGTTGATCACCTCGCTCGTGATCGTTTGCACGTTCTTGACCTGCTGCGTGTCGATCACCGGCGTTTTCGCCTCGACCATCACCGATTCAGTGGTCCCGCCCGGTTCGATGGTGGCGTCAATCACGAGCACCTTGCCAACCGACAGCTCGATGCCTGTGAGCTCGCGGGTCTGGAAGCCGCTCATGGTGACACGCACGGAGTAGACGCCTCGCGGCAGCCGCGTGGCGCGATAGCGACCCTCGGGATTGGTGACAACGACCTCAGCCTGAATCAAGGCGGGACTTGAGACGACCACGGTCGCACCGGGGACAGCGAGCCCCTGGCTGTCGAGGACTCTTCCCTCGATCGTCCCATCGATTCGCGACTGCGCCGCGCTCAAGCTGGCCATTAACGCGACCGCTAGCCCAAGGAACCAAAATTTCGTAAGCCTCATGTCGTACCTACCCTCCGCCTGGTCGGACCTGATAGTCCTTGAAAAAGTATCTCCGTCAGCCAACGCCAAACCGCCGCCTCGGGGGCGTTCGCGCCTCGCCAAGGTCTGTATACAGTTTTGAATGTAGCAAAAAGATTCCAGGGCCGTCACAGAAATGAAATGGTGATTTTTGACCAATGCATGTCTTTTATTGACCTCATACGCTCTTGGCTCTGTTGCTGTCTCTCATAAATAGGCCTAAAACAGGCCATTGCATGGTAGTTTCGAGTTGTGCTTTTCGAATCCATCGCGATTCGTGACCTGAACATAGGAGGTTGAGTCTTGGACCAGAGGGAGCGGGAACGGTCGCTGCCGGCGTTCTTTTCGCGCCAGGTGAAGTACGTCCGATCGTTCTATCTCGACCTCGCGCCGCCCGCGGAAGCGTCGCTGGCCGTGGTCTGCGGTGGCTTCGAACGCTGCCATCCCGACTACATCATCGACCGCGCGAACTTCCCCTATCTCGGGCTCGAATTCGTGGCCTGCGGCGGGGGCAGTCTTCATCTCGCCGGGCAGGAGGTGGCGCTCCGGCCCGGCCTCGTCTTCTGCTACGGGCCGGGAATCCCCCACCGGATCGCCGCCGATCGCGCTGATCCGCCGAGCAAGTATTTCGTGGACTTCGTCGGCGCCGATGCGGCCCGCATGATGGTCGAATGCCGCCTCGCCCCCGGCGAGTGGTGCCATGTGGATAGCCCGGGCGATATCCAGCGAGCGTTCGACGACCTCGTGCACGACGGCTCACGGGGCGGAGCGATGGCGAACGAGCTGGTCGGAGCGCGCCTGCACTACCTGATGTTGCGAATCGCCGCCGCGCTCTCGCCCGCGCACGGTGATCACACCGCCGCGTTCACGACCTACAGGCGTTGCCGACAGCACATCGAAGAACACCATCTCCGCCTGACCCAGCTCAGCGAAACCGCGCGCGAGTGTCACGTGAGCGAGGCCTATCTCTGCAGGCTGTTCCAACGCTACGACCGCCAAACCCCCTACGAGTTGCTGACCCGACTGCGGATGAACCGGGCGGCCAAGCTGCTCGAGGATCCGAGTCACACCGTGAAACAGGTCGCCGCCGAACTTCTCTTCCGAGACGCGTTTCATTTCTCGCGCGCCTTCAAGAACGTCTTCGGCGTCTCGCCCCGCAGCTTCCGCGAGACCTTCGACGACTCCCACCTGTCGCTCCCCCAGAAGATCGGGGCCTGACCAATCACCATCCCCAATGAAGGAGAGCCATGACCTTTGATCTGCGCGGCCTGGCCGCACTGTGGCTGACCACGGCGAGCGCGTCCCTCGCCATCGGCGCCGACGCGCCTCCCCGCGCTCACTGGCGCTTCGAGACCGGAGACTCGGTGGCCGGGGCCTTCAAGCTGGTCGAGGGCGTGTCCGGCCGTGCCCTGCGCCTTGACGGCTACACCACGCGCATCACGCAGAAAGCCGCCGAGGCGCCGCGGATTGGTTCGACCTTCAGCGTGGATGGTTGGGTGGCTCTGGCCACGTACCCGTGGAACTGGTGCCCGATTCTGGCCCAGGAGAAGGACAGCGACGCCGGCTATTTCTTCGGCGTGGGACCACGCGGCGAACTCGGCCTGAAGCTCGCAGTGGGCGGGCAATGGGTGTCGGTCGAGTCGGCGAAGCCTCTCCGCCTCCGCCGCTTCACTCACGTGGCCGCGGTCTTCCGCGAGAACGAGGGCGTGCGGCTTTATGTGGACGGAGTCGAGACCGGACGTCTCGACATCCGCGGGCCCCTCAAGGGCGCTTCCGAACAGGATCTCGTGCTCGGAGCGAACCGGACGAAGGTCATGCCGTCCCATCCCGTGCCTCCGGCCGAAGGCACCCGGCCTTCGTGGTTCTCCCTCGACGGAATCCTCGACGAGGTCCGGCTGTTCGACCGAGCTCTTGGAGCCGAGGAGATCGGGCGCGAGGCGCGTCGGCCCCAGGCGTCCCTGACCCCTGACATTCCCCCGCGCGTCCTGCCCTCGGGCCCCAAGGGGCCGGGCCGGTTCGGCGCCTATTACACGAATCTGCGCTACCACGAAGACTGGGATGCGCTGTGGCCCGTCTCCGACCACCCCGACATCGTGGTCCAGTTCGACGGCTCTCCGGTGCGGGTCGTCTTCTGGCGCGGGTTGCGGTACTCGCCCGCCTGGGTCACGGAAAACGGGCTGTGGCTCGCCGATCAGAGCATGGAGAGCGGCAACCACGAGGGCTGCGTTGAGCACATGCAGGACATCCACACCAAATACTCTTCGGTCCGCGTCGTCGAGAACACGCCCGCGCGCGTGGTGGTGCACTGGCGCTACGCGCCGGTGAGCGGGCACGATCACAACTGGATCGCCAACGAACGCAGCGGCTTCGCCTGGTGGGTTGACGAGTACTACACCTTCCTCCCCGACGGCACGGGCGTGCGCAAGGTCCGCTGGCGTCGGCCCGAGGCATCGCTCGCCTTCCCCTGGCTCCAGATCCAGGAGACGAGCGTTCTCGCGCACCCGGGTCAGAACGCGAAGGACGTTCTGGCCAACGACGCGCTCACCTACGTGGATCTCGACGGCCGGAGCGCCACCTACTCGTGGCCCGACGATCAGAGCGTCAACACGCGCGATCGGCGCAACCTGGCGGTGGACCCGAGCATGGTCAAAGACCTGAAACCGGAAACACCGGTCATCCAGGTGGTGAAAATGCGCGCGCAGGCGCGGCCCTTCGTCATCTACGAGCCGGGGACAAAGCCGCGGGTCTACGTGGGTCGGGTGCGCGACGAGGTGACGAACTTCCCCGCCTACAACCACTGGCCGGACAGTCTGGTGAGCTCGGATGGCCGCTTCGTTCAGGCCGCCGACCGCACCACGAGCTGGTCGATCTCGCAGAACTACCCGCCCGAGCA
>JAGNNV010000448.1 GCA_017990495.1 Vicinamibacteria bacterium
CGTAGGCGAAGTCGAGGTCGAGGTTTTCGAAGATGCGGTCGCGCTGGCCGGGCGCGAGCACCGCGGTGATGATGGCTTCGGAGCTTTCACGGGTGAGGACGGGTTCGTCCATCGGCACGAGTTCGCCGCGGTTGCGGAGCAGCGGCGGTCGACCGACCACGAGGTGGAGGTCGGAGGCTCCACCCTCGATCATCTTGCGCAGGAGGCGTTCGAGTTCAGGCATGGCCATGGCTACTTCACCTCCGGCTTCATGGGCGGACGGGGCACGGCCCCCGACGGCGCTGGAGGTCGGGGCGCCGTACCCGTGGCGCCCGGCATACCGGGACGAGGCGCCATTCCGGGCGCGGGCGGACGCGCCGCGCCCGCGGTCCCGCCCATAGGCGGCGCGCCAGGAGGCCGGGGCGCCCCTCCGGTGGGAGCGCCCGCAGGCCGGGGCGCCGCTCCGGTGGGAGCGCCTGCAGGACGAGGCGCGGTTCCAGTCGCTCCGGCCGCGGGTGCGCCCGCCGCGCCGGGGGCGGCAGCGGGCAGAGGAGGAAAGGACTTCACGTTGAGCGCGTTCTTGTGCGCAGCCTCCAGAGTGATGGCGCCGGCCTTGAGCAACTCGAGCAGGGAATCGTCCATGGTACGCAGGCCCTGGGCCTTGCCCATCTGCATGATGTTCGGAATCTGGAAAGTCTTCCCGTCCTTGATCAGGTTCGCGAGCTGAGTGCTGCCGAGGAGCAGTTCGTAGGCGAGGGCCATGCCCGTGCCGTCGGCGCGGGGCAGCAGACGCTGGGAGAACACGGCCTTGAGCGACTCGCCGAGCATGGCGCGGATCTGGTTCTGCTGAGCCGCGGGATACGAGTCGATGACCTTGTCGATGGTCTTGTGGGCCGACGACGTGTTCATGGAGCCGATGACGAGGTGACCGGTTTCCGAGGCGCTGATGGCGAGCGAAATGGTTTCGAGGTCGCGCAGTTCGCCGACCATGATGACGTCGGGATCCTCGCGCAGCGCGGCCTTCAGGGCGTTGCCGTACGACTGGGTGTGGGTGTTCAACTCTCGCTGATTGACCGCCCCCATCTTGATGGGATGCACGAACTCGATGGGGTCTTCGGCGGTGAGCACGTGATGCGCGCGGTGCGAGTTGATGAGGTCGACCATGGCGGCGAGCGTGGTCGACTTTCCCGACCCGGCCGATCCGGTGACGAGAATCAGCCCCTGGTGGTTCTCGCAGACCTTCTTCATGATCTCGGGAATGCCGAGTTCGGCGAAGCCGGGCAGCACGGTGCGGACCACGCGGAAGCAGGCGTCGAGGCCCTTGCGCTGCTGGAAGGCGTTCGAGCGGAAGCGAGCCACCCCGGGGATCTCGTAGGCGAAGTCGATCTCCCAATCGTTGGCGAGCTTGGTCCGCTGCTCGGGAGTCAGGATCTCGTTCACGAGCTTGGCCGTCTGCTCGGCGCTCAGCGGCTGATAGGGCAGTTTCTTGAGCTCGCCGAACTGGCGCAGGATCGGCGGCAAGCCCACCGAGAGGTGCAGGTCGCTGGCCTTTTGGTCCGCCGCGGCTTTGAGAAGGACGTCGATACTCGCCATCTGAACTATTGCTCCTGATTGAGGTTCCGGGGGTGAATACCATACCCCGTTCCAGGGAGCATTCCCCTTCCCCTTGACAATCGAAAGGAGTCCTTCCTACACTCCCTTCGACTGTCCAAAGGAGACCCATGCCCCCGAAAGCGCTTCCCGCCGATCTCGAAACCGAGGCGATCCTGCGCGGAACCCTCGACATGCTGGTGCTGCGCACGCTCACTCTCGAGTCGATGCACGGCTGGGGCATCACCGAACGCATCGAGAACTGGTCCGAGGAAGTCCTCTGCCTGGGGCAGGGGACGCTCTACCCCGCCCTTTATCGTCTGGAACGGCAAGGGCTCATCACCTCGAAATGGGGCACCACCGAGAACAACCGCCGAGCGCGGTACTACTCGCTGACCGCCGCCGGTCACAAGCACCTCACCCGCGAACTCGAGTCGTGGCAGCGCTTGTCGCGCGCCATCAACCTCGTCCTGAAGGCGGCGCACGCATGAGCGGCCGCGACGATCTCGACGGTCGCTTGAGCGAGGAGATTCAGTTCCACCTGGAACAACAGGTCCAGAAGAATCTGCGAGCCGGCATGACGCCGTCTGAGGCCCGGCGGGCCGCCCATCTGAAGTTCGGCGGAGTCGAGAGCGCTCGTGAATACACGCGCGATGAGTTCCGCTTCGCCTGGGCTTACGACTTCGCTCGCGATATGAACATCGCCCTGCGGATGTGGAAACGCTCACGCGGAGCCGCGGTGGTGGCGATCCTGACCCTCGCCATCGGCATCGGCGCCAACACGGCCATGTTCTCTCTCTTGAGCGCCCTCGTTCTTCACCCGCTTCCCTACCCCGAAGCGGATCGCCTGGTCTCGATCTGGGACTCTTCCGAGAAGAACCCGCGGAACGAGGTCGCGTTCGCCAACTACCTTGACTGGAAGGCTCAACAGAAGTCATTCGAGACCATGGGCCTGTACCGCTGGTGGACCGCGAACATCACGGATGGAGGCCGGCCCGAGCGCGTCCAGGGCTTCCAGTTCACCGGCGACGTCCTCGCGGCCCTGCGCATGAAGCCCGAACTCGGGCGCTGGTTCACGCCCGAAGAGAGCGAGCCGGGCAAGGAACGCGTGGCGCTGCTCAGCCATGGGCTGTGGGTCAGACGATACGGGGCGAACCCGGCGG
>JAGNNV010000449.1 GCA_017990495.1 Vicinamibacteria bacterium
TGCATCAAGTTCTCCGAAGAAAGCCCCTGGCCCCCCGCCGAGTACATGTACGAAGACATCTATGTGAAGACCCCCACCCTCAACTGGCGCGCGGTCGAAAAGGACCCCGCCTGGGAGCGTTCGCTTCCCGATGATCGGGTGCCGGTTGCCTACCCCGCGTGGGGCGCCCCCGCAGCCAAGGGGGGTAAGTAAGCCATGGCGATGATCACGATGCGCGAAGCCTTGAACCAGGCCATGCGCGAAGAAATGAAGCGCGACCCGAACGTCTTCCTCATCGGCGAAGAAGTGGGCCATTACCAGGGCGCCTACAAGATCACTCAAGGCCTCGTCCAGGAATTCGGCGACTGGCGCGTGCGCGACACGCCCATCGCGGAAGAGATGATCGCGGGCGTCGCGGTCGGCGCGGCGTGGGTGGGCATGCGTCCCATCGCCGAGATGATGACGTTCAACTTCTCCCTGCTCGCCCTCGACATGATGGTGAACCACGCGGCGAAGTATCGCTACATGTCGGGTGGCCAGATCCGCTGCCCGCTGGTGATGCGCGGGCCCTCGGGCGCCGCAGCGCAGGTGGCCGCCCAGCATTCGCAGTCGTTTGAGAGCTACTTCGCCCACGTCCCCGGCCTCATCGTCGTGATGCCGTCGAACGCGCGCGACGCCAAGGGTCTTCTGAAGGCCGCGATCCGCGACGACAACCCCGTCATCTTCATGGAGAACGAAGTTCTCTATAACCTCAAGGGCGAAGTGCCCGACGAGGATTACATCATTCCTCTCGGCCTCTCCGAGGTGAAGCGCACCGGCCATCACGTCACCATCGTGGCCTGGAGCCGTATGTGTTATCACGCGCTCCTCGCCGCCGACATCCTGGCCAAGGAAGGCATCGAGTGCGAAGTGGTCGACCCGCGCACCATCCGCCCCCTCGACGAAGCGCCGATCTTCGAATCCGTCCGCAAGACCAATCACTGCGTCATCGTTGAAGAAGCCTGGCCCCAGGCGAGTGTCGGCGCCTACATCTCCGACCGCGTGCAGCGGGAGTGTTTCGACTCGCTCGACGCGCCGGTCATGCGCGTCAACGCCCCCGACGTGCCCATGCCGTATTCGAAGGTCCTCGAGAAGCTGTACGTGCCCCAGCCCGAGAAGATCGTCGAGACGGTGAAACAGGTTCTGGCGTAGCAAGGAAGAAGACCATGGCTACGAAAGTTGTCCTCTCAAAGCTCTCCCCCACCATGGATGAGGGCCTCATCGTCAAGTGGAGCAAGAACGAAGGCGACACCATCAAGGTGGGCGACGTTCTGGCCGAGGTCGAAACCGACAAGGCCAACATGGAGATGGAAGCGCTCGCCGCCGGCGTGCTGCGCCGCATCTTCGTGAAGGCGGGCCAAAAGGCCCCCGTCGCCGGCCTGATCGCGGTGATCGGCACGAAGGACGAGGACATCTCGGCTTTCGAGGCCCAGGCGGAGAAGGAAAGAGGAGGCAGCGCCGCGGCTGCTCCGGTCGCCGCGGCCGCTCAGGCACCGGCCGCTCCAAAGCCAACGCCCGCCCCCGCTCCGGCCCCGGCAGAAGCGCCGGCTCAGGCAGCCAAGGCGGCTGCGGTGGCCGCCGCTCCGGCGCCGGTTGCCAAACCGGTGGCTGAGCCCGCCGAAGGCAATCAGTCGAAGCCACCCGCCTCCGCAGCCCCGTCCCACGACGGCGGTCGGATCAAGGCCTCGCCGCTCGCGAAGAAGATCGCGGCGGAGAAGCAGATCGCGATTGAGCAGGTTCAGGGCTCGGGTCCGGGCGGACGCATCGTCAAGCGCGATGTCGAAGCCTTCACTCCCTCCGCAGCGCCCGCGGCTTCCGCTCCCGCCGCGGCGACGTCCGTGGCCACCCGCCCTGTTCCCTCGGTCCAGGTGACGCCCGGCGTCTCGCAGACCGTGCCTCTCTCAAGCATGCGCAAGACCATCGCGCGCCGGCTGTCGGAGAGCATGTTCAGTTCGCCCCACTTCTACGTCACCGTCGACGTGGACATGGACCGCGCCACCGACCTTCGCGCTCAGCTCAAGGAGGCGGGCGAGAAGATCAGCGTGAACGATTTCGTGGTGCGCGCCTCTGCCCTCGCCCTGCGCGCGGTGCCTCAGGTGAACGCCTCGTGGGCGCCCGCCCCCGACGGTTCGCCCGAAGCCATTGTGCTCAACGGTGACGTCCACGTGGGCATCGCGGTGGCGCTGCCTGACGGTCTCATCACCCCCGTAGTGCAGTTCGCCGACCAGAAGCCGCTGGCGCACATCGCCGCGGAAGTCCGCGAGCTGGCCGAGCGTGCGAAGAGCAAGAAGCTCAAGCCGGAGGAGTACACGGGCGCTACTTTCACCATCTCGAACCTCGGGATGATGGACGTGCATGAGTTCACCGCCATCATCAATCCTCCGGGCGCCGCCATCTTGTCCGTGGGCACGGTGCGCAAGGAAGCCGTGGTGGGTGCCAACGATCAGATCAAAGTCGGCCACCGGATGAAGATCACCCTCGGCTCCGACCACCGCGTCATCGACGGCTCGGTCTCCGCCACGTTCCTCGCCGAAGTGAAGCGCCTCCTCGAAACCCCGGTGCTCCTCCTGGTCTGAGTCGGATGCGAGGGCGTTGCCATTACGACAGCCTCGCGGCGCATCGTTTCGGTGCCCGCTCCACGAGCAAGCCAATTGGACCTCTCGTCACCCCCGGCAAGCCAGTCCGTTTAGACGTGCGTAGACCGGGGGCCTAG
>JAGNNV010000450.1 GCA_017990495.1 Vicinamibacteria bacterium
TCGAGTCCGCGGTAGGCGACAAGATCCAGGCCACCATTGTCTCGACCACCGGAGGCATCCAGCTCTCGCGCCGCATGCAGCGCGGCGCGGCCTCGGTGCGGCAGCTCGAAGACGCGTTCCGCGCCGGGCTTCCGGTGGACGGCAAGGTCGAGAAAGCGGTGAAGGCCGGATACGAAGTCACCATCGCCGCTCAGCGCGCCTTCTGTCCGCAGTCGCAGATCGACGAGGCGCGGGAGACCGATCCCCTGAGCCACGTGGGCCGCGTCTACACCTTCAAGATCGTCGAGTACAAGGAAGACGGCCAGAAGTTCGTGGTCTCCCGTCGTAAGTTCCAGGAAGAGGCGCAGCAGGCCATCGCCGCCCAGATTCGCGAGAAGGTGGTGCCGGATGCGGTGCTCACCGGGCGCGTGGTCTCGGTTCGCGAATTCGGCGCGTTCGTCGATCTCGGTGGCGGTGTACAGGGATTGCTGCACGCTTCCGAGATGAGCTGGTCGCGCGGCTCGGATCCTTCACAGATCGTAAAGGTCGGCGACGAGATCACGGTGAAGGTCATACGGGTGGAGGATGGCGGCAAGATCGCGCTCGGCCTGAAGCAGCTCTCCGCTGATCCTTGGACCACGGTCGAGGCGAACTACAAGGTTGGCCAGGTGCTCACCGGCCGGATCACCCGCGTTTCCGAGTTCGGGGCCTTTGTCGAGCTCGAGGCGGGGATCGAAGCGCTCGCGCATCTGTCCACGTTCGCGCCCACCGGCAAGCCGGGCGGCTGGTCCAAGTCGGTGACGCCGGGTATGACCGGCGCTTTCGAGATTCTGAATATCGACCTCGAAAAGAAGCGTATCGGTGTGGCTTTGATCGAGGAAGGTTCGTCGCGCGCCAGTGGCGCGAAGCCGTCGCGCTCCTCGATTCAGCCGGGCGCGCGTCTGATCGGCAAGGTGGAGCGCCACGACAAGATGGGCATATTCCTGTTCCTGGCCCCCGGCGTCACCGGTCTTCTGCCCACCGCGGAAACGGGAGCGGCCCACGGCGTGGATCTGCAGAAAGCCTTCCCGCTCGGTTCCGACATCGACGTGATGGTGCTGGAAGCCGACGCGGCGAAGCGTCGTATCCGCCTCAGCGTGAAGGCCATCGCCGCCGCCGCGGAGGCCGCCGAAGTGAGCGACTACACCTCGCGCAACGTGGCGGCCCAGACCCAGAGCTTCGGTTCCCTCGCCGACAAACTGCGCGGGGCGCTTTCGCCCAAGAAGTAGACAGGGCCGCGCAGGGCGCGGGCAATGGTAGTGTCACTGCCAACGTCATGACGTCCGGTGGGCGGATTCCTGAGGTGATGGCCTGGTGCTGACCGCGGAGCAGATTCTCGCGCTTGCGCCGGACGACTCGTCGTCGAAATCGGCGAAGGGCCTGCTCAATCCCGCCAAGTGGCCCACCCTCGGCTCCGCGGAGACGACGATCTGGGGCGAGTGCCAGGGCAGCGGATCGAATCCCTACCAGGTCGTCATCGACCTCGGCGGGCCGAACTTCAAGTGCACGTGCCCGAGTCGGAAGTTCCCCTGTAAACACGGCCTCGCGCTCTACCTCCTGCGAGTCCAGAAGGAGGGTTCCTTCAAGGCGGGCGACCCGGCTCCGTGGGCCCTGGAATGGCTCAACGCCCGACAGGCCCGCGCGGAAAAGGCAGAAGCGAAGAAAGCCCGCACGGAGGAGACCGCGGAGCCTGAAGATCCCGAGGCGCAGGCGAGGCGAGAGCGTCAGCGGCTGAAGCGCATCCTCGAGGGAGCGGCGGAAGTCGAACGCTGGCTTCAAGACCTGATGCGGCAGGGACTCGCCGATCTGCCTTCCCGACCCGCATCGTTCTGGCAGGCCATGGCGGCGCGGCTCGTCGACGCTCAGGCCACGGGCCTCAGTCATTGGGTGCGACAGATACAGTCGGCCGCGGCTTCGGGCGACGGCTGGCCGCAGCGCGTGCTCGCGCGGATGGGACGTCTGCAACTGCTGCTCGACGCCATCGGCCGTCTCGACGAACTGCCGGAGGAACTGCGCCACGACGTGAGATCAGCCGTGGGTTACCCGATGGACAAGGAGGGCGTGCTGCGCCTGGGCGAGCGGGTGAGCGAGACCTGGCGAGTGCTGGGGGTGAGCCATGAAGAATCGGAGCGGCTCTGGGAGCGGCGTGTCTGGCTGCAAGGGGCGACCTCGCGACGGACCGCTCTCGTGCTCGACTTCGCGCACGGCCAGCGTCGATACGAACAGACCTTCGTCCCGGGCACTTCGGTGGCGGCGACACTTTCCTTCGCACCCGGCTTCCCGTTGAGGGCGCTGGTGGTCGACGTCCGTTCCAGCGCGGACGCGATGACTCCGGTCCTGGAGGAGGAAAGTTGGGACGCCTCATTGGATGCGGCCGCGAGCGCCCTGGCCAGGAACCCGTGGCTCACCCGCTGGCCGTTTCACGGCCACGCCGTGCCCAGCAGGCGTGATGGCGGCTGGTTCGCGTCAGAGAGTTCATCCCGCTCGCTCAGGCTCAGGGTCGCAGACGAGGATGGGTGGCAACTACGGGCGATCAGCGGCGGCGAGGCGATCCCCATCTTCGGTGAATGGTCGGGAGACGCGCTTCGGCCGCTCACCGCGTGGGCCGCGCGGGGCGCCGAGGTCGCGTGGACGGAGACGGCCTCGGTATGAGCGGCCTCGACTCACTCGCCGCTTCAGCACTTGTCGGCACCGGCCGTCGCGCGCC
>JAGNNV010000124.1 GCA_017990495.1 Vicinamibacteria bacterium
ACCGAGGTCTACCTCGTGCCGACGTACTGGCCGGCGCAAATCGTGGGCGGACTGCTGCTCGGCGCCGGGTTCGTGATCGGCGGCTACTGCCCGGGCACGTCGATCGCCGCAGTCGCCACGGGCCGGATCGACGGGCTGATCTACGTGCTCGGGCTCACCGCCGGCACGCTGGCCTTCGCCGTCCTCTTCCCGCGCCTCGAGGGGTTTTACACCGCGGGCGGCGCCGGGGAGCTGACTCTTCCTCAACTCCTGCATCTCCCAAGGGCGGTCGTCGTCTCCGGCGTGGTGATCATTGCGATGGCGGGGTTCTCAGCCGCTTCGCTCATCGAGCGGCGATTCGGCAGCCGGGCCGAAGGGGGGCCGCAATCATGATCGCCCGCCGCGCTTCCTTCGCGGCCTCACGCACTCCTTGCCGATGCTGCACGTCGTCCGCGCACGCGCTGCGCCGCACACCGGCGGCCCAGGTCACAAGTCCAACGCATCGGAGCCTTGTGTTAGGGCACAAACCTTGCACAACTCACAGCGGCGTCACGGATCCCAAACGACGGCGCCCCCGAGCCCGCACCTGTCACACCGCCAGCCACCACGGCTGGCCCTTAGACCGCCGAAGGAGGCACGTATGTCACGAGGTCCCTTAAACACACGCCGGGCGCAGGCCCCCATTCTGGCCGCCGCCCTCATAGCAATCGCACTCGGCAGTTGGGGGTGCTCCGGCGAGGCCGGCACCACCGGGTACGACAATCCCGTTACAACCACCTCTGCACCTCCGATCATCGGCGCGCAGACTCTGATCGCGTGGGCCGACGAAGGCAAGGTCAACGCGCCGTTCGGAGTGGCCGACCGCGTGGTTATCGTTTCGGTCACGAACCGCGCCAACTTCACCTCCCCGGCAAAGAAGCACATCCCTGACTCGGTTCTGCTGGACTTCAGCGCAGATCTGAGCATGACCCGGGAGGAGGGCCTCGGACCCTCGGGTTCCATGATGCTGGCCGGCCCTCAAATGGACGCCCTCGTGAAACGCCTGGGCATCGACGAAAGCACCACCATAGTGCTCACCGTCCCCAAAGCAACATCGGACGGCGATCTATACCAGCTCTCCGTGGCCTATTGGACCTTCCGTTACTGGGGCTTCGCGCGATCGCGCGTGAAGATTCTCAACGGCGGCGATGACGCCTGGGAGGTCGCCGGCCAGGCGCTCACTGACGCGGTCGTCTCGGTTCCGCCCTCCACCTTCAACCTCACCGCGAACAAGGCGGTCAAGCCCGCGCTTCGGTATTCGGTCGGCGAGATGCTCGCGCTCGTTGATTCGCTGAACCAGAACCCGTCGCTGCGCGCCGGCATTCAGCTTCTGGATGTACGCGGCCTGACAGTCAGCCCCTACCTCGCGAATACCTTCCGGGGTAACGGCGGATACCAGTTCGTCCTGGATCGCGTGAACGGCGAGAGCGGTCGCACCCGGCTCTATCCAACCAAGGAGGCGCTGATCGCTCGGCTTTCTTCTCTGCCCGTGATGGACGGCGTGACCCCTGCCTTCATGTCGCCCGGCAAGAAGACCGTTGTCATGTGTGGAAGTTCTACGAGCGCGTCGCCCACCTTCGTCCTGTTCGACGCGGTACTGGAAGTGCCGGAAGGCGACATCGCCATGTACGACGGCTCGTCCAGCCAGTGGAACAACTACAGCCTCGCGAAGATCAGAGCCGCGGGCGCCACCGAGTCGCAGGCCAACGCGTGGGCCTTCGACGCCTTGACTCCGGGAACCTCAGCCCTCCGATCGGTCGGGACACTGCCATCCCCGGTCCCCGGTGAGAACCCGTTCATGCCCGGCTACTTCGTCTACCAGCCGGGACAGACGGAGGTCAACCAGATCGAGGCAAGCGACAGCCTCTTCATCTCCGCCACCGGCGGCGGTACCACTCCTGTCACGACGGGCTCTCCCAAGCCCCCCGGCAGCGGGTGTTAGTCATGCCAACCATCATGCTGCACGGATCTTCGGCAAGGAGAACTTCGATGAACAATCCACGCACGTTCGCTCTCGCCCTCACCCTCGGCGCCGGACTGGTGCTGCCCGCCGGCCCGTCGTTCGCCCAGAGCAAGACGAGCGCTCCGCCCTGGGGCCAGGACGGCGGCCCCAAGATTGTCTTCGGCGAAGAGGACAAAGGCGTCTTGCAGGTCGACTACAAGGCGCAGTTCCGAATGACCCTCCGCGATCTGGGCTCGGGCCTGGACAACGGGGACGCCACGACGAGTTTCGCCTTCCGTCGAAATCGCGTCGCGCTGCGAGGGGCCTGGGGCGACAGGTTCAGCGTGTACATCCAGAGCGAGTTCGCGGGAGACTCGAACGTGGGAGCCATCGGAGTGACCACCTCGAACAGCGGCGCCGATTTCCAGATCCTGGACGCGGTCTTGCGCTTCGACCTGCACGACAGTTTCAAGATCAACGTCGGCAAATTCAAGTACAACCTCTCCCGGGAAAACCTGGAGGCGTGCGAGGACCCACTGACTCTCGACCGATCGCTCTTCATCCGCGCTCCTTACGTGGGCACGCGCGATAGCGGGATCGCGGTCTGGGGCAACCTCTTCGCGGACCGCTTCCAATACCGCGCCGACGCGATGGATGGACGTCCGACGGCGTCTGGGGAGTCGACCCCCGCCTCGAACTTCCGCTACTCCTTCCGCGGCCACCTGACCCTGCTCGATCCGGAGAGCGGCTACGGCTACAAGGGCACGTACCTCGGGGAGAAGAAGGTGTTCACCATCGGCGGCGCCTACCAGATCGAGCCGAAGGCGACCTACACCGACACGATCAGTCGGATCCGGGCGAAGGACTACAAGGCCTGGACGGTGGACGGCTTCTTCGAGTACCCGGTGAACAACATAGGCACGGTGACCTTGTCGGGTGCTTACGAGAAGGTCGACCTCGACGGCGCCTACCAGGGAGCCAACCCGGACAGCGGCTCGCTGGGCCTGAACGGCGAGAAGAACGGCTGGTACGGCAAGGCCGGCTACCTGGTGAAGGACAGCAGCCTGCAGCTGTTCGGCCGCTACGAGAAGTGGCGCTTCGCCTCGCTCAACCAGACCATCGACGAGATCGTCGACTGGTACGGCGGCGGCCTCAACTACTACGTCTGGGGACAGAGCCTGAAGGTGAGCGCCGAGTTCTCTCATACGAAGTTTGACAAGGGGTCGGTCAAGGACTTCAACACCTTTGTGACCCAGTTGCAGATCGTCTTCTAGAACAACAAAGAGGAACCATCATGATCAAGCGTGTCACGTTCGCACTGGGGCTCGGTCTTTTCGCCGCGATGGCGCTGTCGGCGCCCCCGCTACCGAAGGCCGATGAGAAGTCGGCTGCTCCGGCCAAGGCCGGCGCGATGACCGGCACCATCAAGTCGATTAACGGCATCAAGGTCGAGATCGCGGTGGATGGAGAGAAGCCGGCCTGGGTAAAGAGGGGCGCGGGAATCAAGCTGCCGGAGGTCAAGGGCGGCGTCGGCAAGATCGTCGAGGTCACGGGCGCCACCGTCACGTTCAACACGAAGAAGGCCTCTGAGCTCAAGGTCGGCGCCAAGGTCAACCTTGAAAAGGGACCTCCCGCCCCCGCGGGCTGCTGACACCCTGAGAGAGGCCACCATGAAGGTAGAGCGCGCATCATGACCGGCTTCTCGAGGCGACGTTTTCTCGGAACCGCAGCCGCGGCGGGCGCGTCAGCCGCCGCGGCCTCCACCTCCGCCGCGGTGGCCCACCCGCCGGGGCGGCACGGAGGCGACCGGGTCGAGAAGATCGCAACCCACTGCGAGATGTGCTTCTGGAGGTGCGGCGTGCTCGCGAGCGTCGCGGGCGGCAAGGTGGTCCGCCTCGAGGGCAACCCCGACCACCCTCTGACCCAGGGGCGTCTGTGCGCGCGCGGAAACGCGGGCACGAGCCTGCTCTACGACCCGGATCGCCTCAAGTATCCGCTGCTGCGCACCGGAAAACGTGGTGAGGGGCAGTTCAAGCGCGCGACCTGGGATGAGGCGCTCGACTTCCTGGCCCAGAAGCTCGACGCGATCAAGAAGGAGCACGGGCCGGAAGCGGTGGCCTTCTTCCCCCATGGCATCGGCTCACGCTTCTTCGGGACGCTGCTGAAGGCGTACGGCACGCCCAACAGCGCCGAGCCGTCATTCGCGCAATGCCGCGGGCCCCGTGATGTCGGCTACTCACTCACCTTCGGCCAGGGACTCGGTTCGCCGGAGCCGGTTGACCTCGAAGAAGCGAAGCTGATCGTTCTGATCGGCAGCCACCTCGGCGAGAACGTGTTCACGTCCCAGATCACCGCCTTCGCCACCGGCTTGTCGCGGGGTGCGAAGCTGATCGCCGTCGATCCGCGCTTCTCCACCGCCGCCGCCAAGGCCGACTGGTGGCTCCCGATTCGTCCCGGCACGGACATAGCTCTCCTTCTCGCCTGGATGAACGTTCTGATTTCGGAGAGTCTCTACGACCAGCCGTACGTCGCGAAGCACGCTCAGGGCTTCGATCAGCTGGCGGCCCACGTGCGCGAGTTCACTCCGGAGTGGGCCGAGACCATCACGGAACTTCCCGCGGCCCAGATTCGCGACACCGCGCGCGCGATGGGCCAGGCCAAGCCCGCGGTTGTCGTACACCCGGGCCGCCACGTCACCTGGTACGGCGACGATACGCAACGCGCGCGCGCGATGGCCATCCTCACCGCACTGCTCGGGAGTTGGGGACGTAAAGGCGGCATGTTCCTTCCGACCCCCCTCTCGTCGGGCGGTTTCGAGCTACCGGACTTTCCAGAGCCACAGCGCGGACGCGCGGACGGCGCCGGCGGCCGGTTTCCGCTCGCCTCCGAGGAGTTGGGCGTGACCAACGGCCTCGTCGATGCGACGCTGAGCGCCGATCCCTACCCCATCAAGGCGTGGATCGTATACGGGCAGAACGTGATCGAGAGCATCCCGCAACCGAAACGCACGCTTGAAGCGATCGAGAAGCTGGACCTGATGGTGGTGGTGGATGTCCTGCCCGTCGATCAGATCGATTATGCCGACGTGGTCCTGCCCGAGGCGACATACCTCGAACGGTACGACTCGCCCCTCTTCGTCGGATCGGCGAAGCGGCCGTTTGTGGCGATCCGGCAACCAGTCATCGAGCCGCTCTACGAATCGAAGCCCGGCTGGTGGATCGCCAAGCAGCTCGCGAAGCGCCTGGGCCTCGAGGGGTTCTTCCCCTGGGACACGCCGGAGCAGCACCTCGCGGCCATGGTCGAGCCTCTGGAACTCAACATGCGCGAGCTGCACACGCGTGGCGCCATCGCCTTCGCGGGCCGGCCGTACCTCGAGGATCGCACCTCGGACGACGAGCCGCTCTTCAACACCACGAGCGGCAAGATCCACCTCTTCTCGGACGAGCTCAAGGACCTCGGCGCTGATCCGCTTCCGCGCTACACGCCGATCGACGATCCACCAAAGGGGTCCCTCCGGCTGATCTACGGCCGCGCGCCGGTGCACTCCTTCGCCCGCACCCAAAACAACGAGGCGCTCAACGCGTTGATGTCCGAGAACGAAGCCTGGATACACACGAAGACCGCAGCGGAGTATCAGCTCCAGCATGGTGACCGCGTGTGGCTCGAGAACGACGATGGCGTTCGCAGCTTGCCCGTGCGAGTGAAGATCACCGAGGGAATCCGGCGCGACTGCGTCTACCTGGTGCATGGCTTCGGCCAGCGCTCGAAGAAGTTGCGTCGAGCCGCCGGCAAGGGCGCCTCCGACACCGGGCTCATGTCCCGGGTCAAGGTCGACCCGCTGATGGGCGGCACGGGCATGCGGGTTACCTTCGTGCGACCGGTGAAGGCATAGGAGGAGAACATGCCCCGCTACGCCATGGTCACCGATCTCCGCAAATGCGTGGGGTGTGAGGCGTGCACGGTTGCGTGCAACGCCGAGTGGAGCGTGCCCGCGGGGTTTGCGCGCACCCACGTGCGACAGACGCCGATTGCAGGAACCTTCCCGAACCTCACTTCCGGATTTCACGTCGCCCAGTGCAACCAGTGCGACCGTCCCCCCTGCGCCGACGCGTGCCCCTCTGGAGCTACCTCCCAGGGAGCCGACGGCATCGTCCGGGTCGACAAGGATCTGTGCATCGGCTGCGCCTTCTGCGTCGCCGCTTGCCCGTACGATGCGCGCTACATCAACCCGGCCACGAAGAAGGTAGACAAGTGCGATTTCTGTCTGCCCCGGATCGAACGCGGCGAGCCGCCGGCGTGTGTGGCCACGTGCACCTCCCACGCCAAGTACTTCGGCGACCTTGAGGATCGCAGCAGCGAGGTGTTCCGGCTGGTGTATGCCGAGGGCGCCCAGCGCATCGAGACAAGCAGCGTCGCGGTCGGTCCCAACGTCTACTACCTTGGCAAGCCCGAGTCGCTGGCCCTCGTGGCCCAGAGCTTCCCGCCCCGACCACCCCATCTGCCCGCGGCCGGCGAGTTCTGGCGCAAGGCCGTCCGACCCCTGGTGCTGCTCGCGGTGGGCGCCACTTTCCTGGGCCAGGCCGCGGCCTTCTTCACCCAGCTCGTGAAGGGAGAGAACGACTTTGAGGATTGATGCAATTCCGCTAAGCGCGGTGCCGCTCAGCGCCGAGCGGGCGGAGGCAATGCGACAGCTTCGGATGAAGAAGCACCACGTGGCGATCATGCTCCTCCACTGGTTCAACGCCTCCGTTTGGCTCCTCGAGTTGCTGACCGGCCTCGCCCTCATCTCCTCGCCCTACTTCCGCGTGGTTCCGACCTGGCTTGTCTCGATCGCCGAGGGTGCCTTTGGCGGGCGCGCCAACATGCTGGAGTTCCACGTGGCCCTCGGGCTTCTCTGGATCTTCGTGTTCCTCGTGTACGCCGTCTTCGGCTACCGCACCTACCTCGGGGAAGTGCTCCGCAAGGAGATCGCGCTCGATGGCGACGACTTCCGCTGGCTGATCGTGCGCACCCTGGGCATCATCGGAAAGAGCAACGAGACGCTCCCGCCGCAGGGGAGCTACAACGCGGGCCAGAAGCTGTTCGCATTCATGATCTACGCGATGATCCCGGTGGTGATGGTGAGCGGCGTCATCATGGCTTTCCAGCTCTTCGGGCCCACCGTGGTCGGCTGGGCGATCGTGTTCCATTTCGCGGCGGTAGGCGCGGTGGTGTCGGGGCTCATGGTCCACGTCTACATGGGCGCCGTGTTCCCGGAGGAAAAGTCGGCGTTCTTCTCCATGATCACCGGAACGGTGGACGAGTTCTTCGCGTACACCCACCACTTCAAGTGGTGGCGAGAGGTAAAAGTGGCGCAAGCCGAGTGGGAGCAGCGGCACGACCGGGAACAGCAGGGACCGACCGAGGCGATCGTCGCGACGACGGTCGCGAGCGGTCCCGACCAGGCACCAGGAACAAGCTCGCCTCCCGGCTAGGTCCAGCGCTTCTCGGTCACAAAGGCCGGCACCGGCAAGTCGCTCCTCATCGCTAAGATGAAGGACGGCGTGAAGAGCAAACAAGGGAGAAGAAGATGACTGACCGTGCGATCAATTTCTATGCGGGCCCTGCGGGTCTTCCCCTCCCCGCCCTAAAGCGCGCCCAGGAGGAGCTCCTCGACTTCGCCGGCACCGGCATGTCCGTGATGGAAATCAGCCATCGCTCCAAGGAATACGAAGCCGTTCACGAGGAGGCTCTGTCCCTCGTCCGCGAGCTGATGAACATCCCGGCGAACTACAAGATCCTGCTGCTCCAGGGCGGAGCCCATCTTGCCTTCGGCATGATTCCCCTCAACCTGCTCCGCGGTGGACGCAAGGCTGACTACATCCTCACCGGCAACTGGGCGGAAAAGGCCTACAAGGAAGCGAAGCTCGTGGGCGGTGAGAATGTCCGTGTCGGCGGCTCAACCAAGGAACAGAAGTTCGCCCGCCTGCCCAAGGCCAGCGAGCTGAACATCGGAGCCGACAGCGCGTTCGTCCACTTCGCCTCCAACAACACGGTGGAAGGAACGCAGTGGCACGACTTCCCCAAGACCGACAAGCCCTACATCTGCGACATGTCCTCCGACATCATGTGGCGTCCCTTCGACGTCAGCCAGTTCGGGATGATCTACGCCGGCGCGCAGAAGAACCTCGGTCCATCAGGCGTGACCCTTGTCATCGTCCGTGATGATTTCCTGGAAATGTGCGAGGCCCAGGACCTGCCGAGCTACCTGCGCTTCAAGATCCATGCGGAGAAGAACAGCCTCTACAACACTCCCCCCTGCTTCGGCATCTACATCCTGCGCAATGTGCTGGCCTACAACAAGTCCATCGGCGGACTCACCGCCATTGAAGCCAACAACCGGAAGAAGGGCGAGCTGCTCTATGGGTGCATCGACAAGCACCCTCACTTCTTCAAGCCGTTCGTCACCGAGGCGGCCGACCGCTCCCTCATGAACGTCGACTTCTTCCTCCCCACCGAGGATCTGACCTCCGCCTTCGTCAGCGAAGCCAAGAAGGCCCGGATGGTAGGCCTCAAGGGCTACCGCGATGTGGGTGGAATCCGCGTGTCCTCCTACAACGCCGTCACCGTTGCCAATGTCGAGACCCTCGTCTCCTTCATGGAGGAGTTCGTAAAGAGGAACGCCTGACACAACCGAAGTCTTTCGTACGCGGATTCACCGGAGTGGTCCGGTGGGGACGCGTTCCCGCCGAAGGAGGGGCCGTGGAATTCCTGAACTTCGTGCTCATGTTCACCGCCGCCTGGATCGTGCTGCGGCGGCCCGAGAAAGAGAAGCTGGCCTTCCGTCTGCTGGTCACCAGCATCGTCCTCATGGTCCTGGTCTTCTGCCTGGCGACGCGCACAGCGCTGCTGCCGGGCGTCAACTACTGAGGGCGCCATGAGACGCGATCTGCTTTACACGTTGCTGGCGCTGGCGGTGCTGGTGCTGACGATCGTGCCCATCGGCACCGCGGTGTTCGTGCTGGGTTTCATGTACGGCGACTCACCGTGCGTGATGTGCTGGGAACAGCGCATAGGCATGGCGATCATCGCGCTGATCGGACTTTTCATCCTCCGGTACGGGCCGCAGCCGAAGTACATCGGCTTGTCGGTGCTGGTCGGGGCCTTCGGGCTGTTCATGGGCCTGCGCCACGTCGGCATGCACGCCGCGCGCGACGTGGGGCAGGGTTTCAGCATCGCGATTCTCGGTGTGCATACCTACACCTGGGCGTTGTTCATCTACTGGGTGTGCGTCGTGACGATGGGCGTCCTGCTGATGCTGCTGAAGGAGGGGGAGCCTTTGGCCACGCCGCGGCGGCTGCGGGCGCTCGAGTCGGTGGCGGGCGTCGTCTTCCTGGTGGTGATCGCTGGCAATGCGGTTCAGGCCTTCGCGAGCACCGGACCGCCGCCATACGTGGGGCAAGGCGATCCGATCCGCTTCTCGTTCAATCCGAGGCATTGGGTGTGGTCGCTCGAAGAGTACTCGACCGCGCCGGTGTCGCTGCGCGGGCGATGGAGCAGCGAGCAGCCCGATGTGAGCGTCGTCAACGTCGACTCCGCCTCCGGACCGCTTGCGGAACTGCCCGTACTCGCCGTCAAGAGCCGGACCCGTATCTCAGCTTCTCTACGCGGCACCGTCACGGACCTCGCGTACGACGCGGCGGGCGACCGGTTCCTCGTCACCACTCAGCAGGGCATCTACATCCTCGATGCCACGCTTGGGCGCACCCTGCGGTACACGATCGTCGACACCAGCTTCTCCGTGGATCTCGGCCGGTTCGCGGGCGCGGCGTTCCTGGACCCAGCCACCGTGCTGGCGGTGGGCGAGAACAAGAGCTTCGTCGTGCTGACGGAGAACGACAAGGCGGACGCTGACCTCAACTTCCGGTACTTCCTCGAGTCCTTCGACCGGTTCGACGAGGTATCGCGGTCCCGCTTAGGGACGGTGCGCGCCCGGATGATGTACACGATGTCGGCCGCGTTCGACCCCGCGACGAACTCGATCT
>JAGNNV010000010.1:0-3550 GCA_017990495.1 Vicinamibacteria bacterium
TGCAGAACTGGGAGCAGGGTCGACGCACGCCGGATGGCCCAGCCCTCGCCTTGTTGCGGGTCGCCTCCGCTGAGCCGAAGGCCGTCGCGCGCGCCCTCCAGGGGGCAGCCTGACACTTTCGCCCTGGCTCCGCGGTGCTGACCTCGGCACGGCCGACTGCAACCTGCCTGCAGGTTCTGCCAAGTGTCGAAAGTACTCACGTCCCTGATCGGGGGCCGGGGCTAGGCCCTCGCCCCCGCACGCGCGTTTCGCACCCCGCCGTCTAAGCTCGACGGCGCGTGATCTCCCTTGCCCTCAAGAGTCTGCGCCAGCGCCTCGGGCTCTCGCTCGTCTGTGTCTTCGCCTGCGCTATTGCGGTCGCCTCTCTTGGCGCGTCTCTTGGCGTGGGCGATGCCCTCGAGGCGGAACTCGAGCGGCTCGCGCGGGCCCGCCGTGGCCAGGCGACCGACGTTCTGCTCTTCCCGAGACCCTTGAGCGCGGGTCTTCTGGCGAGTGTCGCCGAACTCCCGGGCCAGGCGGCCGCGGTCTACGACGAGCGCGGGCGCACCCGAGTTCCCGAGGGACCGCACATCGAGTCGACCGTGCTCGGCATCGACGATTCCTACACCGCTCTTCACGGTCTGCCTTTCCCGGCGCCAACGGGCCGCGAGGCCTACGTCTCGGCGGCCCTTGCCGAGGCCCTCGGCGTGAAAGTGGGCGAAACGGTTCTCGTCGACGTGCCGAAAGCCCGAGCTCTCTCCGCCTCACTCCTCTTCGGTGACCGGAGCGGCGCCCAGGCCACGGTGCGCCTTCGGGTGGCGAAGATCCTCGGGCCGGCGGAAGGCGGCGAGTTCACGCTGCGGCCAACGCCCGATCTGCCCCGCGCGGTCTACGCCGCCGTGGCGGTGCTCGCGTCCGCGATTTCGACCGACGAGTCGGAGGAAAGATCCCAGCCGCCCTCCATCGCCAACCGCCTTCTCATTCGCGCTCAGAACCCGAGCGAACGCGAGTCCTGGCCGAAAAGGGTCATCGACGCTCTGACTCTCGAGGACTTCGGCCTTCGCCTCTCCACCACCGCGCTTGGAACCGTAGTGCACGCGAGCGAAGCCACGATCACGCCCGATCTCGAGACGGGTGTTCGGAAGGCCCTCGCCGCCCCTCCACAAGAAGCGCTCGCTTATCTCGCCACCGGCATCGACCTGGGAAAGACCTCGGTTCCGTATTCGGTCGTCATGGGTCTTTCGCCGGACGAGTTGCAGGCGCGTAGCGGCGCTGCTGCCCACACACCACCGCCCGGTGATCGAAGCCTCTGGCTTTCGGAATGGGCCGCGCGCGATATGGCCGCGAAACCGGGCTCACTTGTCACCCTCCATTTCGATCTCTGGCGCGAGGCCGGCCGTCTCGAACCCCAGAGCGTTGAGTTCACGCTCGCGGGAATCGTGCCGGACACCAAGGCTGCGGAAGACCGCGCCCTCGTGCCCACGTACCCGGGCATCTCCGATGCGAAAAGCCTGGGCGAATGGGATCCGCCTTTTCCCATCGAACTCGAACGCATTCGTCCGAAGGACGAGGACTTCTGGAAGCAGTACGGCCCTTCGCCCAAGGCCTACCTCGACATCGTCACCGCGCGCGAATTATTCGGCGATTCGGGAAGCCGGCTCACCACACTCTTCACGAACGCCGCCGATGAGTCGACGCTCGGCCGCGACGTGCTTCAGCGCTTGCGCGAAGGGACGCCCCCTTTCATCGTTCAGGACCTTGCCTCCGCGAGCGGGGCTTCGAGCGCTCTCGACTTCGGCGCGTACTTCGCGGGCTTCTCCGCTTTGCTCATCATGTCGGCTCTGCTGGTGGCCGCCGCGTTCGTGCGCTTCCTCTTCGAGACCCGCTCGCGCGAACTCGGTGTGCTCCGGATGTGCGGCTGGAACGCGGCGGATGTGCGCCGCCTCTGCATCACCGAGGCCTCGCTCCTGTCAGGCCTCGGCGCGCTCGCGGGTCTCGTTCTCACCCCGCTCGTCTCGCTAGGCCTCCAGCAGATCCTTCGCCCGGTTTGGGCGCGCGGCGTTTCCGAGTCCCCGGCTCTGGTGACCGCGGAGTCGCTGATCGCGAGCACGATTCTGGGCTTCCTCCTGAGCGTCGCCGCGCTGGTCTTCGCTTTGCGCTCGACCCTTCGACGCGAACCGCTGGACCTGTTGCTGAGTCGCGAGGGTGAGACGGCACCAAAGCCCGGAAGCCACACCGCATGGCTGCCCGCGGGCGCCACACTTCTCTTCATCGTCGCCGTCGGCCTGATTCAGACGGGCCGACTTCCCGAAGGCCCGGGTTTCTTCCTGGTCGGCGGGTGCGCTCTCGCCATCGGCCTTGGTCTCATGCGACGGTGGGCACTTGGGACGCGGGGGGGCGCGCCAACCACTCCCGCCCGCGTCGGACTTCGCGGTCTGCGCTTCCGACCGGCGCGTGTGCTCTTCGTCGCGACACTTCTTTCGAGCGCCACGTTCGTGGTGTTCGCGGTCTCCTCGTTCGCGAAGAGGGACACGTCCGACCGGACCCCTTCGGGGCCGCGCGGCGGTTTCGATCTCTTCGTCGAGACCAGCGGTCCCGTTTTCGATGACATCGCGACACCCGAGGGCCGCCTGCGTTCCGGCCTCGGTGATGCCGAGGGGCCGCTCGGTCGCACACCGATCTCCCGCTTCCGGCTGCGTGAGGGCGAAGACACGAGCTGCCTCAATCTCTACGCGCCGACAAATCCGCGTCTGCTCGGCGCCGAGAAAGCGTTCCGCGATCTCGGTCGCTTCCCGTTCGCCGCGAGCCTCGCCGCTACCGAGGCCGAAAAGGCGAACCCCTGGACGCTCCTCATGCCCGCGGGAGGCTTCGGCCAGGAAGTGCCCGCGATCGTCGATGCGAACTCGCTCCAGTACGTTCTCCACAAGTCGCTTGGCGACACGATGGACATCCTGGACGGTCACGGGAAACCGTTGCGGCTGAAGTTCGTCGCCTCGCTCAAGGAAACGGCGCTCCGCAGCGAGATCCTCATCGCCGAGGAAGCGTTTGAGACGTACTTCCCTCAAGCCGAAGGGTACCGGGTGTTCCTCGTCGAGGCGCCCACGGGAGACGCGGAAATCGCCCAGGCCCTGCGCGACGCCTGGCGTGACCGTGGGGCCCTGGTCTCGAACCTCGCGGATCGGCTGGCCCGCTACTACGAAGTGGAGAACACCTACCTCGCGTCGTTCCAGTGGCTCGGTGCGCTCGCCGCGGCTCTCTCGACCCTGACCCTCATCGCGGTGGCGGCACGCTCGGTGTTCGAGCGCCGGGCCGAGTGGTTCGTACTTCGCACATCCGGTTTCGCGCCCGGTGATCTGCGCGTCATCGTGGCCTCCGAGATCGCGGCCCTCGCCCTCGCTTCGGTCTCGATCGGCGCCTTGGCCGCCGCCATCGCGCTGCTGCCTTTGCCCCGCGCGTCGCAGCCCGCGCTCGTCCTCACCCTGCTGTTTCCCGCGATCTGTCTCCTCGCCACCGCGGCCGCCACGCTCGGCGCGTTCAAGGTGCTCGAAAACCCTCGGGCCGGCAAGCCCGC
>JAGNNV010000010.1:3650-37423 GCA_017990495.1 Vicinamibacteria bacterium
TGCCCCGCGCGTCGCAGCCCGCGCTCGTCCTCACCCTGCTGTTTCCCGCGATCTGTCTCCTCGCCACCGCGGCCGCCACGCTCGGCGCGTTCAAGGTGCTCGAAAACCCTCGGGCCGGCAAGCCCGCGATAGCCTAGGCACTTAAGCCCACTTGGCCGCCATCTTGCCGATGATCGGCAGCTTGAACTCCTCGTTGCTGTTCGCCTTCAGCATCAGCACCACGAGGAGAGCGAGAAAGACCAAGACCGCGCCGAACGCGAAGAGCCCGGCAAGACGCCAAAGGTTGTACAGGCTCCAGGGCAAAACGGCGTAAAGGATCACGCTGAAGACCTGGTACCCAAACCCCAGCACAATCGCGATGCCGTGGAGCAGGAGACTCTGGAAGGCGTGGAATCTGATGAAACGATTCCCCGTCTCGACCACCGCGGCAATCACCGAGAAGACCACGCCGATGCCGCAGGGCATGTAACAAAGCAACCCGGCGACGTTTTGCTCAACACCCAGCTTGGTTTCCTGGCTCATGTGGCGATCCTAGCAAAGGGCCCACGCGTCGCCCGGCAGGGCCAAGACCGCCAGAGCGACAGGCCTGCGATAGGCTAGTCGGCACACATGAAGGGATCCACATCGATGACCTGGCTGATCTTTGCCTTCGCCGCCGCTTTGTCCTGGGGGGCGTATGGCGCGGCCCTGCACCGCGGTCAGGTGGCCCTCGGCAGTCCGATGAAAGCGCTCCTGTGCGTCGGGATCGCGTATTTCCTGATCGGTGTGCTGGTGCCGGTGGTGGTTCTTGCCTCGCAGGGTCAGCTCAATGGCTTCAACCTGGTGGGCACGTCGACGGCCACCGCCGCGGGGGCTCTGGGGGCTATCGGCGCGGTGTGCATCATCTTCGCCTTCCGCTCGGGCGGTCTTCCGAACTACGTCATGCCCATCGTGTTCGGCGGCGCGCCCCTCATCAACGTTCTCGTCACCATGGCCCTGCATCCGCCCCGGGAGACCCCCAACCCGATGTTGTGGCTGGGCTATCTCCTCGCCGCCGGCGGAGCCTCGATGGTGCTGTACTTCCGTCCCACGAACTGATCGCTCCCCTAGCGGCCCGCTCGCTTCCCGAGGCGTTGCAGTCGTCGGCCCGCCCGCTTCACCGCCTCCCGCAAGGCCACCGGGCGGACCACGGTGAAATCGAAAGGCAGCCGTCCCAGCTCTCGGGCGAACCAGTCGAGGTCGTCGGTCTGGGCGAGCAGCCGCACCGTGTCCGCACTGGCCTCGAGGATGCCCAGGGTCTCGGAGATCTCTCGCCGGACTCGTTCGAGGCCGGCGTGAAGGCGCACCTCGATGGCATGGGTGCGGGGCAGTGTCGCCATTGAGAACGTGAGGTGAGCGAGAGCGTTGAAGTCTGCGGGCCGCTTGAAAGGGACATCGAGCAGCTCCACGCTTTCGATCCGATCGATTCGGAACGATCGAAGGTCTCTCCGCAGATGGCAGTGGCCCACCACGTACCAGCGTCCGCCGCGGCGGGCGAGGCCGTAAGGATCGATTTCGCGATCACTCGCCTGGCCCGTGGTGTCGACATACCGAAGGCGCACGCGCTCACGGCTCTGCGCCGCCGTGGCGAGCGTGGTCACCGTGGCGGCATCCCCGTCCGTGGTCTCCCGCCGCTCGAGATCGAGGACCACCGTCTCATCAATGGCGCGCACCCGACGCTTCAGCTTCACGGGAATCACGCGTTCGAGCTTGGCCTGGGCGCTGGCGGCCGCAGGGGCCAGATTCTTGAGCCCGAGTCCGCGTGAGGCGAGCAGGCCCACCGACAAGGCCAGGGCCTCGTCTTCGGTGAACATCATGGGCGGGAGCTTGAAGCCCGGGACGAGCGAATAGCCGCCATAACGGCCACGATCAGTGGTGATGGGGATCCCCAGCTCCTCGAGCATTGAGATGTAGCGGCGCAGGGTGCGTCCGTCGACGCCCACTCGTTCCGCGAGGACGGTGCCGCTCAGGCGGTCGTGAGTCTGCAGAAGTTCGAGGACGGTGAGGACCCTCGTGGTCGGTCGTTCCATGACCCGGAAATATTACGACTCAATCAGGGCGGATATCGCCCTGATTGACCCTTAGCCTCGTCCCCATGGAACAAACCACTCACCTCTGGCTCTTCTTCGTCATGGTCTTCGGCATCATCTTGCTGCCCGGCCTCGACATGGCCTTCATTCTCGCGAGTTCGCTCGTCGGCGGCCGCGCCGCGGGCCTGAGCGCGGTGGCCGGCATCATTGCCGGGGGCGTCTGCCATGTAGCCATGGGCGCCCTTGGCATCATGGCCATCCTGCAGCTCGTGCCCGCCGCCTTCAACGTCGTCCTGTGGACGGGCGCTCTTTACATCGCCTGGATCGGGGTTTCCCTGCTGCGCAGCGATAGCGCCTTCGCCGAGGTGAAGCAGCACGAGGCGAGGCCGCACATCACGACATTCCGGCAGGGCATTCTCACCAGTCTTCTGAACCCGAAGGCCTACCTCTTCATGCTGGCGGTGTTTCCCCAATTCCTCAAGCCGGAGTACGGCGTGCTGTGGATTCAGGCGGGCGTGTTGTGGCTGATCATCGCGCTCACCCAGGCCGTTATCTATGGAGGTGTCGTCATCGCTGGAGACGGGGTTCGTGGGTGGCTCGAGTCAAGACCGTCCGCCAACCTGGCTCTCGCCCGCGTGGTGGGAGGGCTGCTGATCGCCACCGCGGTATTCACGGGCGTGCAGGGTTATCGCGGAGTCTGAGTCAGGCGCTTGGCATTCGTGCGCCTTAAGGCATAGTCTGCCGGGAGTTGGCGGTGCTCAAGGCGAACCGAGGTTCGGCCTCTTCCCAGTTTAAGGAGTTTGCAAATGAAGAATGTTGTTCGACTTCTCGCGTCCGCGGGTCTCGCGCTGCTGATGACCACCGCGGTTGCCGCCGCCCCTGACAAGCCCCTGAGCACGATTCCCGTCAACGGAATCATCGAGAAGATCACGTTCGAGAACACCGGCGTCCTCGACCAGGCGCTGGTCCTGGGCTGGATCGACACACGCCCCGGCGACTTTCTGACCCGCGAACGCGCCGAGCGAATCCCGGCGCGACTGAAGACGCTCGGAACCCCGCGCACGTTCACCGTCAAGGAGGGCTCGAAGCCCGGCCAGGTGATCCTGGCGATCGGCGCGGGCTGCTGACCTTTCAGTAGCGCGCGTCAGGCGAAGCGGCGGCCTGAAGAGCGGTCGCTGAGGGAGGTCCGTTCTGGAATGCGGTCGAAGCGACCGCGCTCCGGGAACGCGGCGGGAGGCCCAGGCGACCTGCGGAGAAGAGGGCCTGTAATCTCCGCGGATCATGCGGAGACTAGCCAAGTACATCCTCTAGTCCGGCAGGTTCTCCGCCGTCGGTTCCGGCAGCTTGTAGCTCGCGATCAGGCCCACCGCATAAACGCCCACTGCCACCGCGGCGGCGGCGAGCGCGAGTTTCGCGGCTGCGGCATCACCCGGCATGTACTGGGCGAGACGACCGGTCACCACCGCGGCGAAGGTTCCGATCAGCCTCCCGCCCACGTTGGCCGCGAAGCTCTCGCCCGTGCCTCGGAGGTGGGTGGGATAGACACGAGGCAGATAGTTGCCCCAGAAACTCAACTGGGCCACGGTGAAGAAGCCGGCGAGAAAGATCCCGATCTTGATGGTTGAGATCGAGCTATCGAGAGCGAAGTAGAAGACGAGAGGCACCACGATGAGGCCGGGAATCTGGAACACCCGGAGGAGACGCTGGCGCGAGATGATGACGAGGGCCAGGATCGCGAGGGCTATGCGTCCGGCCAGACCGCCCATTTCCTGAGCAAATTGGACCTCGCCCACGATCGCCTGTCGGGCCAGCGGGGACAAGGCACTCACTTCGGAATGGCCGGGGATGATCTGCGGCATCTGCTGGATCGCGCCAAAAGCGGCGCCGAGGGAACAGGCGAAGATCAGTGTGCTGATGGTCGTGGTCTGCCGCAGCGCGGGCGCGAAGATCGCGGCCAGGCTCGGGCGCTTGAGGGTGCCGGCTTTGCGCTTCTCCATCCACACCGGCGATTCGGGCAGGAACGGTCGAAGAATGATCAGAGGCAGCGCGGGGATGAGACCCGACATCAGCGTGTAGCGCCAGGGCTCGTGACTGCCGGCGATCGCGGGGAGGGAGTCGCCATTCTTGGCCACCCAGGTGAAGAACGCCGTCACCATCACGCCGCCAAGCGACGAGAAGGCCTGGGTGATGCCCAGAATCCGCTCCCGACGCTTGGGCTCGGGGAAGAGTTCGGCGAGCCACGCCACCGCGGCCACGAACTCCACGCACACGCCCACGAAGGTCATGCAGCGCAGAACGAGCAGAACGGGGAGCGATGTCGCGAAAGCCGAAGCGCCCGCGGAGCCCGCATAGAGAAGGATGCTTCCGACCAGAACCGCGCGACGTCCGAAAAGGTCGGTCAGATAGCCGCCGAGGAGGCCAAAGATGCCGCCGCAGACCGCGGGCATGTAGAACATGAGGTCGCGCCACATGGCGAATTCGGGCGACCCAAACTTGTACCCGCCGAGCGACTCGATGGCCGGTCGCAGGACCAGCGGCAACATCAGCAGTTCGTAGGTGTCGAAGGCGAAGCCGAGCGAGGCCAGGATCACGATGACCCATTCGACAAACGTCAACGGCTTATCTTTCTCCGCCATCGCTCCTCCATAATCGCGCTCCCGTGATCCATAAAAAGGACGTCACCCGGCCGCGCTTCGCTTTGCCCGAGATCTTAGTGCGACGTCTGCGATTCCCCGGAGCCCTGCTTCTGTCGCTGGCTCTGCTTCTCGCCGGAGGGCGGCTGGCGCTGGCGCACTCCTTCGAGAGAACCGCGACCACACTTCGCCTCGACGCAGGACGGAACTTCGAGGCCACGCTCAAACTCGACCTCGACGCGCTCGCCCTTGGCGTCGATCCGAGCATCGATCCCGAGGAAGCGGCGAAGACGCTCCTTGCGATGAGCGACGCGGACTTCAAGACCGCCGAGGACGGCCTGCGCCGGGTCTTGTCGCGACGTCTGCGTGTTCGGGTGGACGGCAAGCCCATGGAATTCGAGATCTCCTTCCCGCAGTTCCGCCCGCGTCCCGAACGCCTCGGCGTAGAGGTCTTCGGCCTTGAGGCCACTTTGAGGGGGGCAGCGCCGCCCGACGGGAAGGAGATCCTTTTCTTCGCGTCAAGGGCGTTTCCCGCCATCGAACTCACGTTCGAGGACGAGGGGACCGGAAGGAAAGAATTCCACATCTGTCTCCCCGGCGAGGAATGCCCGCGGATCAAGCTCACCGCGGGCGAGGCGAACGCCGGGCTCTGGAACTTCGTGGTCATCGGCTTCAAGCACATCGTGCCCCTCGGTCTCGATCACATCCTCTTCGTCCTCGCCCTCTTCCTGGGCGGCCGTGACCCCAAAACACTGCTGATCCAGACCGGAGTCTTCACCCTGGCCCACAGCGCCACTCTGGCCCTCTCCACCTTCGGTGTGGTTTCGCTCTCCTCGCGGATTGTCGAACCGCTCATCGCTTTGTCGATTGGCATCGTCGGCCTTGAGAATGTTGTGCGGCCGCTGAGCGTGTCGCGCGGGCGGGCGGCGGTGGTGTTCTTCTTCGGCCTGCTGCACGGGCTGGGCTTCGCCGGGATCCTGGCCGAGACGCCCCTGGTGGAAGGTCAGCGTCTCGCCGCACTACTGCTCTTCAATCTGGGGGTGGAATTCGGCCAGGTCGCGGTTCTCGCCGGCGCCTTCCTCCTGAGCCTGCCGTTCAAAGATCCGAACGCCTATAGGCGCAACGTCCAACGCCCTCTTTCGATAGTCTTAACCGTTACCGGCCTGGTCTGGGCAGTCTCCCGGGTCGCGACGTAGTATCGACTCCAACCAAAAGGCGAAAACACCATGAGACTCATGCGCACCGCACTTTCACTTTTCCTTGCCGGGCTCTTTTCGGCCCCCGTCATTGCCGCCGACTGGCCGCAATGGCGCGGCCCCAATGGGAACGGCCTCTCGAGCGAAACCGGACTCATCTCCACGTGGTCGCCCACCACCATGGAGAACGTGGTTTTCAAGGTGCCCATCACCGGCCGCTCCACGCCCGCGGTTTTCGATGGCCGGGTCTGCGCCTCCGCGCGCGCCGAGGGACGCTACGAAACCATCGCCTGTTTCTCCGCCAAAGACGGCGCGCCGCTCTGGGAGCGTCGTTTCGTGGTCCACAACACCACCATTCCCTACACCCGCGTGGGTTGGGCCAGTGTTTCGGGCGACCCGGAGACAGGGTATCTCTATGCCCAGAATGGCGACGGACAGCTCATCGCCTTCGACCGCGCGGGCAAGACGGTGTGGGAAACCCGCCTCGGTGAAGAGATGGGCCGCAGCTCCGGCTACGGCGGCCGCACCCATTCGCCGCTGATCGATGGCGATTCGCTCCTGGTCAGCATCGTGGGCGTGTCGTGGGGCGAACATGCCCCGCTGCGCCAGCGTTACGCGTCGCTCGACAAACGCACCGGCAAGGTTCAGTGGTTCGTTTCGCCGTCCACGGCCAACGTCGAAGACTTCAACAACCAGGCGAACGCCATCGTGGCCAACATCGGCGACGAGCGTCTCATGATCGGCGGCGGGGCCGACGGCTGGATCTACGCCCTGCGCGCGGGCACGGGTGAGCTCGTCTGGAACTACAAGTTCTCGCCCCGATCCTTGAACGCACCGGTCACGGTCCGCGATGGCATTGTGTACGCGAATCAGAGCGAGGAGCCGCTCGAAGGCGGCTTCATGGGCCAGGTCATCGCCCTCGATGGCACGCTCAAAGGCGACATCACCGCCACGGGACGCAAGTGGGCCGCGAACGCCATCACCGCGGGCTTCGCCGCGCCCCTCGTCGACGGCAACCGGGTCTACGTGGTCGACAACTCCGGCAACCTCCACGCGCTCGACGCCACCACCGGCGAGCACCTGTACGAAATGAATCTCGGCACGATTGGCCGCGGTTCGGCGACCCTCGCCGACGGGAAGATCTTCGCCACCGAAGTGAACGGCAACGTTCACATCCTCAAGCCCCTGGCGGACAAGTTCGAAACCCTGAGCCACATCCAACTCAAGATGCCCGAAGGCCGGCACGTTGAAGTCTGGGGATCGGTGGCCCCCGCTTATGGCCGGTTGTATCTGCTGACGGAGAACTTCCTCTACTGCCTCGGTGACAAGAAGGCCGCTTACAAGGGCCCGGCGCCGGGTGCTCCCGCGACCAGCATGCCCTGGCCGAAAGTGGCGTCCGCCTCCGACCAGGCTGCCGCCAGGATCTCGGTGTTTCCAACCGAGGTGATGGCGAAGCCGGGCGAGAAGATCGCCTTCGAAGTGCGCGCCTTTGACGCCTTGGGCCGCCGTGTCAAGGCTCCCGCCGCCGCCCTCACCCTCGCCGGTCTTACCGGCGCCGTCGATGCGGGCGGTGTCTTCATCGCCGCCGCCACACCGACTCTGCAGGCGGGGAAGGTGGTCGCGAAGGCCGGGACGATGGAGGCGAGCGCCCGGGTGCGCGTTTTCGGAGCGCTTCCCTGGAACGAGGACTTCGAAGGCGGGAAGGTCCCGGGACACTGGATCGGCGCTGGGCGTCTGGCCATCGGCGATTCCCCCGAGGGCAAGATCCTCGCCAAGGGACCCGTGCAGGTGGGTTTGAACCGCGCGACCGTCTTCATCGGGCCGGCCACGATGCAGGGCTACACCATGGAATCTGACGTGCGCGCCACCCGCAAGGGGCGGCGCATGGGCGACGTGGGCCTCATCAACAACGGCTACACCCTCGATATGCAGGGCGTTCATCAGAAGGTGCAGATCCGCTCGTGGGCCTCCGAACTCGCTTTCGCGAAGGATGTGCCCTTCACCGTGGAGAGCGACGTCTGGTATCGGATGAAGCTTGTCGTCGAGCCGGGCAAAACGAGCACCATGGTGCGCGGCAAGCTCTGGAAGCGCGGCGAGGCCGAACCCTCGGCCTGGACCCTCGAGTTCGACGATCCCGTGGTCCTTCAAGCAGGCGCCCCCGGCCTTTACGGCGACTCTCCGGCCGACATCGCGTGGGACAATCTCAAAATCATTTCGAATCGCTGAGGTCAACTAAATGCGCCGCGTCCTTCTCCCTGTTGTCGTCACCGTCCTGGCCCTCGGGTCCCAGGGCACCCAGATCGTGGGCTCCCAGTCGCCTGACCGCGCTCTCTTCGGCGAGTTCCCCAACCGCAATTCGGTCTCCGCGGAGAAGGGCCTCCCCTCCTCGTGGGATGCCGATACCGGGGTCAATATCCTGTGGACTCAACCGGCCGGCTCGCAGAGTTACGCGGGGCCGGTGGTCGCAGGCGGCCGTGTCTTCATCGGCACCAACAACGAGGGCAATCGCAACCCGGCGATCAAGGGCGACCAGGGCGTGGTCATGGCCTTCGATGCGAAGACCGGCGATTTCGTCTGGCAGATGGCGACGCCGAAACTCCCCTCGGGCCGCGTGAACGACTGGCCCCAGCAAGGCGTCTGCTCCACGCCTTTCATCGAGGGTGATCGCCTCTACTACACCTCGAACCAGGCCCACATCACCGCCCTCGACGTGGCCGGCCTCAAAAACGGCAACGACGGCGTGACCGACGAGAAGAACGCGAGCCCTATTGACGGCGACGTGATCTGGTCCTACGACCTCATGGCCGAGGCCGATGTGTTCCCACACAATCTCGCGGCCAGCTCGCCCCTGGTGGTCGACGGCGTCATCTACGCCACCACCGGCAATGGCGTGGATGAAGGACACGTGAACATTCCCTCGCCCCTCGCCCCAAGTTTCGTGGCGATCGACGCGAAGACCGGAAAACTCATCTGGGAGAGCGCCGAGCCCGGCACCAAGATCATCCACGGCAACTGGTCGAACGCCGCGTACGGAATGGTCAAAGGCAAGCCGCAGGTTGTCTTCGGCGGCGGCGACGGCTGGGTCTACGGCTTTGAACCCAAGACCGGCAAGCTCATCTGGAAGTTCGACGCCAATCCCAAGGATGCGGTGTATCGCCTCGGCGGCAGCGGCACCAAGAACGACATCATCGCGACTCCGGTTGTGTACGACGACAAGGTCTACATCGGCGTCGGCCAGGATCCCGAACACGGCGAGGGCGTCGGCAACTTCTGGGTGATCGACGCGTCGCTCACCGGCGACATCACCGACAAGGCGGTGGTCTGGCGTCGGGGCGGGGACGAGTTCCATCGCACCATCTCCACCGTGGCCATCCACGAAGGCATTGTGTACGCCGCCGACCTTTCGGGATTTCTCTACGCGCTCGACGCCAAGACCGGCGCCTTGTATTGGAAACACGACATGCTGGCCGCGGTCTGGGCCTCGCCTCTCGTCGCTGACGGAAAGATCTACCTGGGCGATGAGGATGGCGACGTCTCCGTCCTCGCCGTAGGCAAGACCAAGAAGCTCATCGCGGAGATGAACATGGGCTCGGCGGTTTACGCCACGCCCTATCCCAAGGATGGCGTCTTGTACCTCCTGGCCCGGAACCGCGTCTTCGCCATCAAGGAAGGCGCGAAGACGGCCGCGCGTTGATTCATCGGAAACGGCCGTCGCGCATCCGAATGGGCGTCCCGGCCTCAAGGCGCGACTGGCTGAAGGCTTGCCTCGGCAGCCTCGCCCTTACCGGGGTGCCGGGCACGTCGTTGAAGGCCGCCCAGTCCGCCGCCTCGACCGTGGGGCCGGCCTGGCCAATCTTTCGTGGTGATCCTGCACTCACCGGTGTGGGCGCCTCGCCGCTTCCCGCCGCACCCAAACTGCTCTGGAGTTTTGAGACGGAGAGCGAACCCGCCTCGCCCGTGATCCAGGGCGACCGGGTGGTGGTGGCCACGCGCGACGGCGATCTCATTTCCCTTGACCTCGCCACCGGCAAAGCCGTGTGGCGCGGCAAGGTCGAGGCCGGATTCGAAGGCGCCCCCACGCTCTCGTCGACCGGCCTGGTTCTTGCCCCTGATCTCGAAGGGTCTATCCATGCCTTCGCGGCTGCCGATGGGAAGAAGGTCTGGTCCCATGTCACCGAAGAGAAGTCGGAGATCAAGGCGTCGGTGGCCATCGCAGGCTCGGTGGCCATCGTGGGCTCGTACGACGGCACCCTCCACGCCCTGAATCTCACCGATGGCGCACGCCGCTGGACCCATGAGAGTGCCGCCCAGATTCACGCCACCTGCGCCATCCTGAACGGCCTGGCCTTCGTGGCGGGCTGCGATGGCCATTTTCGGGGTCTCGATGTTTCCACCGGCGCCGTGAAGATCGACGTGCGTTTCGGCGGCTACACCGCGGCCTCCCCGGCCATCGCCGAGGGGATTGCGGTATTCGGGACGTTCAGCAACGATGTGGTGGCCATTGACCTCGCGAAGAAGACGGTGATCTGGCGCTACACGCCCAAGAAGCAGTTTCCTTTCTACTCATCGGCGGCGATTTCCGGCGGGCTCGCTTTCGTGGGCTCGCGCGACAAGGCCCTGCACGTGCTCGACTTGCGCACCGGTACGCTGCAATGGACGTTCGACACCCAGGGGAAGATCGATTCCTCCCCGGTGATCGAGGGTTCGCGGGTCTTTTTCGGCTCTCACGACGGCCGAATTCGCGGCGTCGACGTCAAAACCAGGCAGAGTGTCTTCTCATACGAGACAGGTGCGCCCGTAGCCACCTCCCCGGCGCTCTCGGGGAGCCGGCTTCTGGTCGCGGCGACGGATGGCCGTATCCTGTGTTTCGGCTGAGGTCATTGAAATTGGGGGGCCGCAAAGTGCTCAGCCCCCCATCCCCCTTCGGGGAGGCTTCGCGCAACCCCCGCGCTCCGGCCGAAGTGAATTCGGCCTGCGCTAGTTCTTCATCTATTGCTGTTCAGGCCCAATGACTCCAGGAGTCTCCATGAAAACGTTTGCCCCCTTAGCGCTGGCCTTTCTCTTCGCCGCCTTTCCTGCGGTTCAAGCGTCGGCTGACTGGCCCCAGTTCCGCGGGGTGAACCGCGATGCGCAGTCGGCAGAAAAGGGGCTGCTCCAGCAGTGGCCCGCCGGAGGCCCCAAACTCGCCTGGCAGGCCAGTGGTCTCGGCGGCGGATACTCGAGCGTCTCCATCCAGAACGGCCGCCTCTTCACCATGGGGGACATCGGTGCGGACCAGTTCGTGATCGCCTTGTCCCTCGATACCAAGGCTGTCCTCTGGAAGACGAAGATCGGCCCGGCCTGGACCGAGGATCGTTATGCCGGCCCCCGCGGCACTCCCACCGCGGACGGCGTGTTGGTCTACGCGATCGGGACAGAGGGCGACTTGATGGCGATCGAGGCCGCGACCGGCAAGGTCCGGTGGCAGAAGAGTCTGCCGCGTGATTTCTCGGGCAGTGTGATGTCGAGCTGGAAGTGGGCCGAGTCGCCTCTCGTCGATGGCGACCGTGTGGTGGTGACTCCGGGCGCGTCGAACGCGCTTTTGGTCAGCCTCGACAAGGCCACGGGTAAAGAGATCTGGCGCAGCCAGGCCGGGGCCATGGGTGCGGCCGGCCGCGACGGCGCCGGTTATTCGTCGATCGTGGTTTCAAACGGCGCGGGAGTGAAGCAGTACGTGCAGCTCATGGGCCGCGGGGTGGTGGGCGTGCGGGCGTCCGACGGGAAGTTCCTGTGGAACTACAACCGCGTCGCGAACGACGTCGCGAACATCTCCAGCCCGCTGGTGAGCGGCGACTTCGTCTTCTCGGCCACCGGATATCAGACAGGCAGCGGCCTCGTGAAGCTCACGAAGGCCGGCGATGGTGTGGTCGCCACCGAACAGTACTTCCTCGATGGCCGCACTTTCCAGAACCACCATGGCGGCATGGTGCTGGTGGGTGGCCACATCTACGCCGGCCAGGGTCATCGCATGGGCCTGCCCATCTGCGTCGAACTCACCACCGGCCGCAAGGTCTGGGGCGGCGACATCCGCAACGAAGGCAAGGGCTCGGCCGCCATCGCCTACGCCGACTCTCACCTCATCTTCCGCTACGAGAACGGTGTGGTCGTGCTCATCGAGGCCACTCCCGCTGGCTACAAGGAGAAGGGCCAGTTCGAGATCCCCGGCGCCTCGCCCCTCAATTGGCCTTATCCCGCGATCGCCGACGGAAAGCTGTTCCTGCGCGATCAGGACCGCCTGCTCGTTTACGACATCAAGGCCGCTACCACCGGGTCAAAAGGCGCCGCTGCCGAAGCGCCCCGCCCCTGGTAGTCCGCAGCCCAGCTCGTGCCGTCCGGCTGTTCGGCCGTCCGGCCATTCCACAGAAGAGAACCATGAACCACGCGCGTCGTTTCGTCGTCACCCTTTCCCTGATCCTCGTGACCTTGAGCCCCACGTGGGCTCGGGCCCAGGCCACATCCAGCTCCATCGAGGGTTTGCTCCGCGATGTCTCGGGCGCGCCTTTGCCCGGCGTGGCCGTGATCGCCCGCCATCAGGAGACCGGCCTCATTCGCGAGGTCGTCTCGGGACCGAACGGCCGCTTCGTGATGCCGGTTCTTCCCCTCGGTCGTTTCGAGGTCCGGGCCAGTCTCGATGGCTTCAAGCCCGCAGTGAAGTCAGATGTTCCCGTGGTTCTCGGCGTGCCCGCGGTGGTGAATCTGGTTCTCGAACCGGGCGGGCGCAGCGAGGAGATCACCGTTATCGCCGAAGGATCGAAGGTGCAGACGGGCACGGGGGAGTTGTCTTTTCTCGTCGGCGAGCAGGAGATCAAGGACCTCCCCCTGAATGGCCGGAACTACACCGACCTCGCGTTCCTGCAGCCCGGCGTGGTGGCCTTCAACCATCGTGATGGCGGCTCGGTGGTCGCCCACGGCGTCGGCGCTTCCATCAACGGTCTCGACCCGCGCTCGAACGTCTACCTCCTCGACGGCACCCTCCTGAACGACTTCACCAACGGCCCCGCGGGCAGCGCCGCCGGCACCACCCTCGGCACCGAAACCGTGCGCGAGTTCCGGGTGGAGACGAACAGCTACTCGGCCGAATACGGACGCAACTTCGGCGGACAGATTCTGGTGGCCACGAAGTCGGGCGGGAACGAGTGGCGGGGGAGTCTTTTCGAGTATCACCGCAACGAAGCGCTCGATGCGCCCAACTACTTCGACCAGGGTGTCAAACCCGACTTCCAGCGCAACCAGTTCGGGGCCACCCTGGGCGGCCCGATCCGCAAGGACAAGACCTTCTTCTTCCTCGGCTACGAAGGATTGCGCGAGAACCTCGGGAAGAACGTCTCCACCGTGGTGCCCGACGCGAATGCCCGACAGGGTTTGCTGCCCACCACGGGAAACCCATCGGTTCTGCGCAACGTGGGTGTGGCCCCCGCGGTGAAGCCCTATCTCGACGCCTTCCCGCTTCCGAATGGAGCCTCGCTCGGCGGAGGTCTCGCCGAATACCGCTTTCCGTTCGATCAAACCGTCGATCAGAACTTCATCCAGGCGCGTATCGACCACAACCTTTCGAGCAAGGATCAGATGTTCGTGCGCTACACCCGCGACACCGCGGACCAGTATCTGCCCACCGACTTCCCTCAGTTCCCGCGCACTTTCCTTTCCAAGAACCAGTTCCTCACCGGTGAGCTGCGGCACGTGGCCTCCGCCACCACCCTGCACACTCTGCGCCTCTCGATGAGTTCGACCCGGATCGGCCAGAACGTGGAAGCGAACCTCGAAAGCCCGCTGCCGCCGTTCGTCGCCGGACGTCCGGTGATTGGCGGCATCGACATCGGCGGCATCCCCGGGCGATTCGGTCCGCAGACCTCGGGCGACCTCATCATCAAGCAGCGCGTGATCGGGGGAGAGTATTCGTTCGTGCAGTCCCGCGGGTCGCACCTGATCAAGGGGGGGCTCCTGCTCGAGCACTACAAGAGCGACCTCTACAACCCCACCTTCAGCCTCGGCATCTATACCTTCGGCAACCTCGAAGGCTTCCTGCGCAACACGCCCATCCGCTTCGTCGGCCTCACCCCCGAAGCCTCGCTCGAGCGGCTGTGGAAGTTCACCCTCTTCGGGGCGTATCTGCAGGACGAATTCCGGGCCTCCGACCGCTTCTCCGTGCATGCCGGCCTTCGCTACGAGATGACCACGCTGCCCAAGGACGCGGGCGGCCGTGATTCCACCCTGGTTTCCCTGAGCGATCTCACGCCCACGCTGGGCCTGCCCTACGGCAATTCGCCCAAGCTGAACTTCTCGCCCCGCGTGAGTTTCGCCTGGGACGTGAAGGGCGACGGCAAACTCGCGGTCCGCGGCGGCTATGGCCTCTACTTCAACGTCAACAACCAGCAGAACCTGATCGTGACCATCACGAATCCGCCGGTGACGCCTCGGGCCATCATCGCGAACCCGACCTTTCCCCAGCCTCCCTTCGCCCGGGCCTCCACCAACTCGATCCGGCCCGTGCAGTGGGACCTGGCGAATCCGCGCGCCCACGTCTTCAACCTGAACGTGCAGAAGGAACTCTGGGGCAACACCGTGCTGACTGTGGGTTACGCGGGTTCGCGTGGTTCACATCTGTTGCGCAGCGGCGACGTCAACGTGCCCACTCCGGAGTTGCTCCCCGACGGCACGGTTTTCTATTCCGCCACCGGCGCGCGGCCGAACACGGCCTTCGGCGTCATCGAGCAGAAGACGAGCGACGGCGAGTCCTGGTACAACGCGGGTATCTTCGACGTGCGGCACACCACGAAGACACTGCGGCTGCAGGCGTCCTACACCCTGGCCCGGGCCATCGACACCACCCAGGCCTCGACCTTCTTCTCCGATGCCACGAACGGCACGACCTCGGCCTTCCCTGAACCCTTCGGCCTTGAGACCAACAAGGGCCCGGCCGATTTCAACGCCACCCACAATCTTGTTCTGACCGGCACCTGGAACTTCCTCACCAACTGGCAAGCCTCGGTGATCGGTCGCTACCGCAGCGGCAATCCGCTCACCGCCTTCGTGGCCAACAATCGCTCGCGCTCGCGCTGGTCGCCCTCCCTCGGCCCGGGCCTCGGCCTTGACCGGCCTTCCCTCGCCCCCGGGCGTACCCCCGAGAGCGCCGTCACCGGCAATCCCGATCAGTGGTTCGACCCCACCGCGTTCGTCCTGCCCGCAGCGGGTACCTTCGGCAACAGTGAGCGAGGTGCCTTCACCGGCCCCGACCTGCGCACCGTCGATCTCTCTCTGGTTCGCTTCTTCCCGTTCAAGGCCTTCTCCGATAGCGGCCGGCTGGAGCTGAGGCTCGAAGCCTTCAACATCTTCGACCGCGCGAACTTCGGCATCCCGTCGCTCCTGGCCTTCACCGGCGCCGCCGACAACGAAGCACCGCTCACCACCTTCGGAAGAATCCGCAACACGGTGACGTCAGCGAGACAGATTCAGATCGGCGTGAGAGCCACGTTCTAGCGCGCGTCGGCGACCGCCGTGGCGCGCTTCATCCGAAACGCGACCATCTCCTCGGCGTTGCGGACCAGAAGAACGTCACCCGCGAGCACGGGATGGTTCCACGTCTTGCCTTCCACCGCCTTGAATCGCGCCACCTCGCGGAACTGATCGGGCGTGGCGGAGACGAGGGCCATTTCGCCCTCCTCCGACGACACCAGCAGAAGATCCTGGTCGGCGAGCAGGATCATCTGACCGCTGCCGTAACGGCCGCCCTTCCAGTTCTTCTTGCCATCGACCAGATTGATGCTCGAGAGGATGGTGCCGTCGAAGCCGTACGCGTGCCCCTTGTGCACCACGAAGTCGTTGAAGTAGGGCTTCAGGCCGCGCGATGTCCAGCGCGGCTCGGCGGTCCAGCCCGCGCTTGCGTGGCTGAGAGCGAGCCGTCGGATCCCCGCCCCGCCCGAGGCGTCGGCGCCCGCGACTAGAAGGTCGCCGTTCTCCGCGAAGCCGGGCTGGACGATGCTCGCGCCGTCTTCCCACGCATGCTCCCACAGCAGCGCGCCGTCTTTCGGCGATACCGCGACGGCGCCGCCACCGCGGAGCAGGACGATCTGGGGGACCTCACCCATTTTCACGAGGTGAGGTGAGCTGTAGCCGCCCCCGCCTGTCTTCGGACCGAACCAGCGAGGTTCGCCGGTGCCAAGATCGTAAGCCACGAGACGTCCCGAGGCCGCGACGACGAGAAGATCGTCGACCACCAGCGGCGAGCCGGCGAAGCCCCAAAAAGGCAACTTCGCGCCGGTGTCGGTGGCGGCATTGCGCGACCACACCACCGAGCCGTCCACGGCGTTGAGGGTGTTGACGATCCCGGTGCCGCCAAGGGTGTACACGCGCCCGCGGTGAAGGGTGGGCGTGCCGCGCGGACCCGCGCCGCCATTCGACTCCCAGAAACGCGCCCGGTCCTTATGAAGCCACACCGGTTGACCGGTGTTGAGGTTGTAGCAGGAGACCACCTCGTCCTCGCCGCGTTGTTCCTGGGTGTAGAGGAGGTCACCGTTCACCGCGAACGACGACCATCCCGGCCCGATGGGCTGACGCCACATCTGGGTCGGCGGCACCGCCGCCCAGTTTGTATCGAAGCTCGCGCCACGGATCACGCTGTCGCGTCCCGGTCCGCGGAAGCCGGGCCAGATGGCGGGCGTCTCGACCGCGGCGACGGTGGTGGTGGCGGCCACCTCTGGCTTGGCGTCGGGCTTGGCCGCGGCGGCGTCGGCGTTTTTCCTCTCCACACCGGGCGCGTCAGCCGGGGGAACCACCGCCGCGGGCTTCGGGGCCTGGACGGGCGCAGACGCGGCCTGGGCCAGCAAGCGCTCTTCAGGAGTGGGTGTCCAGCGCCAGTGCACATCCATCTGGCTCGTGCCGCTGATGCCGCCCGTGCGCACCAGAGCCAGCGCGCCGCAGCCGAGCAGGAGGATGCCCGCCATCGCGGCGCGGCGTGGCGTATCGGCGAGGTTGCGGGTGGCCGCAGCGGCGGCCACAAGGGCCACGCCAAAAACCGGGAGACCCAGGATCACCGGCATCATCCCCATAAAGCCATTCGCGATGGAGGGGTGGACGAAGCCTGGCGCGGCCGCCATGGCGCAGGCGATCAGGATCAGCGCACCCAGCCGCTCGACCCACGGCGCCCGGCTGAAGAGCAGCCACCACAAACCGATCAGCAGTCCGCCGAGGGCGGGACCAAGAATGCCCACCGAGGCGGATTCGGGCGAGACCCTGGGAACCACAAAAGCGCTCACCGCGATGATGACGACGAAGAGCACACCAGGCCACAGTCGAAGCGTTCGCGGCTTCGTCGGTTTGGAAAGAGATGTCATGTACAAAAAAACGAGCTGTCCGAGCCGTTTGTTCCCCTGAGGCGTTGCGGGAAGCACCAGCAACCGGCCGCGCACCCCCGCCGACGGGCCAGCCGCCTAGATTCTCGCGCCACTCTCTGGTTGTTGACGTTCAGCGCCGTCCTGGGCGAGGGGTTGACACTTCATCGCGTTGAACATATGGTGCGCGCCGTCGTGTGGATATTTAACGGATACGCCTCGTTCCTTCTCCAGTGTGAAAAGGGAGTAGCGCAGTTGGGGCGTGGCGCTTGGGAGAGACGCAGCGACCCGGCGGTCACTGCTCGGGTCTATCCAGAGGTTGGTAGGGAATCTGGCCCTGGGCACTGTTGCCCAACCGGCGGAGACCCCAAACTCCTTTTCGGTATTTATCGGTGCTTGGGAGAAATCGCATGATGGGTGGGCTGGTAGTCGTGGGTCTTCGGCGAGTGAGTAGGCTTGCCGCGTGTGGAGCGCTGGCTCTGCTCCTCTCTTCTAGTGCGGCCCCCGTTCATGCCGCGGAGAAGAACGGGTATCAGGTGAATGGCTTCGTGGGGAGCTTCTCCACCGGTGTTCCCATCCAGGTCCCCTCCTTCCATGGAATCGAGCCACGCATTTCGCTCTCGTATTCCTCCGAAGGCCGAAACGGCATCGTCGGCGCGGGCTGGAGGCTGAACGGCTTCAGCCAGATCATGCACCGGAACGAGAGCTACAACCACCCTGGAACGGGCTGGCCGCTGCTCCTTGAACTCGATGGCCAGGCCCTGGTGGCCTGCCCAGGGGGCTCCAGCTTTCCAAGCTGCGCCTCGGGGGGCACTCACTACACTCGGAACGAGAGCTATCTGAAGATCGTCAAGACCAGCGAAGCGGAGTGGTCGGTTTACGGCAAGGACGGGACGCGCACGAAGTTCTCCTCGCTTGCCCCCGCTGATGGTCTGGTTGACTACACCTGGAAGCTCGGGCAGTCGCAGGTTGTCGATACCCACGGCAACACCGTCAACTACACATGGTGGAACCCGGATGGCGGAGTCGGCCACTACTACCCTGGGACCGTCTCCTACAACGGGTACACCATCGAGTTCTTCTACGAGACTCGGCCAGACGCGCTGACCGCGCCGATCCGCCACGCGGCTACTCGCACGATCACCCACCGCCTGAAGACCATCAAGGTGCGCCTGACCGCCGGGGCTCTGATTCGCGCTTACAAGCTCACCTATGCGACGGCGCCCCAGTCGGGCAAATCGCTTCTGACCTCCGTTCAGCAGTTCGGCAAGGACGCAATCCTCGATGGAGCGGGCACGGTGACGGGCGGGACATCGCTGCCCGCCCAGGTCTTTGCCTATCAGGCGGATGGGTCGGCCCACACCTTTGGCGGAGACGTTCAATTGACCGCGGCGCCCCCACCAGAGCCCACGGTCGAGAATGTGGTGTGGACCTACCTCCAAAACGCAACCGGTGAGGGCAACAATCTCCGTTCGCTCGTGGGTGACCCCGAGAATCCCGACTGGAAGATCGGCTATTCCACGCGCGCCGTCTTGAGCGGGACAGGCTACGCCGAGGCTACATTCTGGCCATCCGCGAACTCACGCTTCTTTCACTTCGGCCCCATGAACGCCTACATGTACCCTGACAACGCTGGAGTCTCTTTCTACATGCCTGGCATCGGCTATGTCGGGCCCTACGCGGTGTCCGGAGGCCAGGCCATAAGAATCACCGTGACGCCCACGACGGTCGCTTTCAGCGTCAATGGCACTCAAGTTGCGAGCTACGCTATGACCGCCACCTACCCGGTCGGCTTGTACGGCGGACTCTGGGGCGACAACGAAGTAATCCACAATGTCCGAATCTCCGGCGTTCTCCAGGGAACGGTCGCGGTCGATTGTGGGGGACAGCCAAGGTACCCCGCCGACCTCAATGGCGACGGCCGGCAGGACATGGTGTGCCGAAATCCCAACAGCGGCAGCCTTGTCGTCACCCTGGCGACGTCCACGGGCTTTGGGCCCCCTCAGATCTGGGGATCGACCGGTGAGTCGCACATACGGGCCGGTGACTTCACCGGAGACGGAAAAGCCGACATCCTGGCCTGGGCGAGTTGGGCCGGCCACTACTACCTCTACCCATCTACGGGAACGTCGTTTGGTGCGATGCAGAATTGGGGTGAGTCCGTAGGCGTCGACTCGTTCTACGGCACGGCGGAGGCCTGCCGGATGAACGCGTATCTGGGACCGGTGGGTGACTACAACGGAGACGGCAAGGCGGATATCGCCTGCGTCGGCACCATCGGGTATGCGAGCGATCAAAACGGCAGCGGCATGCTCGTCAGCTATTCGACCGGCTCGGGCTTCACGTCGTACCGGAACGACATCTGCGGCATCAGTCCCACGCTCAAAGCGATGGACTGGAACGGAGATGGCTTAGAGGACCTCCACTGTTCGTCCAGTGAACCCGATCAGTCATACGTGTACGGCATCCGTCCCAACTACGGGATGCTCCCGCTCGCAAACCGGAATGCGGCCTTCTGTTCTTACGGCGGCTACTGGACGGGGGACGTCAACGGCGATGGCCGCTCCGACATGGGCTGCACCTATGGCAACGTCTTGCTTGGCGGGGCTTACTACGACCTGGCCAATCAGGGCGCGTTCTGCGTCTCCGGTCAGACCCTCATCGAAGACCTCGATGGCGACGGTGCGGCTGAGTGGATCTGCAACAGCCCCGGTAGCGGTTCCGACGACATCCTGGTGCGCCGGTGGATGGGCACGGGGTTTGGCGCGACAACGACCTGGCGCGCCGGCTTTTGTTCCGGGGCCGTCACACCCGGCGACTTCAATGGCGACGGCAAGGTCGATCTCTTCTGCGAGGCCTCGCAGAGCGCTGCATACGCGGGCACCAAGGGCCTTCGGGGAGACCTCATGACCACGGTGTCCAACGGCATCGGTGGCTCAACCTCGGTGGTTTACGCCCCATCGACGAACTACAGCACGCTCAACGGCGCGTCACCGAAGTACGTCATCACCAGCATGTCTCAGAATGATGGCCGGGGCGGCATCGATGTGACGGCCTTCGCCTACGAGAATTCCTTCGAGGACGACAAGGAGAAGAAGTGGAACGGCTTCTCCAAGGTGACCACCACCCGCCCCCTCATCGGCGTCGAGACTGTGGGGCCCAAGACGATCACCGGCTACATCGTCCAAGGGCCGGCGGCCGGCTCGGTTGATTGGGTGGAAAGCCGCGATGGCTTGAATCGCCTCCTCAGCTACACGAAGAACACCTACGTCACGAGCGATGCCGGAAATCGCCAGACCTCGCTGCTCAACATCGTGGAAAGCGAACGCTATGACGGCACCACCACGGCCCGTTGCTCAGTCTGGCCCTGCGCCAACGCTCGCCGGACCAAGGTGATGCACGCTTACGACGGAACCTACGGAAACCTGACCACCTCGGTGAATTTCGGTGATCTCGACACCACCGGCGACGAGGTGACCACGGGCAACTACTTCGCGCCGAACCCCTCTGCCTACATCGTTGGCCTCCTCGGCGCCTCCAACCAGTTCGAAGGTCTTGCGGCTTTCGGGAACCTCCTCAGTTCGGTGGTGAATGCCTACGATGGAGCGGGCTGGTGGAATACCCCGCCCGTGAAGGGAGATGCCACCACGCGTGCGGTCTGGCTGAAGGACGAGAGCCGCTATCTCTCGACCACGACCGCCTACGACGCCTATGGCAATGCCACCTCGTCAACCGATCCCACCGGCAAGACGATGGCGGCGACCTACGAAACCACCTACAACGCCTTCCCGATCTCCGCCACCAATGGAGCGGGCGAAACGACGGCGACGACGTGGGACTATCTGTGCGCCGCGCCCCTCACCACGACCGATCCGAACGGCCAAACTTCCACCACCGCCTACGATGCGCTCTGCCGACCCACCGCCGTCAATGGCCCGCTGGGGATGTTCCAGTCGTCGGCCTACCTGGGCATGGGCGATGCGAACGCGCAGCACTCCCGAGTGGAAACGCCCGGGCCGGATGGTTCGAACGACTGGTCCGAGAGCTACTTCGACGGATGGGGCCGGACCTACCGAACCGTGAAGCGGGGGCCCACGACAGGGACGCCGATCATTGTGGACGTGGACTTCGACGCGAGGGGTAACGTCGCGCAGAGCACGTCGCCCTACTATGCCGGCGAAACAGAGGTGTACACCACGTTTGAGTACGATGGCTTCAACCGTCCGGTCAAAACAACCCTGCCGGATGGGAAAACGCGCCTCACGGCCTACCCCGCTCTTGCCGCGGACGGACTATTCGTGGTGACGTCCACGAATGAGTTGGGCCAGTCGAGCAGCACCAAGACCAACGTCTTTGGCCAAACCCGCAAGCAAGAGAAGGTCACCACCCTTCACGGCACTTTGGTGACCACCCTGAACTACAACCTGTGGGGCCACATGACCAGCCTGGTGGATCCGCTCGGCAATACCTGGAGCTACACCTTCGATAACCTGGGCCGCAACCTCACCAAGGCCGACCCCGATGCCGGGACGTGGACCTACGCCTACGACGATGCGGGCCGTGTGGTGAACCAGCAAGACGCCAAGGCGCAGACCACCACTCTGGAATATGACGCGGCGGGCCGGGCTCAGTACAAGCGGCTGCGTCCCGTTGGAGGCCCGACGGGAGCCATCACCGAGACCGTCGAAACCGTTTACGGGACGTCTTCGGCGGCGTTCAACATCGGCCGAGTGGCTCAGCTGGTCAGGAAGAACGGCGCGGGGGTCGAGCAGAATGGCAAGCTGGCGTTCGAGTACGACGCGCTGGGACGGGTGAAGAAGCAAACCCGCACCATCGACAGCACCAACTACGTGGTCGAGAGGAACTATGACGCCGCGGGTTATTTGAGAGGGATGAAGTATCCGGACAACGACATCCTGGGTGAGTTCGGCGGCACGGGCACGGCCCTTGGGTATGACGGGGCTGGGAGGCTGAGCAGCATCCCGGGTATTCTGAGCAGCGTGACGTACAACGCCCTCGGAGCCCCGCTGGTGCAGACGAACGCGAACGGCACGACCACCACGAAGACGTACGACGCGAATCGGTTCTGGTTGACCGACATCGACACGTCCGCGCCGTCGTTGACGCTTCAGAATCTCCACTACACGCTGAACGATGCGGGCATGGCCACGGCCGTGGATTCCGATGTGACGAACGAGTCCTGGGCCTACGCCTACGATGAGCTGAACCGCCTGACCTCGTCGACGAACGGCGTGGGCGCGAACGACCAGTCGTGGACCTACGACGCCATCGGCCGCTTCATTACGAACTCGCGCGTCGGCTCGGCGTTCAACTACCCGGGTGTGGGCAATGCCCGTCCGCACGCTCCCACCCAGATCTCGGGCGGTCCGCTTGGCCTTCTGAACTTCGCCTATGACGCGAACGGGAACATGCAGTCCGGGAACGGCCGGTCGATGAGCTGGAACCCGGAGAACATGATCACGCAGGTGGTCGCGAACTCTCGGACCACCACGTTCACCTACGGCCCGGATGGCGACCGAATCAAGAAGGCGGAAGGCAGCACGGTGATGCGGTACCCGTTCGGTGACGACTACGAGATCGCCACGGACGGGACGGTGACGAAGTACTTCAACGCGGGCTTCGGTCCGATCGCGAAGAAGGTGGGCGGCACGCTCTACTGGCTGCATACCGACCGCCTGGGCTCGATCAACGCCACGACGGACGACACGGGCGCCCAGGTTCTGCGGCGTTCGTTCCGGAGCTACGGTGAGTTGCTCGGGCAGACGGGAACCCACGCGGAGTCGCTGGGCTACATCGGTCAGCGGACGGATGCGGAGACCGCGAACGGCACGACGGACGACAAGGGGCTGACGTACCTACATGCTCGGTACTACGACTCGGCCCTCGGACTGTTCGTAAGCCCCGATCCGATTGGGGCAGATCTGAACACGTACCGCTACGTCGGTGGCGATCCGGCCAACGGAACCGATCGGTCGGGTCTTCTGAAGGACGAGTGTGAAGAGACCTTCGATCCGAACTGCGGGTTCAGCACCGACCCGATGCTCAGCATGAGCATGGAGGATTTTTCTGCGGCCACAGGATCATCTGCAGCAATGGTGGCCGCTATGGGCTTCCCGTCGTGGATGGTGGACGGGGTGGCCGCGCACGACCAACGCCTGATCCAGGATGGGTTCGGGGGGGTATATACGTATCAGGACTCGGCTGGAAGGACTAGGGTGACCCTCAGTCCCACCACGTCCGCTGGGGATGTCTGTAGGGCTTCTTTAGAATCCTGCTCGGCGGATCCGATGACGACGAAGTTCACTCACCTCGGAACAGGTACGCAGATTGAGCGTACCGTGATGGCACTTCCTGAGGAAGAGGGAGGTGAAGTCGCTGCAGGGCCACTCGCGCTTGGCATTGGGCTCGCCCGCGCCCTGGCAGCTCGAGCGGCCTTCGTAGCAGCAGCCGTGAACGTAATCGCCCGGATGGCGACGCATCCCGGGACAACGAAGGGCCTAGCAGTCTTGGGGAAGAGTGGGGAGTATGTTGAGCGGGCTGAACAACTTGGAGCCACCTACTTCCGAATGCCAGACCGTGTCTGGGGTACCTTGAGTCGGCTTGGCGTCAACATGTGGGATGTGAATCGCGCCTTCCTTGATCGACTAGTGAGCCAAGGGTATCGCTTCAACATCGCGGGCCCGCGAACCTACAGTTTCGGGCAGGAAGTCGATTATCTCGTCAAGACAAAGGGATATATTGATTTGGGCACATCGCTAGTGCCAGGAGGGGGTTAGGGTTGGCTTCCCTCCGCGCGCGTCTCAAGAAAATACAACCGCGGTTCCTCGATCGGCTCGGGCTGGCTCTGATCGATTCTCGCGCTGATACGGTGCGACTCCAAGGCGATCGGATTGTTTGCCTGATCGGCAGAGACCGCGGAGAGGACTACATTCTGATCGGCACTAGCTGGAAGACCCATGAAAGCGCCGAGATCTTCCACCTGCTGGCGCAGGGCGGACTGGAGGCGCCATTCATGCGCGTCCCATCGAGTCCGGGTGGAGCTGGTCTTGAGGAACAGATTGCTTTCCTTGACAGCCGGATTGACGAGGTTGCCACGGTTCTCACGCGAGAGTTCGTCGCCGCCACCATCCAGCGTCAGGAGGAGGAGAGGCTTTCTAAGCTGGCGTCGGTCGGTCCGGTTGAAGTACAGAGACAACTTGATGAAGCAAGGTGGCCTGCACATCGGAAGCTGGCGGCGGATATTCGTACGTATCCGCGGGCTAATGTCGCGGTCCCCAAAGAGGGCACAATCCTTGATGTGGTTGCCAAGCTGCGGAGTCGAACCTATGCAGACTTGGAGACGCTTGACCTTTGGCCGATGGACAAGAAGGCCGTGGCCGTGATTCGGAAAGGTAGGCCGGAAAGGCTGGTGTACATCCAGGCTCTGTCGCAAGGACTCTTCTATCTAGCAGCCGAGGAAGAGCGTTTTGTTCGGGATCACAATGCCTCGTTCACAGTCGAAGTCCAGGATTCAGCAGAGTTTCATCAGGTGGAGGCTCTCGTCCGACGTGCCCTTAGCCAGTCGGGCTATCGCTCGCCCGATTTCGTGCAACGTCTCAAAGAGTGGTTCCGTCGGGGAGCAAGCGTCTAGCGATCCCACGGCATCCGGTAGCCCGGAAGTGGGAGTTTGAGAGTGTTGTCCGAGATCTCTTTTTCCGAGACGCATTTAGTTCGGATTCTGGGTGACGGGCCGCAACTGACGTCTTCAGATTTCGACTCGAGGATTTGGGCTTCGATTGCCCCTGCCTGATTTTCAAGCCTCTCAATCAGACGTGGGACATCTGGAGTGCGAGCCGTCTTCCAAAGAAGTGCGACTGCGTCCCGAGCGATGGGGGATCGTGACGACGGCTCCATTCGGATTCGCGAGTTTCCGTTCGCTGAAGAGCGGAGGGCTCGCTTCGTGAGCCGTTGTCTTGAGACCACGGCGGCGGCCGCTAGCTTCGCTTTGAGCCGGTTTCGAACTTGATGATCGGGGTCAGCAACGCCTTCGCTAACGCCGGAGGGACCGCATTCCCGACCATTCGATAGGCCGTGGCGAGCGGAGCCTTGATCTTAAGGGAATCGGGCAGGCCCTGAATCCGCGCGCATTCTCGCCACGAGAGCCTCCGGTTTGCGCCTCTGCCGAGTCGCCATTTGTCCTTCGAGACGAACTTCATCCTCGGCCCACTCGGATGAAGCGGGACGTGGTGACAGTCGGCGACGATGGTGTACGAGGGTTCGTCCCACCCACGTTTCCGATTCCGGGTCAGAAAGTGCCCATGGAACTCATAGTCGAAGTACTCACCGATTTGGCGCTCCGTCATGCCGCCGATGGCGTCTCGTAACGTGACGAGCGGACGAGCGCCCGGACCATGAGAGGCCAAGGGAAAATGGTAGTCGAGCGCCTTCTTGCTCTCCCGGACGCCCACGAGAAAGACGCGTTTTCTGGTTTGAGGCACGCCGAACTGTGTGGCGTCCAGCAAGTGATGCTTCACCGTATATCCGAGCTTCGCGAAGCCGTCGATCTGGCGGGTGAAAAACCAACCGTCATTCGCCGAAAGCATCCCTCGGACGTTCTCGACAATGAAGTATCGAGGCTTCACTTGTTTCAGGACGCGAAGGAACTCGTCGTAGAGGAAATTGTCATCGTTCTTCTTGAGATCTCGGACTTTTTCCTTGTGCCATCGGCGCCGAGAGCCGAGGCTGAAGCCCGTACACGGATAGCAGCCGATCAGGATGTCGGCTTTCGGGACACGTTTGACTTCCTTCACATCGCCGGCGACGAACTCAACCTCCGGCAGCATCGAGCGATACGGCAGCTCGACAGAGGTTTCGATGTCGTTCGCCCACACAACGTCGATCCCCGCGAGGGTTGCCCCATAGTCGAAGCCACCCAGCCCCGAGAACAGGGAGACGGCTGTCAGTGCCACAGGCGTTTCTCCCCAACCGCTTTATCGATGAGCGTCTTTGTCTCCGCGTCCGGTATCCAAGCTTGGTCAAGGACGTGGGTGAAACGCAGCCGATCAATCAGGATGGTATTCGCCGAGCGGGTCAACGAGTCGAACCACTTCCCATCGGAATTACGGAAAGCCTGAGGAATGAAGCAGAGGCTGTTGATGCCATCGATGTTCAGAACGGCTGAGATGTTGCCCGGCGACACCGTGTTCTGCTTCATGGGCCACTCGTCCGGCGAACATGCTGCCTGACCGAAATAGGTCGGGAATGCACCTTCGGGGTCAAGCGTGCCGAACGGCGTCCATGCGACCAGATCGATGCCCAGATCGCCCGTCTTCCGCCTATTCAGGCTCACCTCATTGCCGGCTGTGGGCTGGACCTTTAGGTCGGCCGCCAGCTTCGTGATTCGCTCCCCGATGTTCCCTTGATAGTCAGCGTCCGCGGCGCCGAATCGTCGCACTTGAGACGTTCCGGGAAGGAGCCGAGCGAGCACGGTCTTGCTCAGAGCCTCGAACCCACCTGTGAAGAGGTGATGCCTGGACTTACTGATCTGTTGGAGGTTGGCGGCCAGGAGGCAGAACACGTACAGGTCGTGGCGGGGTTCTAGGGGCTGCCGAACCTGCAGGTCGTTGTGTCGGATTTCGAATGGGTAGCTGGCTCCCCAAAAATTAGCTCGTGATCGAAGGAAACTGAACACGTCTGCCGTCCACGCGGCGCACTCGTCGGAGCCCTCGGCCGCTGATTCATGTTCGTCCCGGTTGCTCGTTCCGGAGTCCTTCCGCTCGTCAGCGAGGTCCGCGCGGGCGACCAGACCATCCTGAGCCACTAGGGCCCGGAGTTCCACGAAGTCGGCCCAGCGGTAGGTGTCCGTTATGTCCGGGCGACGACCGGAGAGCGTCACGATCGTTGAGGGTGCCTCGGCTTTAGTCTTAGTCTTCTTGGCCGCCACGTACCCACCGAAGGATGTTCTTCGCCAAGTCTTGGATCTCGATGAGGTGATCACGCATGCCCTCGGGTCCCTTCCCCTTTACTGAAGGCGTCACTTGGTTTGCACGGTGCAGCTTCTCCTTCGCCTCGCTCACCAGCTTGAGCAGCACCGTCTCAGGATGACTCGTGTACTCTGCCGCAACATCGATGGTGGCACCCTTCCGGAGCTGTTCGAGGGCACGCTTCGTCCTGACGATGCTCGCGAGTTCCTTCAGTTTTCTCGACTCGCCCAGCCTTGTCGTCCCCGAGGGAAGAGGCTGGAACAGGATCTCGAGCAGCTCGCGCGCTTCCGTTGGCTCCAGACCGGTTGCGCTAGTGTCGGTTGCGCCGTTCGTCAGCCCGATGAAGGCCGCGATCGCGTCGTAAGAAAGCGCCGTGGTCAGAAGAGAGAAATTGTCTTCGGCGTTGGCTTTCGTGGGCCCGTCTAGCTGAATGCGATCAAAGATCGCGAGCCCCGTGAGAAGCCTGGCGACGTAGTCTCGCTTGCTTCCAATCTGCCGGGCCAGCTTGGCGCAGACAATCGGGGTTGCCTTGCTCGTGCCCAGGAGTGTGCGGAGGTATCGCGCCTTCGCGAGCGGACTCCATTCCTTGACACCCGTGATGTGTCGGTATCCCAGGTAGAGGAGGACGTCGTCTCGATCCTGGAAGACGACAGCTGGAAGCCTCTTCGGCTTGTGCTTGGCGTCGTCGGCGATCTGACGCACCGAATCCTTTCGGATTGGCGCGAGGTCGGGATCGTTCAAGAGCCGCACGGCTGCTAAGCGCCTGTTTCCCTCGACGACGGTCCAGCCACCGCCTTTCCGAGCGACCACAAGCAAAGGCTCGCCCGAGAAGTAGTCCTGTTCACCTATCGCGGCCATCAGCTCAAGGAGGGTCTCCTCGCGAAGCAGCCAGTCGAAGACCTCGCCCTCGGCCGCGCCATTCACGGCATCCGGAAGGCGGGGGTTCTTCGGATCGAAATGGAGCTCCTTTAGGGGAACGTCATTGATCTTGGAAGCACCGGCAGCCATGTTGCGATTTCGAAGTATAGGCGACGTCCTCTGGGTGCAAGTCGCCTAGGCCCCGTTCGGGAGTCCCGCTCAGCGAACAGGTCCTTCGGGATCGACGCTGGCCTCTCTCGCCGAAGACGTCCGGGAAGCGAAGGTTCATGCGCTTCCGAAAGCGCTTGTCCGGGAACCCGCCCGACAGCCCGTGTCCGCCGGCAGAGTAGGACCCATTCCGCGCACAACGTCGGTAGCCTCGCGCGGTGCCGCTGCTCTCCGACGACCAGGCCGATTGTCCCGTCCGCAGCGTCCGCAAGGGGCATGATCTGAAGTGGAGCAAGGAATGGCGCGAGTGTTGTTCAATCCGCGCCGGTTCTTGTCGGGAATTCGCGCGACGGTACGCCGCTTTTACGGGCTTCTTGCCGTATCCCTGGTGGTGACGGTGCCGGTCGGGCACTTTGGCCAGGCGCGTGTGAAGCAGGCCAACGATCCGCCACGCGACCGATGCGAGCAGTTCTGCGAGATCGAGATGGGCCTTGAGATCCTGAAACGCCGAAGAGAAGCGCCTGTCCTTGGTCGCGATGGGCCCGAGTACGCGGCCTGGGCCGTGCCTCACCCGAGACAGGCCCACAGGGTCCCTCGGGAGAGCGTGGTGGCGGCGGGGTGAGGTGCATGATTCAACCCTGGATACCAGTGCCCAAAAAATGCCACCCCATTGGCGCAGCAAAGCTGCGCGCCAACTGCTTCGCAGGATCCGCTTCGATGCTGAGGAGCGGGCGGTTCGGTGAGCGGGAGGTCGCACACGCGTGGTTTGGGGTTGCGCCGTCTCTTATGGCCTTTGAACTTTGGGTTCTGGATTCGCGCGATCGTTCGAATCCGCGGTCGCGGCCCGACGCGGCCGAATGCTCGGCGCAGATCAGCGGGGCTGCTGAGGACGACGTGCGGATGAGCCTGTCCGCAGGCGGGAGTGGCCTGCTTGGAATCGTCGACTTCACTACGTCCCGCGTCAAGGCTGCTACTCGAAGCGTCGACGACGAGGTCGGCGACGATGCGCCCGTGAAACGAGTTCCGCCAGTTCGTCTTGCCGGGCAGTCGCTTCGCTCCGCACTTTTTTGCTGCGCAAAAAAGCCCTCGGGCCTTGACTCAGTCCTTCGTGAAGTCGTGATGGGAGGGCGCAGGCCACTTTCGGCCTGCGGAAAGGCAACCTCTCATGTTTACGTCCACCACACAGCCCCGCAACGCCAGCCCCGAGCCCAACCCGCGTCCGTCGGTTCCGGAATGTTTCGGTCTTCGCGTTCGCGTGGCTCTCAGTACTACGCAGCAGTGCCTGTTCGGCGGCGACGGCCCGTCTGTTCTGACACGCCTGGCAGAGCGGCTCTGCATCGAAGTCGCACGGATCGTCGTTCGAGACTTTCGGATTCACTCGCAGCTGGAGCGGACGATTCCAGCCGTGCTTCGGAACGTTCGTTTGAGCTTCTGGTCCTGCGCCCGTCGGGCAGCGCTGGATGCTGCATCGGCTCTGGCGTCTGGGGCGAAGCGTCGGGTCGTCCAGTCCGATCTGGCGATTCAGGCAGCGAATCTCGCTCTACGCATCGCGGAACTCTGCGAGCAGTGCGAGCAGAAGGTTCGCCAGGAGCGTCTGGTGGCGGAGAGCTATCAGCGCACCGTGCGCTCGGAATACGCAGGGACGCACCGGGAGCGCGAACGTCGGGCGCAGGAAGCTCGCCGTCGGGCCGAAGCGGAGGAATCGCTCTAATGAGCGCGGAACACATGGTTCTGCAGGCCGGGGCATCCGCCCCGGCCGTTTCGCCGCTTCGTCCTGGTGCTGAGCTCGCGGCAGTCCTCGCCGGTTCGGTAGCGGTCGAGCCCGCTGCTCGCGAGGACGAGATCGTTCTCGATGCCGAGAAACTCGAGGTCTATGCCCTGGCGTTGGAGCTTCACGCTTTCGCCGCGTCGAAGGTGCCGACGTTGAGCCGGGTGCTCAAGGACCAGCTGGAGCGCGCTAGCCTCAGCGTCGTTTTGAACATCGCGGAAGGCGGGGGCCGTCGGAGCCGCAAGGACAAGTCTCGGCACTACACGTACGCTCGTGGCAGCGCGACCGAAGTTGCGGCTTGCTTCGACGTGCTGAAGATCCGCAAGCTGGCTCCGGCTTCGGAATGCGCTCGTGGTCGCAGCCTTGCGATTCGCGTGGTGCAGATGCTCACAAAGCTGTGTGCGTCGCTTCAGCCGAAGTCAACGGAGGAGGCCGCTTGAGCCTCACGCAGTTCTGTTTCAGCGTTCGCCAGGCTGATGCAGGACTGCGTTCGTCTCAGAAGAAGGTGGCGGTCGGCAGGCGTCGGATGTTGGCCGACCGCGTTCGTGGTCACTCCGGCCTTCGGCCGGTACGGCGACGGACGGGTCACGGGTCACGTTTCACGGCCGAGGTGGCGGGGCTGGTGACTTCGCCTTCGGCTTCGTCAGCCAGCCCCACCCTCGGGGGTATTCTCACCAGCGTGACGTACAACGCCCTCGGAGCCCCGCTGGTGCAGACGAACGCGAACGGCACGACCACCACGAAGACGTACGACGCGAATCGGTTCTGGTTGACCGACATCGACACGTCCGCGCCGTCGTTGACGCTTCAGAATCTCCACTACACGCTGAACGATGCGGGCATGGCCACGGCCGTGGATTCCGATGTGACGAACGAGTCCTGGGCCTACGCCTACGATGAGCTGAACCGCCTGACCTCGTCGACGAACGGCGTGGGCGCGAACGACCAGTCGTGGACCTACGACGCCATCGGCCGCTTCATTACGAACTCGCGCGTCGGCTCGGCGTTCAACTACCCGGGTGTGGGCAATGCCCGTCCGCACGCTCCCACCCAGATCTCGGGCGGTCCGCTTGGCCTTCTGAACTTCGCCTATGACGCGAACGGGAACATGCAGTCCGGGAACGGCCGGTCGATGAGCTGGAACCCGGAGAACATGATCACGCAGGTGGTCGCGAACTCTCGGACCACCACGTTCACCTACGGCCCGGATGGCGACCGAATCAAGAAGGCGGAAGGCAGCACGGTGATGCGGTACCCGTTCGGTGACGACTACGAGATCGCCACGGACGGGACGGTGACGAAGTACTTCAACGCGGGCTTCGGTCCGATCGCGAAGAAGGTGGGCGGCACGCTCTACTGGCTGCATACCGACCGCCTGGGCTCGATCAACGCCACGACGGACGACACGGGCGCCCAGGTTCTGCGGCGTTCGTTCCGGAGCTACGGTGAGTTGCTCGGGCAGACGGGAACCCACGCGGAGTCGCTGGGCTACATCGGTCAGCGGACGGATGCGGAGACCGCCAACGGCACGACGGACGACAAGGGGCTCACGTACCTACATGCTCGTTACTACGACTCCGCTCTTGGGATCTTCTTGAGCCCGGATCCGATCAGCGCTGATATCAACACGTACCGTTACACCAGCGGCGATCCTGTCAACCGAAAGGACCCAACTGGCCTACACGAGAACTGCTTCGAGGTCGAAGGTGAGGATGGAAAGCCAGCGACGCTGTGCGTCACAGTTGGCGAGAACGTGGAGGTAGACGCCGACCTGCGAAACGCAGGGGTTGGACCGGCGTGGGGCCCATGCGGGCTCTTCTGCCAACAGGCACTCATCAATCTGGGGGGACTGATCAACCCCAACAACCCTGCCGTCCAACAATGCCTCATCAATGGGATCTGCGATGCCGACCCCCCGGCGGGGCCGGGACCGGGGTCAGGGCCGGGACCAGGGCCGGGACCAGGGCCAGGACCGGGACCGGGACCGGGCACCGGAGCCGGAAGTGGGACTGGGACAGGGAACCCGGATCCGTCCGACAATCCCACGGAGCGTTCTCGCCCCGAGCCGCCACGCGGGGCGACTCGCTACCCGGGATGTCAAACGTTTAGCAGTCGTCTTGCCGAGAATTTCAGCCGGACCAACCAGTGGGGCGGTCTCACGATCGGTCCGACAGGGTTCACTTTTTTGGCAGGACTCACCGGAGCATCCCGCCGGTTTGTCGGCGCTCCCAGCGTGTTCGGTGCCGTGAGTGCCGCACGCAATGCCACGCTCTTTACCGGAGGTGCGGTTTATGCCACGACCGGCCAAGCCCTCGCGGCCGCAGTGGGTACCGCCGCATTCAACACCATGGCGGTTACGGCGGCGCTTGAGATCGGCGTCCTTGCGGGGTCGGCGATGAACGCTGGGTTTCACATTGCAACCTGTGGTTGATAGTCGCGACTCAAGGCTGGCCCTGCGTCTTGCCGTCATTGTGTGGCTCCTGTGTTGGGGGCTCTTGCTCTACCCGTTTGACTGGAGCGCCTTTATGGCTTTACTGGATGTGAAAGGACAGCCTTGGCGGGGTCTCGCAGCGGTCGTTCTCAGCTTGTTTGCGCCGGATTGGGAGGACTTGCAGAAGGCAATCGGTTGGCGAGTCCGTGGCGAGCGTCGCGATGGCTGAGGGTTCCTTCTGGAGTCGCTCTGGGCAGTCGCGGCGCCTATGGGCTTGGTTCGCATGTGTTCCACTGTGCGGTGGTGTGATGATGGTGACCGGCCTTCGCGCGCCTTCTGCAACCAACAATACGATGCTGCTTATCGTTGTGGGTGCTCTTGTGATTCTCGGTGCGGTCGCCGCAGGTTGCGTGACATTACGATGTCGCGGTTGCCGGGCTAGGGTCGCGATGCTGATTCTGCGCACCGCTGCCGCAGGAGACTGGCTCGGACGAATCCTCATGTTGCAGGTTTGCCCGGTCTGCGGTTCCGATGGTGTGTGGCCCGGACCAAGCCACGGGCCAGCCCTCGGACCAGATGGAACTGGTGAGGAGGGCTCGTTTCGGGAGCCGTCGTCTTGAGGCCACCGCGGCGGCCGATAGTGATCGATGCTAAAAGCGGGTGGCGGCTGAACGGACCCTCGATGGTCGGACGAACTTGAGCGTTCGTGATGCAGATCAAGCCTGGTCGAGGGAGCGCAGTCGGACCTCCGGCCACTGGGCGATTCTTGGTTCTTCGAAACCGCGTTACGCCGCTGCTGGCATCAAAACGCCGAGGTCGCCACAGCTCGACGGCACGAATCCGATTCGCAGTGGAGGCGAGCCAGAGGACTCGCGCTTCCGGCCACGAGGCAGCGGAAGAAGTGGTCGGGGATCGGCGCCGATGAAGACTTGCGTCGGCGTTCGGTTGGCGAGACTCGAATGAGGACGGTGGAACGCGTAGTAGGCGAGGGCGTGGCTCAGGCGCTGTTCCAAGTCGGGAAGGTCGAGCGGTGGTATCAGTCGCACTTGCGCGATTCGTTTCAGGGTTTTCCAGAAGCGCTCAATACGGGCGGTCGCCCGGATGTTGTCGGCGGCGGCGAATCGCTGCCTGGCGCCGAGCCGAGCCACCGTCCTCTTGAAAACCCTGGCGATGAATTCGCCACCGAGGTCGGTGATGTCAACGCTCACTGAAAATTGACCCTTTTCGCTCATCGAAAATTGACCCCCCCTTGGGTTGATAGTGAGCGACTGAGATACGGGTACTGCGACAGGGTGTTCGCGTAGATCACCGGGCCTGTGGAA
>JAGNNV010000451.1 GCA_017990495.1 Vicinamibacteria bacterium
CGGTGAACTGCGCGACATCACCTTCGGTAACGGCGGAGAGTGGATGACCACGATGAAGCTCGGGCCGCTCGATGAAGGGGAGGCCGAGACGCGGGGCGCGGGTATCGCGCAGTCCAGGGCCGAACTGGGCCAGATGTTCGTGGCGAACCTGGCCGACTTCTGGTTCGGCCGGTACGCCGGCATGCTGCCCTACTACGCGCCCGCTTTCATCGCGCTGCTCTTCTTCCTCCTCGTCGGTCCGAGGGAGAAGGAAGGGTGGTTCGCCGTCGCGGGACTATTGATCTTCTTCTTCGTGAGCATTCGCATTCTGCCCGGCCCGACCAACTGGTACGGCGGTGGAGGCACGGTGGGAAATCGCTATTTCATGGCCGCCCTGCCTCTCGCCATGTTGTTTCTGCCCCGCGGCCGTGAGGTTCTGACCGCACTCCTCGGTCTCACCGTGAGTACGTTGTTCCTGCTCCCCGCATGGCTCAGCCCGGTGGAGCACTCGCTCAAGCCCGCGATGCTGGCGAGCCCCTCGGGTGGCGCCCTCACCTTGCTGCGAGCCGAGCGGGCCATGCTGAACGATCTCTCGTTCTGCACCGACCCCTGGCGGAAGAAGCAGCCCTACGATGACGTCGAGGGCGACCCCGCCCTCCACCGACCGGGCGCCCACCACGGCTACTGGCTGTACTTCCCGGACGACGGCACGTTCGGTCGCGAGCCGGTTCCGGAGATGGCTCACCCAAACGGCGACCCCATGGAAGGCTACCGCGTGCGGCGGAGCGAAAGCACCGAGGTGCTGCTGCGCGCCAACGAGCCGGTCGACTGGATCGACGTGACTCTGGTGGGCGCGCAGACCGGCGACGATGTGGAGATCGAAGCAGGCGGCGCGACGCAGCGCGCTCTTGTGCCGCCTCATGGTCAGGTCCGCTTCCGCGTGGTTCCCGGTCCCTCGGTGATGTATTACGACTCCTTCGTCTACAGCGTCAAGGCGCAGTCGCGGGGCGTCACCGTGAGCGCGGGCCCTTCCAACCGGCCCGGAGAACACACCATGATCCGCCTGGCCCTTCACGTTTCACCTCGCCCGCGGTGACCCTCCCGCTGGATCCCTCCCGGGTGGCCCGCAAGGCCCAAAAGGCCGCGGGCATCGTCTACTACGCCATGCTGCGGGTGAGTGCGGGGATCTTCGGATTCAAGGCGCGACATCGCGCGAAGGATCGACGGATCCTCGATGAGCGAATCCTTCCAAGGCTCGCGGAGAATCCAAGATTCGCGCGGGTCCTGTTCGTGGGCTGTGACTGGTACACCGAACACGTCGAAGGTCTCTTCAGCGCGGCGGGTCGGGAATACGCCACCATCGAGATCGATCCCAACCGGGCCGTTCACGGAGCGCGCCGACATGTCGTGGGTGCGCTCGCCGACCTTGCGCGCCATTTCCCCGACGGTTCCCTCGATCTCATCGTCTGCAATGGCGTGATCGGTTGGGGACTGAACGATCCTGTGGAGATCGAACGCTCGATGGCCGCGTGCGTGGCCGCTCTCTCACCCGGCGGCATGCTGTTGCTCGGCTGGGACGATGTGCCGGAGAAGCTGCCGGCGCCGATTGACGAGATTCAGGCGCTGCGCGCGCTGCGGTCTCTTGCCCCCGATGGCTTTGAACACGCGGTGATCGAGACGGGCACCTACACCCGTCACACCTTCGGCTTCTGGCAGAAGCCCTCGACGTAATTGCTACTCGGACGTCCCGAGCTTCAGCTTGACCGTGCGCGTCTTGCCGTCGCGCCAGACCTTCATGTCGACCGTGGCTCCCGGCTCGATGTAGGAGAGCCGGCCCGACAGATCGGTCTGGCTGAGCACGGGCTTGCCGTCGATCTCGGTGATGACGTCGCCCACGCTGATGCTGTTGCGATCCATGTCGACGCCGGTGAGCCCGGCCCGCGCCGCCGCCGACCCCTTCTCGACGTCCATGATCACGGCTCCCCGGACCCCGAACCGCCGGGCCACCAGACCGTCGAGCCGGCTGTCGAGGCGCACGCCGATCACGGGGCGTCGCATCCGCCCGAACTGGATCAACTGCGGCACCACGCGGCTCACCGTGTCGACGGGGACGGCGAATCCGATGCCCGCGTTGGTGCCGGAAGGCGAGTAGATGGCGGTGTTGACCCCGATCAGCCGGCCCGAGCTATCGAGCAGCGGACCGCCCGAGTTGCCAGGGTTGATGGCGGCGTCGGTCTGGATGACGTCTTCGATCGGAGTGTTGAGCACGCTGGTGATGGTCCGGCCGAGCGCGCTCACGATTCCGGTGGTCAGGGTGTGATCGAGGCCGAAGGGGTTGCCGATCGCGAACACTTTCTGACCGACCTCGAGGTCGGAGCTGCTGCCGAGGGGCAAGGCGCCGAGTTCGGCCCCCGGGGCCTCCACCCGGATGACGGCGAGGTCGAGTTCGGGCGCAGCGCCTACCAGGGTGCCCGCCAGATTCCGGTCACGCAGGGTGACCCGGATTTCCGCCGAGCGCGAGCCGACCACGGGCTGGACCACGTGGTAGTTGGTCACGATGTGCCCCTTGTCGTCCCAGACGAAACCCGAGCCCGAACCCGTCGCCTGTTCGGAGACGGTGCGGCTCCAGAAGTCGACCTGCTGCTCGGTGGTGGTGATGAACGCCACCGCGGCCTGGGAGTCCTTGAAAAGGGCGATGGTGGCCTGCTCGTCGGCATCGAGATTGCGCGCGCGGG
>JAGNNV010000452.1 GCA_017990495.1 Vicinamibacteria bacterium
ACCTTCGATCTCACCCCGGTGGTGTCGGGCTGCGTGGGCGGCTACCGCCTCGCTCACCCCGCGAAGCGCATCGAGTTTGTCGGCGATCCGGATGCCCGCCCGCTGATGGTGCATGGAGCCCCCGATCTCGTGGCCCAGCTCCTCGACAAACTCGTCGAGAACGCGGTCGACTTCGCGAGCGACGACACCGCGGTGGAGGTGCGGCTCACTCGTGGCCTCGGCATCGGCTTGCTCACCGTGAGCAACGAGGGGCCCACCCTACCCCCTGACGTCGCGGACAAGCTCTTCGAGTCGATGGTCTCCTCGCGTCCGAGCGATGGGACGGGTCGCATCCATCTTGGCCTCGGCCTCACCATCGTGCGCGCCATCGCCGACTTTCACGAAGCCACGGTCAGCGCCGCCAATCATCGCGATGGCAACGGCGTCACTTTCACCGTGGCCTTCCCGCTCCAGGTCGTGCACAACGACACAGCGCCCTGAGGGCAGTGCGACCACGCGCGTCGGATCTAGAACCGCACCGCCGAGCGGTTTCTCGTCGCTACCCGGCGCAACAGGGTCAAAGGCCGAGGAACCCCCAGAGAGCCGCGAAGGAAAGTGCGTAAGTGAAGTAAAATACTCCGCCGACAAGCGCCGTTGCTCGTCGATCCTTGGCTAGGGTAGCCGGGTCTATTTCGCGGTGGCGATAGAGCCAAATCAACGCAATGCTGCGGGAGAAGAGGAACGAGTCGGAAGAAGAGACGGGCGATCACGGGACGTCCTCCCCGGCTCTCACCAGGGCATCCCGATACAGATTCGGATGCAGATGGAATCCGAGTTCCCGTAGGTCATCAAGCGGGCCACGTACCGCGGGGATGAGGCCCTTCTGTTTGGCAGCCAGGAGGAGCCCGGCAGTTCCGATGATCGACAGACCAAGCGATGTCGCCAGGCGTCTTGCCTGGAGGTCATCGACGATGAGCCGAGACGCATGGACTTCGAGAGCGAGACTGATGGCCTCGCTCTCGCCGAGGTCGACTTCGGCGTGAAGGACGGCGGGCGGGATCTCCTGCTGCAGCGATCGGATCTCGATCCAGGACTCGAGGTTCACGCTGATCGCCTCCCGGGCCACCGCAGGCGGAATGAGAATCACCCCGAATAGAGCGGGGAAGATGCGCATCAGCGATATCTGATGCAGGGCGACCAAAGGCGAGGTGTCTTCGACGACAGCGCTCACAAGGTCTTGGCGACCGCGACTTCTTCGGCGAATTCTTCCGGGCTCATGTGAATGGACGGAATGCCCATCTTCCCGGCGGCCTTGATGAACTCGATGCGACCCATGCCCAGGAGTCTTGCGGCCTTGCCGGAGGAGATGGCGGCTCGGCGATACAGATCGAGCACGATCGCTTCGCGAGCTGCCTTCTCGATGGGGCTCGTCATCAAGGCAGCGAGGTCTTCAGGAATCTCGATGGTGACGCTCGACATGGGTTCTCTTTCAGGGACTATTGTAGGCGCTCTCTCAGTCTTCGCCTTCCCCTCGGGCGCATTCCGGGGATTCCAGCCACTGATTCCGGTTGAAGGCACCGATTCCGGCCGCGCAACGAAACGGCGCCCTGAGCGCAGAGCGACGACGCGCTTCGAACCTAGAACCGCGCCGTCAGCGCCACACTTATCGACCGACCTGGGGCCAGGACGAAGCGTGAATCGGGACTGGCCCGGTACTCCACGTCGAGGACGTTCCGCACCACCACTCGCGCCTCGAGCGACCTACCTATCCTCCCGCCGGCGCTGAGATCGAGAACGGTGTACCCAGGCGTCGCGACTTCAGTCGGACCGGGCCGGTCATCATCGGCGTGCACAGCGAGGCGTGTCTGACCCCAGAAGCGCTCGCCAAACTGCTTTCGCAGAAGCAGCGAAACCGTGTCCGGCGAGGCGTCGTCGAGGAACGTGTCATCATCGAGGGCCCGGCCCCGTGCGGTCTGGGCGAAGAAGTCGAGCGAGGCGCCATGGCCAAGATCCGCCCGCGCCTCAAACTCCAGCCCTCGCAGTCGGGCCCGGCCACGATTCCGGAAGAAAAAGAAATCCGGCCTCTCCTGGTAGCGCTCGACCAGATCGCTGATCCGATACTGATACGCGTAAAACGCGAATTGCAGGCGCGTCGCGGTGTAGCGCAGGGCGAGGTCCGCTTGAAGACTCGTCTCGGGCCCGAGGTCGGGATTGCCGGTGATGAAGCCCCGCCCGGAAGGCCCGCGATAGTAACGATCAGAAAGCGACGGATCGCGGAATCCCCTCGACACCTGTGCGGTCAGGCTGAGGCGTCGCCATGGTCCGAGAGTGACCGAGCCGAAACCCGACCCCGCGGTGGAGCGGGTAGAGCGCTCGCCAACGAAGCCGCCCGCGTTCCTGCTGGTGACCCGATCGGCGCGCAGTCCGATGGAGATGCGAGCGCGCTCTCCCGCCGGAGCCTCCAGCTGAGCGAACGCTCCGGTATCGGCGCGGCTCGCGCGGTCGACGGAGAGACTCGCCGAGCGATCGAGCAAGGCCCCAGACAGGGAGTAGACCTCCGTGATGTCTTCGGCCTGGAGGCCAAACCGTCCATTCCAGTCGAGGCCGAACTCGGCCCGCGTGGAACCAAACCTCCGCTCGGCGGACGTCTTGAGGTGAAAGTCCCGCGCCTGAACCTCGGCTCCTTCCAGCCGCCGACCCGTGGTCGCGGTGGGAAAACGGTCCTGCTCCGT
>JAGNNV010000453.1 GCA_017990495.1 Vicinamibacteria bacterium
ACGGTGCGCGCCATCTCCTCGGCCTGCTTCCTCGCTTCGTCCTCGGTGATGCCGTCGAAGCTCAGCAGGAACGACTTGCCCTGGCGCAGATCGGTGATGGCGGCAAAGCCGAGGCCGTGCAGCGCCTCGAGCGTGGTCCGACCCTGAGGGTCGAAGACCGAGGTCTTGAGCGAAACGAGAACGCGGAGCTGGATCATGGGCGTCGTCTAGGCCTCGAAGACACGCGCGAACAGCGCGTCGGTGTGGTGGAGATAGCGGGAGAGATCGAACACGTGCTCGAGCGCTTCGGGCCCAAGCGTTTTCACGATCTGCTCGTCGGCGAAGACCCGGGCCTTGAAGTCGCCTTCGTTGAGGAACGCCTCCATCGCATGGCCCTGGACGATGCGGTAGGCATCCTCGCGCCGCATGCCGCCCTTCTCGGTGAGTTCGAGCAGAAGCTGGCCCGAGAAAACAAGGCCTTTGCCGGAGTCGAGGTTGCGGCGCATCCGCGCCTCGTCCACGCGCATGCCTTTCACGATCCCCGTGAAACGCCGCAGCATGTGGTCGAGGGCGAGGAACGAGTCGGGCACCGCCACTCGCTCGGCTGAGGAATGGGAGATGTCGCGCTCGTGCCACAGGGCCATGTTCTCGAGCGAAACCATCGAGTTGGCGCGCACGATGCGGGCGAGTCCCACGATCTGCTCGCAGCCCACGGGGTTGCGCTTGTGGGGCATGGCCGACGAGCCCTTCTGGGTCGACCCGAACGGTTCCTCGACCTCGCGAAACTCGGTCTTCTGCAGCGCGCGGATTTCCGTGGCGAAGGTTTCAAGGCTGCCGGCCAGGATGCCCAGCGTGGTCATCACCTGGGCGTGGCGGTCGCGCGGGACGATCTGCGAGGCGATGGGCGCGGGGGTGAGGCCAAGGTCGCGGCAGACTTCGGCTTCCACGTCCGGGCCGAGGTGCGAGAACGTGCCCACGGCGCCTGAGAGCTTGCCTGTGGCCATCTCCGCGCGGGCGGTGGTGAGGCGTTTGCGGTCGCGCGAAAGCTGGTCGTACCAGAGCGCGAGCTTCAGGCCGAAGGTCATGGGCTCGGCGTGAACCCCGTGGGTCCGGCCGATCATCACCGTGTTTTTGTGCTCCATGGCCCGCGCCTTGACCGCATCGCGAAGAGCCTCGAGGTCTTGAAGGAGCAGGTCGATAGCGTCGCGCATCAGGATCGACAACGCGGTATCGACCACATCGGACGAGGTCAGGCCGTAGTGGAGGAAACGGCCCTCGGCCCCCACGTTTTCGGCCACCGCGCTGACGAAAGCGATCACGTCGTGGCCGACTTCCTTCTCGATGGCATCGATCCGGGCCACATCGAAACGCGACTTCTCGAAGAGGGCATCGCGCGCGGCCTGGGGCACGATCCCGCGGCGGCAAAGGGCGTCGGTGGCGGCGAGTTCGATCTTCAGCCAGGTCGAGAAACGGTTCTCGTCCGACCAGATTCGCGACATCTCCGGCCGGGAGTAGCGGGGGATCATGGAGGGGGGGAGTTTACCGGCCTTCTTGAACCGTCCTTGGGCGACCGACTAACCTCCACATCCCCGCGTCCCATTCGATCCTTCCGCCCAAACAGGAGTCCCATGTCCGACACCCGCAGCCTCGCAAGGATCGCCCAGCAGATGCGGCGCGACAGTCTTATCTCCACCACCGAGGCGGGGTCGGGGCATCCCTCGACCTGCCTCTCCTGCGCGGAGATCATGTCGGTGCTCTTCTTCGAGGAGATGCGCTTCGATCCAACGGATCCGAAGGCGTACGACGTCGACGTCTTCGTGCTGTCGAAGGGCCACGCCGCGCCCATCCTCTGGTCCGCGCTCAAACACGCGGGCGGAATCCACGAAGAACTCACCAATCTGCGCAAGTTCACCAGCACCCTTGAAGGGCATCCCACGCCCCGCAACCCCTGGGTTCGCGTGGCCACGGGTTCCCTGGGCCAGGGTCTGGGCTCGGCCTGCGGCATGGCCTGGGCGCGCCAGAAGGACGGACATCCCGGCCGCGTCTTCACTCTCATGGGCGACGGGGAAGTGGCGGAGGGTTCGGTGTTCGAGGCCGCGGCCTTCGCCGCGCAGGAGGGCCTCACCAATCTGGTGGCCATCGTCGACGTCAACGCCTTCGGGCAGTCCGGCCCCACCATGTTCCGCCACGACACTGGAACCTACGCCCGACGTTTCGAGGCTTTTGGCTGGCAGACCGTGGAATGCGACGGCCATGACGTCGCCGCACTTCAGGCCGCCTTCGCCCAGATCCGCAACGCCACGAAGCCCAGCGTGATCCTGGCTCGCACGCTCAAAGGCAAGGGCGTGCCCCTCATGGAGAACAAGGACGGCTGGCATGGCAAGCCGGTCAAGAAGGGTGAAGAACTCGAAGCCGCTCTCGCCGCCGTGGGCGAAGTGGATCTCGGCGACGTGACCGTGCCTTCCCGTCGTTACGGAAAATCCCGGCCCGAAGCTGCGCCCTTCGCGGTGGCTCCCGCGTACAAATCAACCGACCTCGTGGCCACACGCGAGGCCTACGGCAGCGCGCTCGAGCAGATCGGCGCGCAGTGCGCGGCCATCATGGGCATCGACGGCGACACCAAGAACTCCACCTTCTCCGAGCGGCTCAAGAAGATCCGCCCCAACCAGTTCGCCGACGCCTACATCGCCGAGCAGAACATGGTGTCGGTCGCGCTTGGCGCCTC
>JAGNNV010000454.1 GCA_017990495.1 Vicinamibacteria bacterium
GATCTTGCTGTCGGGTCGGACCGCGGCCACCACCCACTGCAGGAAGTACGGGGTGGAGAAATCGGCCACGGCCAGGCGCTTCGGGGTGATGGTCAGGGAACTGGACACGAGGTCGCCATCGCGGCGGTCGAGGGCGGGAAGCAGAGCCTCGTAGCCTCCGGGCTCAGGCTTGATCTCGAGCTTGACGCCCAGGCTTTGAGCGAAGCCCTTCATGAGCTCGACGTCGATGCCGCGGAAGTGCTCGGGATCGTTCATCTCCGTGAGCTTGCGGCCCAGGGTGCGCATCGCCTCGACGTCGACGGTGACAAAGGCGCCTTCGACCAACGGGAAGCTCAACATGATGAGCTTGCCCCGGGCCTTGATGTCGGCGATGTCGCCCGCGGCGGCCGCGCTGCCAAACCCCAGCAACCCCGCCACGCAGGCGACGAGGACTGTGGCGGACCGGCACCGAGCGCGGAGATTGGCCACATTCATAACGCCGCCTACCGCTGCGCCGCCGAACCCTGGCCGTACTTCGCCAGGATCTTGTCGAGTTCGCCCGACTGGCGCAGCCCTTCGATGTAGGCGTCGAGCGCGGCCTTCAGATCGCTGCCCTTCCGCACCATCACGCCCTGATCCGACCGGCGGACGCGAACCCCGACCTTGAGGTCGCCGAAAGCGGCGCTGATGGGCTGTCCCACCTCCGCTCGGGAATCCATGAGGGCGTAGTCGGTCTCCTTCTCGAGCACCGCGGTGTAGCTCTCCATGTTGAAGCCGGTGAGGCGGATCTTCGGGTTGAGCTTCAGCTCGGAAAGAAACTCGAAGTGGCTGGAACCCTTCATGACCGCGACGGTCTTGCCCTTGAGGTCGTCCACGGTGGAGAGTCTGCTGTCGGGCCGGACCGCGGCCACCGCCCACTGGCTGAAGTAGGGGGCCGAAAAGTCCGCAGCCTCCATCCGCTTCGGGGTGATGGTGAGCCGGCTCGCCACCAGGTCGCCCTGCCCGTTTTGAAGCGCGGGCAGGAGATCGCCGTAGCCACCCGTCTGCGGGCGCATCTCCAGCTTGACCCCGAGGCTCTGTGCGAAGCCCTTCACCAGATCGACGTCGACGCCGCTGAAGTGCTCGGGATCCTTCATGTCGGCAAGCTTCAGGCCCGCGGTGCGCATGGCCTCGAGGTTGACCGCCACGAATGGGTCTTCGACCGCAGGGAAGGTGAGCATGATGAGCTTGCCGCGAGCCTTCACATCGGCGAGGTCGGACGCTCCTGCGGGGCCCGACGCGAAAAGCGACACGGCAAGAGCCGAGGAGATCCCGAACGCGGCCCGGCGCCTGGACTTGGGGGTGTGGTGGTTCATGGCGTTTCCCTCCAGCGGGTTCGCGAGCCTCGAAGGCTCGAACCCGATCAGCGTAACACAGCCGGTTTCGGGCCTCGCGCGCGGCCCGCTTGGTGGCATACTCCATTCAGACCCGTCCTGACTACCGAAGGAGATCGCCCATGCCGCGCATCGTTCGTTGTGGACTCATCCAGGCCCGGAATGTTCTCGGGCCCGAACACGGCCTCGAGAAGGTGAAGAAGGCGATGATCGACAAGCACGTCAAGCTGATCGCCACCGCGGCCGAGAAGCGGGCGCAGATCCTGTGCCTCCAGGAGATCTTCTACGGGCCCTATTTTTGCGCGGAGCAGGAGACGCGCTGGTACCACTTCACCGAGAAGGTCCCGGACGGCCCCACGGTGAAGCTGATGCAGAAGCTCGCGAAGAAACACAAGATGGTGCTGATCGTCCCCATCTATGAGGTGGAGCAGCCGGGGGTGTATTACAACACCGCCGCCGTCATCGACGCCGACGGCAAATATCTGGGCAAGTACCGCAAGAACCACATCCCGCATACCAAACCCGGTTTCTGGGAGAAGTTCTATTTCAAGCCGGGCAACCTCGGCTATCCGGTGTTTGAAACCGCGTTCGCGAAGGTCGGCGTCTACATCTGCTACGACCGGCACTTCCCGGAGGGAGCGCGCGCGCTGGGTCTCGGCGGCGCGGAGATCGTGTTCAATCCCTCGGCCACGGTGGCCGGACTTTCCGAATACCTCTGGAAGCTCGAACAACCGGCGCACGCGGTGGCGAACGGGTACTTCATCGGCGCCATCAACCGCGTGGGTCAGGAAGCGCCCTGGCACATTGGCGAGTTCTACGGGCAGAGCTACTTCTGCGATCCTCGTGGACAGATCCTCACCCAGGCCTCGCGGGACCGTGACGCGGTGGTGGTGGCCGACCTGAACCTCGACATGATCGATCAGGTCCGCTCCACCTGGCAGTTCTTTCGCGACCGCCGGCCCGAGACGTACGGCCCGCTCACCGCGCTCTGAAGCTTTGCGAGGACGCCGCCATCGTCGTTTGAATGTTTGAGTGTTTGACTATTCGAGTTCTTCACCCGTGAGGAGGTCCCCATGACCGTCGATCTGTCGGTGAGTTTCACCGGAATCAAGTTCGAGAATCCGTTCCTCTTGTCCTCGGCTCCGCCCACGGAGTCCGAGAGCAACATCATGCGGGCTTTCGACGCGGGCTGGGGCGGAGTGGTGGTGAAGACCATCGGCATGCACCCGGTGGTGAACGTCGCGGGGCCGAAGACCAAGTTCCTGCGCTCGAACCCGGCCACGGGCTCGCTCTCGATGAACAAGGGGCGCGAGGGTGCGCTGCACTCATCGTGGAACTGGGAACTC
>JAGNNV010000455.1 GCA_017990495.1 Vicinamibacteria bacterium
CGTTCTTCACCCGTCCGATCATCTCGATGACCGCTTTCGTGTGCCCGTGGGCGGTGTCGATGGCCACCACGTCGACCTTGGCGTCGACGAGGGCGCGCACGCGGTCGAGCGTGTCCGCGGCGATGCCCACCGCTCCGCCCACCCGGAGCCGGCCCGCGGAATCCTTGCAGGCGTTCGGGTACTTGATGCGCTTCTGGATGTCCTTCACCGTGATCAGGCCGCGCAGGTTGTGGTGCTCGTCGACCACCAGCACCTTCTCCACCTTGTGCTTGTGGAGGAGTTCCTTGGCTTCGTCGAGGGTGGCGCCCACGCGGACGGTGATGAGGGGATCGCGGGTCATCAACTCCGCCACCTTCAAGGTGGTGCGGGTCTCGAAGCGCAGGTCGCGGTTGGTGAGAATGCCGACGAGACGACCGTGATCCGTGACGGGCACGCCGCTGATGCGGAACTTGGCCATCAGGGCGAGCGCGTCAGACACCGGCGCCTCGGGAGACACCGTGACCGGGTCGACGATCATGCCGGCCTCGGAACGCTTCACCTTGTCGACTTCCGCCGCCTGCACATCGATGGGCAGGTTCTTGTGGATGAAGCCGATCCCGCCTTCCTGGGCGAGGGCGATCGCGAGTGGAGACTCCGTCACCGTATCCATGGCCGCCGAGACAATGGGGATGTTCAGGACGATGCCGCGGGTGAGGCGGGTGACCACGTCGACCTCGGCGGGAAGGCACTGCGAGTACTGGGGAACGAGGACGATGTCGTCGAAAGTGAGGCCGTCGCTGATGCGGGTTTCGAGGCGATTCATCGGTTTCCCTGGTTTCCTACTCTGTGCCGTGGCACTTTTTGTATTTTTTCCCCGATCCGCACGGACATGGGTCGTTGCGTCCCACCTTGACGCCCTCGCGTCGGACGGTCTTCACGATGCCGTCGTTCCCTCCCTGCGACTCGGGTGAGGCGGCCCCCCCGAAGGGCTTGGGCGCAGCGTCAGTCGAACTTGTGAAGGTGAGATTGCGGGGGGCGGTGCGAGCCTTGCCGAAGGTCGAGACTGGATCGGGCCGGCGTTCGGGAGGAGCTTCCTCTGCCCGAGCGTCGGGGCCGCCATCGAGTCGGCCTGCGGGCGTCTGGTTGGTGAAGCCCGGCGGAGGTTCCTCGGAACGCATCACGGGCTGGTAGAGGAACACCCAGCGCAGCGCTTCTTCCTCGATGCGGTCCATCAGGGCCTGGAAGAGGTTGTACGACTCTTTCTTGTACTCAACGAGGGGATCACGCTGGCCGTAGCTGCGCAACCCGATGCCTTCCTTGAGGTGATCGAGGGAGAGGAGGTGGTCTTTCCACTGCGCGTCGACGATCTGAAGGAGCAGGACCTTCTGGTGGAACTGCATGAGCTCCGGTCCGATCTGACGCTCCTTGGCCTCGTACACGGCCTTGGCCCGGGCCTTGAGCGACGCCGCAAGTTCGACCTGGGGCGTGCCGTTGATCTCTTCGACCGGCACCTCCAGGCCGAAGGTATCCCGCAGCATGATGGAGAGGCCGGCCGGGTTGGCGCCCTCGGTGGAGACCTTGGGATCGAGCGCGTTGTCGAGGAAAGAATCGATCACGTCCTCGGACAGGTCGAGGAGCCATTGCCGCGTCTCCTTGCCCTCGAGGATCATGCGGCGGGTGCCGTAGATGGCCACGCGCTGCTTGTTCATGACGTCGTCGTACTCGAGCAGATGTTTGCGAACGGCGAAGTTCTGGGCTTCCACCTGGCGCTGCGCGCGTTCGATCGAACGCGAGACCATGGGATGCTCGACCGGCATGTCCTCTTCCATTCCGAGCTTCAGCATGAGGCCGCTGATGCGATCGGAACCGAAGATGCGCATCAGGTCATCCTGCAGCGAGAGATAGAACCGCGAGGAGCCGATGTCGCCCTGGCGGCCCGCGCGTCCACGCAACTGGTGGTCGATGCGGCGCGCTTCGTGCCGTTCGGTGGCCAGGATGTGCAGACCGCCGAGCGCCACCACGCGTTCGCGCTCGCTCGTATCGAGCAGGTTCACAATGGCGGCCATGGTTCGCTGGCTGCCGATGACGGTGGTGAGTTCGGCGCGCAGGGGATGCACGTCGAGGAAGTTGATGGGCTTGTCGACATCCCAGTGGGGGAAGAACGACTTGGCGATCTGGTTGCGTTTCGGGCGGGGGAGCGCTTCGGCCGCGTCGAGGTAGGTCTTGAGTGCATCGTCGTGGGCGGCCAGAGCAGCCACGGTTTGAAAGGAGGGGTGGTCGTTGGGGAACGCGGCCACGAGCCCGAGGTAGCGCTCGGCCAGCTCTTCCTTGGCCTTGGCGTCGAACTTGCGGTGGGCGAGTTCCTTCTTGAAGTCCGCCGCCATTTCGGCGAGCGCGGTCTCGGTGGCCGCGGCCTTCTCCTCCGCGGTTGCGGTGTCGGGATTGATGTTCTTCTCGATGAGAAGGTTGCGTGCGCGCACATCGGGAATGCCGCCGAGGATGATGTCGGTGCCGCGACCGGCCATGTTGGTGGCGATGGTCACCGCGCCGAATCGGCCCGCCTGGGAGACGATGTCGGCTTCGCGCTCGTGGTATTTCGCGTTGAGGACGACGTGCTTGATGCCTTCGCGCTTGAGCATCGCAGCCAGATGCTCGGACTTCTCGATGGAGATCGTTCCAACGAGCACCGGCCGGCCGGCCCCCGACAAC
>JAGNNV010000125.1:0-2767 GCA_017990495.1 Vicinamibacteria bacterium
TGCCCTCGGGCATCGTGGTCGACGATCTTCTTTATCTGATCAACGACATGCAGAGCATCCTCACCGTTTTCGAGGCGAAAACCGGGACGCTCGTGTATCAGGAGCGGATGGGGACGGCGCTCAAGGAGAGTTTCTCGGCCTCGCCTGTGGCCGTGAACGGAAACGTGTTCTTCACCAACGACATGGGCGAGACGTTCGTGGTGAGAGCCGGCCGAAAGTTCGACCTGCTCCGCGTCAACGCCCACGGCGCCCGAACCCTCGCCTCTCCCGCCCTCGCCGACAACACGTGGTACTGGCGGACGGAAGAAGCGCTTGTAGCGATCAGATAGGAGATCACCCATGTTTCGTCGCGCGTTCCTCGTTCTTGCTCTCTCCGTGTCGCCGGCGATGGCGCAGCACTACCAGACCGACTTCCCGCCCGAGGAGTTCAAGGCGCGGTGGGCGGCGGTGTATGAGCGGATCGGCGCGAACGCCGTGGCCGTCGCCCAGGGCATGCCCCTCACCGACGGCTTTCAGTTTCCGAGGCAGTTCAACACCTTCTACTACCTGAGCGGAATCGAAACCCCCGGCGCTTATCTGCGTCTCGACGGACGCACGCGCACGTCCACGCTCTTTCTGCCGCCCCGCAACGAGCGGCTCGAGCGATCCGAGGGCCGGGTGCTATCCGCGGACGATGTTGAGCTTGTGAAACGGCTCACCGGCGTCGACGACGTGCAGCCGCTCGCGGCCATGACCCGCGACAACTGGCCGCTTGGCCTTCCCGCTGCGAACGCGCCACGCGGCTCCGCGGCTGCCATCTATGCCGAGTTCGCCCCCGCGGAGGGCGGCGAGCAGAGCCGGGGGGAACTGGTGGCGGCGGAAAGCGCCCGCGCTCTCGACTTCTGGGACGGGCAGACCTCGCGCCAGAAGCGTTTCGTGGAATTATTGCGGGCCCGCGTGCCCCGCGCGGAAATCAAGGATTTGACTCCCATCCTCGATGACATGCGCGCGATCAAGAGCCCGCGCGAGGTCGCCCTGATCCGTCGTGCCAGCCAGATCGCGGGGCTTGGAATGATGGAGTCGATCCGCAGCACGGAGCCTGGCGTCACCGAGTACCAGCTCGACGCGGCGTCTCGTTACATCTACCTCCTGAACGACGCGAAGCTCGAGGGATACCGTTCGATCACGGCGTCCGGCACCGTCAACATCAACAACGGGCACTACTACCGTAACAGCAGCACGCTCAAGGACGGCGATCTCGTCCTTATGGACTACTCGCCCGACTATCGCTACTACGTGAGCGACATCGGACGGATGTGGCCGGTGAACGGGAAGTACGCGCCGTGGCAGCGGGAGTTGGTGCAGTTCGTTTTGGAGTACAGGAACGCGGTGATGACGCGGATCCGGCCCGGCGTCTCCGCCCAGGTGGTGCTTGACGAAGCGAAGAAGGCCATGGAGCCCGTGTTCGCGCGCACGAAGTTCTCGAAGCCCATCTACGAACAGGCGGCGAAGCGGATGGTCGAGACGAGCGGCGGCGTGTTCTCCCACACCGTGGGCATGGCCGTGCACGACGTGGGCAGTTACAGGGCGCTGCTCAAGCCCGGTCACGTGTTCTCGGTCGATCCTCAGATGTGGGTGCCCGAGGAGAGTCTCTACATCCGTTACGAAGACACCGGTGTCGTGACCGACACCGGCTTTGAGAACTTCACTCACTTCCTTCCGTCCGAACTTGCCGATCTCGAGAAGCTCACTCTCGAGAAAGGTGTCGTACAAATGGTTGGACCGACGCCCGAAAAGGCCATGCCGAAGCCCTGATTCCGGGCTTGGCAGACGGGTCGGCCGAGGCGTAGTGTCTCGCCCTTCAAGGAGACCGACCGACCGTGAGCCACTCGATTCGAACCACCACCACCACCGCCCTCGCCGCAGCCGCACTTCTTCTCGCCAGCGGCGCTCTCGCCCGCGGAGATGACTTCGCGGCTCAGCGCGCTCTCTTCAACTACGACGCGTCGATTCCTCTCGGGATCGTCGAGAAGGGCGTGGAGAAGCGCGAGGGCGTTTCCATTCGCGACGTCACCTTCAATGCTCTTGCGGGAAAGGATGTGGCGGCCTACATCGTGACGCCCGAGGGCAAGGGGCCCTTCGCCGCCGTCTTGTGGGTTCACTGGCTGGGCGAACCCGAGACCACGAACCGCACTCAGTTCCTGAACGAGGCGGTGAAGCTCGCCGCGCAGGGTGTGGTGTCCGTCCTCGTCGACACCATGTGGTCGACCGCGGTGAATCCCGAATGGTTCGGCAAACGCGTGCCCGAGGAGGATTACGCGAACTCGATCCGGCAGGTCATCGCCCTGCGCCGCGGGATGGACTTGCTTCTGGCTCAGCCGAACGTCGACAAGGCGCGGGTTGGACTGGTCGGGCACGACTACGGCGGCATGTACTCGATGATGATGGCGGGCGTCGATCAGCGGGCGAAGGCCTACGTCTATGTCGCGGTGGTGCCGAGCCTCAACGATTGGGCTTTCCTCGGCCCGCAGCCGAAATCGCGCGCCGAGTACCTTCGCCAGAACGCGATGCTCGAATTGACCGACTACCTGCGCCAGGTGAAGAACGCGTCCACGTTCCTACAGTTCGGGACAAAGGACGTTTACGTCTCCCGGGTGGAAGGCGGCATGGTCGCGAATGCCGCGGCGACGAAGAACCTGAAGCGGTATGACACCGGGCACGACATGAACCTGCCCGAAATCGCCGTCGACCGCGCCGTGTTCCTCGCGAAGGAATTGGGGGTCGGCAA
>JAGNNV010000125.1:2867-9855 GCA_017990495.1 Vicinamibacteria bacterium
GGGGGCGTAACCACCGGTAAGGGAAGGATCCTCCATGTTCGAAACGCTTCTGGCCGATATCCGTTACGCCTTTCGCTGGCTCCGCAAGAGTCCGGCCTTCACTCTGCTGGCGGTGGCCTCCTTCGCCATAGGCATCGGTTTCAATACTGCCCTCTTCACCCTCGTCGACGCGCTGCTCTTCAGGCCTCTCCCGGTGGAGCGGCCCGACCGGCTGGTGGACATCTACACCGGAAGCAGTGACGGCGACACCTACGCCACGAGCGGCTATCCCGACTTCCTCGACTGGAAGGCCCAGAACGCGGTGTTCAGCGACATGATGGCCTACAGCCCGTCCATCGCCGCGCTGAGCATGGGCGATCGGTCTCGCCTCCTGATGGGCGAGGTGGTGACCGGCAGCTATTTCCAGGTCCTCGGTGTCAAGCCTCTGCTCGGCCGCACTCTGCTGCCCGAAGACGATGTACCGGGCGCCGGCCGGGTGGTGGTGCTCTCGCACCGCGCCTGGACCCGGGACTTTGGCGCCAGCCCCTCCGCCCTGGGCCAGACCCTCCGCATTCATGGCGAGCCCTACACCGTGGTGGGTGTGGCGCCCGAGGGATTCACGGGGATGCTGCCCATGCTTTCCCCGGAGTTGTGGACGGCGGTGGCCCATATCAATGATGTGGAGCCGGGCGGCATACAGGACGTGGTTCCCTCTCCGACCGGCACCTCGCGCCTCGACCGGCGCGGACAGCGCTGGCTCTTCGTGAAGGGCCGTCTCAAGCCCGAGGCCACCGTCGAGCAGGCCGCCGCGAACATGGCGCTGCTTTCCCAGCAGCTCGAGACCACCTATCCGCAAACCAACAAGAACCGCAAGGTCTCGGTGATGCGCACGAGCGACGTCCACATTCACCCCGACGCCGATCGCGCCCTCATGCCCATCGCCAGCGGCCTCATGGTGGTGGTGGGCCTCGTGCTGCTCATTGCCTGCGCCAACGTCGCCAGCATGCTCCTCGCCCGCGCTTCCGGACGGCAGAAGGAGATCGGCATCCGTCTCGCCATCGGGGCGAACCGATGGCGGATCGTGCGTCAACTCGTGACGGAGAGCACAGTGATGGCCCTGCTCGGATCTTTGGCCGGCCTGACGCTTGCCTGGCTTCTCCTCCGCGGGGCCATGGCCATGACCCTGCCCATCCCCATCCCGCTCTCCGTCGGCCTGCAGATGGACGTACGCGTGCTCGCCTTTTCGATGTTCGTCACCCTGCTCGCCGGGATTTTCGCCGGTCTCGCTCCGGCCTTGAAAGCCACCAAGCTCGATCTGGTGGGCGAACTCAAGGGCGATGTGGCCGTGGTGGCGGCGAGCCGCAAGCGATTCACACTGCGCGACTCTCTCGTCGCTTCGCAGATGGCGGTGACCACGGTGCTGCTGGTCGTGGCCGCCTTGCTGTCGCGCAGTCTGCTGAGCGCGCAGAAGACGAATATCGGTTTCCACACCGAGGGCGTCGCCGTGCTTTCGGCCGAACTCGACATGATCGGCTACTCCGCCGAACGCGGCAAGACGTTCTGGGAACAGGCGCTGCCGCGTGTGCGCGCCATCCCCGGGGTGGAATCCGTGGCCCTCACCGAGCGCTCGCCGCTGTCGATCAACTACAACCGCAACTCCATCTTCTTCCCGGAGCGGGCGCTGCCGGACGATCGCGGCATTTCCACCGACGTCACGCGCGTGACTCCCGAGTACTTCGAGACGCTGCGCGTTCCCATCCTTCGCGGGCGCGGATTCACCGCCGCGGACACGCCCCAGTCGCCCGGTGTGGTGGTGGTCAACGAGGCCTTCGCACGCAAATACTGGCCGGAGCAGGATGCCATCGGCAAACGGTTCCGCACGCGCACGGTGGATGGCCCCGAGTTCGAGGTCGTGGGCGTCACCGCGAACTATCGCGTGAACACCGTGGGTGAGAAGGAGACGCCCTACATCCACTTCGCGGTGACTCAGCGGCCGCAGAACGGCTACGAGGTTCTGGCCCGGACCAGCGCCGATGCGGGCCTGCTTCTGGCCAGCATTCGGAAGGAGCTACTGGCCATGGAGCCGAACCTCGTCTTCCTGCAGAACCAGACGATGCACAATCAGGTGGGGGCGACACTCTTCCCGGCGAAGGCCGGGGCGTGGGCGGTCAGCGCCGTGGGCATGGTGGCCATGATGCTTGCGGCCATCGGCCTTTACGGGGTCATTGGCTACTCGGTCTCGCGGCGCACCCGGGAAATCGGGGTGCGCATGGCCCTGGGCGCCCAGCCGGGGGATGTCTCGGCTTTGATCATGAAGCAGGGCCTGCGCGTCGCGGGCAGCGGCATGGTGGTCGGAGCCATCTTCGCGGTGATGGCGGGCTTTGCGATCTCCGGCGCGCTCTACGGCATTAGTCCCGCGGACCCCGTCGCGTGGTTTGGGGCCACCGGCCTCCTTTTTGCGGTGGCCGCCCTGGCGAACCTCGTCCCCGCCCATCGGGCCGCTCGGGTCAAGCCCTGGCTGGCCTTGAAGACCGACTGATCGGCGTGACGGGGGGGCCGAAGACGCCCTGATCAATCGTCAAGCCAGGGAGATGCATTTGCGGACCATCTCCACGTAGAGTACCGATCTTCATGCGCGTCAGATTCTGGGGAACCCGAGGCTCGATTGCCACACCCGGTCCATCCACGGTCCGGTTCGGCGGCAACACCTCCTGCGTGGAAGTGAACACAGACGAGGGTCATCTGTTTCTGCTCGACTGCGGCACAGGGGCCCGGGCCCTGGGCGCCGCACTCATGGAACGTCAGCCCCGGCCCACCACCATCACCATCCTCCTCGGCCACACGCACTGGGATCACATCCAGGGCTTTCCTTTCTTCGCGCCGCTGTTTGACCGGGGCAACCAGATCACGGTTTGCGGCCCCGAAGGCAGCGGGCGTTCTTTGCGCGATGTCCTGGCCGGCCAGATGGAGTTCACGTACTTCCCGCTTGAACTGGGGCAGCTCCCCGCGGCCATGACGTTCCGCGAAGTGGGCGAAGGAGTGCACGAGATCGGTGGGGCTCGGGTGGTGGCGCAGTATCTCAACCACCCCACCATGACCATCGGTTATCGCATCGAGGCCGATGGCGCTTCGGTCGCCTACCTGTGCGACCACGAGCCGTTCTCCGAGATCGCCTGGCGTGATACCCCGGCCGAGGGTCCGGGCAAGTCCATCGTGCACCAGGGCGACCGGCACCATGCGCGTTTCATGGCCGGGGCGAGCCTCGTGATCCACGACGCCCAGTACACGCCCGAGGAATACCCTTCGCACAAGAACTGGGGTCACAGCACCTACGAATATGCCGTGGGCCTCGCCGGCGCTTCAGGGGTGAGGAAACTCGTTCTGACTCATCACGACCCCACCCACGACGACACCGCTGTGGCCGCGATCGAATCGAACGCGCGGGCCTTCGCCGGGAAGCACGCGCCCGGCCTTGAAGTGCAGTGCGCGTTCGAGGGACTCGAACTCACCGTGGCGCTGCACGGGGCCGGACAAAATCCCAGCCGTTCGCCGCTCGCCACCCCCGTGCCCGAAACTCCGATCGCGGCCCGCATCCTCGTGGTCGACGACGATGTCGAAATGCGCGCCCTCGTTCGTCAGGTGCTCACCCAGAGCGGCCACACCCTGGCCGAGGCCTCGACCGGTGAAGAGGGCCTCTACCTTGCGGGTTCATGGAAGCCCGACCTCATCCTTCTCGACCTGGTGTTGCCCGACCAGGGCGGGCTCGAGGTGCTGAAGATTCTCCGCGCGCGCCCGGCCACCGCCAACGTCCCCGTGGTCGTCCTCACCGCCATGGACGGCGAAGGCAATACCCGCGCGGGCTTCGAGTCCGGGGCCACCGACTATCTGACCAAGCCGTTTTCGCTGCCTCAGCTGGCCGCGCGCGTGCGTGCCTGCCTCACCCGCACCGAGGGCCGCGACAGCCTGACCGAGTGATCGGCCCGATTCAGCCGACCCTCGGCTGAAGAGCGGCCCGGACTACTTTCGCGCCACCACCACCGCGGGCAGCGGACGCAGGGCGAGCTGGCCCTTACGGGCGTAATCGATGGCTTCGCCGAGGATGCGTGTCGCCTCCTGCGGCGCGTGAAAACCGTTCGAGTTCTCGGACTCGACGAAGTCCACGTAGAACTGGGCGCGCCGCTGGTGTCCCCATGCCACCTTCAAAGCCGCGTCGGTCGCTCCCGCCTTCTTCTGGGTCTCGATGTCCTCGATGAGCGCCACCACCGCGTCCATGGCCACGTTGCGCAGCGCCACCGTCTTCGCCTGGATGTTCTCGGCCCGGGCCAGGATCTCCTCCTCGGAGAAACGGTGGCAGGTCTGGCACGAATTGTTGATGTTGAGCAGGGGCGAGCGCACGTGGTGGTCGGAGATTTTCATGGCCCCCACGCGGGTGTAGGGCATATGACAGTCGGCGCAGGCCACGCCCGAGCGCGCGTGCACGCCCTGGTTCCACATCTCGAACTCCGGATGCTGGGCCTTGAGGTTCGGCGCTCCGGACTTCGCGTGGGTCCAGTCGGTGAAGCCCACTTCCTCGTAGTACTCGTAGATGTTCTCGACCTTGAGGCCCTTGTGCCAAGGGTAGGTGAGGCGCTTCTCCTTGCCCTTGAAGTAATACTCAACGTGGCACTGGCCGCACACGAACGAGCGCATTTCCTGGCGGGTGGCCATGGTGTTGACGTCGTAGTCCTTCACCCCCTGCGAGGCCTTGAGGGCCTTGATGCCTTCGAGGAATCCGGGGCGGGTGATGCGAAGCTGCATGGTCTGGGAGTCGTGGCAGTCGATACACGAGACGGGATGAGTCGCGAGTTTCCGCGCCTCGGTGTAGGGCATCTGATTCACGATCTCGAAGCCCTTCATCAAATCGCCTCCCCCCGCCTTCTTGTAGGGCACGTACACGGAACCGTGGCAGTGGAGACAGGTGCCGGGCTGCTTGAACTGCTGGACGCGCTGAGTGAAGGTCTGGTCCTCGAGCATGTAGGCGTGGCCGCGCTTCTTGCGGAAGTCGACGGAGAAGGCGTATCCGGCCCAGATGGTCTTGAGGCGCGGGTCTTCTTCAAGACGCGACTGCGCCACCTGCCCACGCGGATCCGCGTCGGTGGGGGTGTGGGGAAGGGCTTCGCTGCCGCCGAAGCGGGTGCGCTTCTGGTCGACGGTGCGCAGGTAGGCGTCGTACTGAAGGGGGAAGTTCTTGCCCCAGATCGCCGGGTCCTCGGTCTCGTCGGTCAGCTCGACCACGCGGAAGAAGGGGTTCCTCGCTTCCTGCTTGCGCTCGAAGATGTTGATGAGGAGGAAGGTGACGAAGATGGTGGCGGCGCCGCCCGCCAACGCAGCGAGGAGGGCGACGCGGGTGGCGCTCAGGGGTTTGGTGGTCATGGTGTTTTCCTAAAGCGTTTGGTTCAGTGGCCGGAGCTTCCCGCGACCGAGCCCTTGGCTCCGAATTCGCGGTGACCGACGGAAGGATGGCAGCGCACGCAGGAGGCCTCGCCCCCCGGGCCGGGGTGGGAGGCGATCGCTTCCACCATGTCGCGATGGCAGTCGCGGCAGGTGGACTCGGTGATGGCGAGACTGCTGGCCCCGATGCGGATGGGCTCATGGAACGTCTGGGTGGTGAAGTAGTACGAATGCCAGAAGCCGTTCCGGGCCTTGGTCATGTACTTGCCGATGAAGTTGGGCGGGGTGTGGCAGTCGTTACACGTGGCGACGGCGCGGTGCGAGCCCTTCATCCAGCCCTCGTACTGTCCGGTCATCACGTGACAATTGGCGCAGGCCGCGGGGTCGTTGGTGAGGTACGAGTTTCCCTTCGCGTAAACGAAGGTGAAGGCGCCGAGGCCCGCGGCTGCGCCGAACAGCGCGGACGCCGCGATGATGAGTTTCAGGGGGACGCGCATCAGAAGGAAACCGGCACGTCGACCTGGATGATCCGGTAGCGTTGCCCGGAGAGGGGCTCATCGAGAGGGAGGGTGAGGGAGAGGCCGGGGCGGACCCACTTGCCTTTGCCGAGCTTGAAATGGAACCTGGGTCCGAACGCGAAGGTCACGGTCTCACGCGCCTGACGGTTGGCGCGTACTGGCGCTGCGTCGGTGAGCCAGCGCTGATACCGAAGCTCGGCGCCCGCCGAGAACGCGGGCCGGAACGATCGGCCGACATGGAGCCCGGCCGTGAAGTTGGTCCGTCTGCTGTCCTGCGTCTCGGGGCCGCGTGCACGAAACAACTGTAACACCGTGACCTCCGCCTGCACCGTGGCCGCCTTGGTGACGCGCGCCAGGCCGGCGCCGCCGATCAGGGCGAAGTAGTTCGTGGCGAACATGGCATTGTCCATGGCCGAGCGCGTGGCGATGGCCCGTGACAAAGCCGCTGTCTTGGCGGCCGAGGGGGATGGGCCGCCGCCGCTGCCGATGGGCGCCGTGGCCGCGACGAAGAGCGACTGGCGAAGGCCGCCGTCCCGCGTCCGCAGGAAGGTGGCCCCGAGCAGCGGGTTGGAGAACGCGGAGCCGGCCCGTTCGCCGCTCAATGACGGCGGATGGTTGTCGATGAAGGAAAGCCGTCCGAGCAGGGCGACCCGACTCGACAGTCGACGGGAGGCGATGAGGCCGATCACCTCGGTGTGTCCGGAGGTCGGCTCCCCATTTCGCCAGAACCCTGCCGAGGTGTCGAGGCGCACCGTCGTCGCCACGGCGACGGGACGAAGCTGGAAGGGGAGGGAATAAGGAACGGGTGGCGGAGGAGGCTTGACCTCCGACGGGCCCTGGGCCGGAGCCGCGAGGGCCAGAAGAGCAAGGAGGATCGTGGTCACGTCACGACTGTAGTCGTGCGCGACCGTCTAGCCCATGACGCCCGTCATGCGCCTCTCCACAACGTACTGTCATGCTCGGACCATGACCACCGCACTTCCACTCCCTTCCGCTGAAGCCCTGAGCCTGGCCTCGCTCATCACTCCCACCCCGGGCGGAATCGCGAGCCGCATCCTGGC
>JAGNNV010000456.1 GCA_017990495.1 Vicinamibacteria bacterium
GTCGGGTTCGAAGTCAGTTCGCCCCCGATGGCCACCGCGTCGCCGGTGACCACGTTGAAGACGCCGGCGGGGATGCCGGCCCGTTCGGCCAGAACCGCGAGGGCCAGGGCGGAAAGAGGTGTCTGCGGCGCGGGTTTCAGAACCACGGTGCAGCCGGCGGCGAGGGCCGGTGACACCTTGCGGGTGACCATGGCATTCGGGAAGTTCCAGGGGGTGATGGCGGCGCACACCCCGATGGGCTCGCGCCGTACCTGGATCCGTTTGTCGGTGGTGGTGGCGGGAATGGTCTCACCGTAGATACGCTTCGCTTCCTCGGCGAACCACTCAACGAACGACGCTCCATAGAGGATCTCGCCTTTGGCCTCGGGCAGCGGCTTGCCCTGCTCGCTGCTTAGGATCAGGGCGAGGTCGTCCTGGTTCGCGATCATGAGGTCGAACCAGCGGCGCAACAGGTTCGAGCGCTCCTTCGCCGACTTCTTCCGCCAGGTCAGGAACGCGGCCTGAGACGCGTCGATAGCGCGCCGCGTCTCCGCCGCACCCATCTGGGGAATCATCACGATCTGTTTCCCCGTGGCCACGTTGTTGATCACGGTGATCGCGCCGGTGTCGGCGCCCACCCAGCGTCCCCCGATGCAGGCCTGGGTGCGGAGCAGGGTGGGATCGTTCAGCTCAAAGAACATGTCAGAACGCCGGACCCAGCAGCACCGCGTTCGCGAAGAGAAGCATGGTGGCCTCGGTGTACGCGCGGTAGTTCGGCTCCTCGGCGAAGGCGATGACGTGCCCCGCGCCGAACGACTGATGGATCAGGAACGCTTTCTGCGCAAGGGCGGTCTGCGCTTCGTCCCAAACGAGGCCGGACATCCGCAGCTTGTCCTTCGTGGCATAAACGCCCACGTTGGTGCCCTTGTCGAGGGCGATGGGAGTGAAGATCCGGCGGCCCTCCACCAGAACTCCCATCTCGAAGTCCGTTCCCGCGGCCATCCAATGGTCGGGGTCGAGGTTCATGCGGAGGTAGGCGCCCGGTGTGCTCTCGGGAGCCTCGCGGTCGGGTTGCACCGCCTTCTCGTAGTCGAAGGGCTTGCCCGGTTCGACCTTCTTCTTGTCCTTGTCCGCATCACCCGGCGCGGGCTCTTTCTCCGGCGACCCGTCGCGGTTCTCGGTGCGGGTGTCGATGAGGGCCACCTTCTCTTTCGCGGCCCAGCGCGAGGCCTCGCCCAGGGTGATCACGGTGCCGCCGGCGCGAGCGAAGTCCTTGAGCCGCTTCACTCCGTCCTCACCGAGCGACGAGTAGTCGCCCGCGGGCATCACCACCACATCGAAGTCCGCGAGGTTGGCGCGGCGGAAGGAACTCACGCGCACCGCGGTGGTGCGGGCGCCGATGCGCTGCTCGAGGGTAAAGCGGGCCCAGCCGGCGGAGAGGCTGAAGGTGGGCGCGTCCCACATGAGGAGAACGCGCGGGCTCTTCATGTGCGCGACATCGCCGCTGCCCAGGGAAATGCCACCCACGTCGACGAAAGCGGTATCGGTGCCCACCGGGGTCACACCGTGTTTCGCGGCGATGGCGCCGAGGCGGTTCGCAAGGTCGTCGTTCTCCGAGGTGCGGAAGATGGCGGTGCCGGTCGGGAACGTTGCCCCATTGAGTTTGATCACGTCGCCGGCCACGCGCACGCGCAAACCGGCCTGAAGCGCTTCGGTCACCGCGGCCGCGGCGCCAAAACCCCAGGGCAGCATGTAGGCCACCTTCGCGGGGGCCAGCGCAGTGCGCGCGGCGGTGGTGATCGAGGCGGCGAGGGGCTGCGACTTCACACTCAGCGGCAGGGTCGACGAGACGCACTCGACATCGAAGGCAAGGGGCAGGCTCCAGGCGGTGACGTCGTAGATCTGGTCACCCTGACGCTTCTTGCGACGGCGGTCCTGCTCCTTCACGAAGGCCTCGTCCTGATCGATGTTCGTCTCGAGCAGGTTGCGGATGAGGCGGCCGGTCGGCTGGGCCGCTGAAACGAGATACGCGCCGGCGGGAAGGGTGCGCGTCCCCACCTTGGCCGCTTCCGTGGTCTGCCGCACTTCGATGCCCTGGCGGACGAGCAGACGGGCCAGACGCTCGGCGCGGGACGGATCGACGCCGGGAACGAGGGCGTACTCCTGAGTCCCCTTCTTGCCTTCGTCGATGGCCGACTGGCGGTAACCCGCGTAGTAGCGCAGCAGCTTCTCGCGATTCTCGGCCGCGGTCCGCGCGGTCTGGATAGCCGCGGTGAAGTGATGGAGGACGCCGTCCTTGTAGGTGAGGAGCAGACCGTCATCGCGCTTCCAGGCGAGGGCGCGGGACGAGGCTTGTTCGTAGGTCATGCCCACCGCGCCGTTGAAGATGGGCCAGCTCTCGCCGTAGCCCGGATAGAAGGAGTCGAAGTTTTCGCGGATGAAGTAGCCGAAGCCCTTCTCATCGAACCGGGCGGCGTTGTGTTTGCCGAAGGTGTCGAACCAGTCGCGCTGATCCTTGGGCACGAAGGGGTTGATGGGATCGGCGGGCGGGGCGAAGTAGTAGGTGCTGTTGCCCCCCATCTCGTGCAGGTCGACCGCCACCTGGGGGAAATACTGCTGGTGCACGTCGATGCGGCCGATGGTCTCGGGCTGGGAGAGGGCGAACCAGTCACGGTTCATGTCGAAGAGGTAATGATTCGCGCG
>JAGNNV010000457.1 GCA_017990495.1 Vicinamibacteria bacterium
CACTTCGCGCACCACCGAAATCAGCATCGACTTCGGAGTCCTGGCCTTCACCATGGCAGCCTCCATCGTCACCGGTCTTGCTTTCGGCATCCTCCCCGCGCTGGCTTCGAAGGCGGATCTCGCCACGGCCATGAAGCAGGGCGGAAAGGGCGCGAGCGAGGCGGGCGGTCGGAGACGCCTGAGCCGCGGCCTCATCGTGGCTCAGGTCGCGGTCTCCGTGGTGCTGCTTTTCGGAGCGGGCCTGCTGCTCGCAAGTTTCCATCGCCTGCAGCAGGTGGAGCCTGGGTACCGCGCCGATCAGGTGATGTCCGCCGAGATCTTCACCAACTTCACCCGCTATCCGGACGCGAACGCGCAGCTGCGCCTCTATCTTCCGCTCCTCGAGCGCCTTCAAGGATCGGCCAGCGTGGTCTCTGCCGCCATCACGAACGCGGTGCCCTTGAGCGCGCTTCAGCCGGGAGCCGTTCCCTTTCAGATCGAAGGCCGGACGGTGGAGAACGCAGACCAGCGGCCGACCACTGATGGCCGGGTGGTGAGCCCCGACTATTTCGCCACCCTTGGCATCCCGCTGCTCCAAGGTCGCGCCTTCGCGGAGACCGACAGTGCTGAATCGACACCGGTGATCGTGATCAACCAGTCGATGGTGCGCCACTTCGAGGGACAAGACCCGGTGGGCTCGCGCATCTCGACCAACAACGGCCAGACCTGGGCCGCCGTGGTGGGTGTCGTCGCCGACGTCAAACAATTCGGCCTCGATCGCGATTCAGTCGCTCAGGTCTACACGCCGCTGCGCCAGAGCCAGGGTCTGGCGGGACGCATCCTCGTGCGCACCTCGGGCAATCCGGGAGCCGCGGCCGGGCTCATCCGAAACGCGGTGCGCGCGCTCGACCCCGACCTGCCGATCAAGAACATCCGGACGCTCGGTGAGATCCGCGAGGATTACCTCGCCACACCGCGCCTCACCGCGATCCTGCTGGCCATCTTCGCCGGGCTCGCCCTTCTCGTCAGCATGGCCGGGCTTGGAGGGGTACTCGGCACCTCCGTTTCGGAACGCACTCAGGAGTTCGGGTTGCGCATGGCCCTGGGGGCGCCGCGCCACCGAGTGCTCGGCATGGTGGTGCGGCAGGGCCTGAGCCTGGTGGTGATCGGCCTGCTCCTTGGCCTCGCCACGTCTTACGCCTTCACTCGTTCCTTGTCCGCATACCTCTTCGACACACAGGTGACGGACCCTTCGGCCATCGCCTCCGTGTTGCTCACCTTCGTCATCGCGGCGCTGCTCGCCTGCCTGGGGCCAGCCGTTCGGGCCACCCGCGTCGATCCTCTGGTGGCCCTGCGGACCGAGTAGTCTCAGGGAGAGCCTTCGTATGCTGGCAATTTCGTCAGGCCCTGACGAAAGTACAAGGAAGGCATTGAGCCTCCTCCTGGCGCCTATGGCGACGGCGGCTTCGCGCCGATCGCTTCGCGCAGCGCGGCATGCGCATCATCGAGAACCCAGTCGTTCCCCGAGAACTCCTTCACCAGTTTCCCGTCCGGGCCAATGACCACGGTGACCAGGGAATGAGCGAACTCGCCGCCTTCCTGGAAGAAGACAAGGCCGAAGAACTGACCCAGCCGGCCCACCGACTCGCTGGTGCCGGTCGCAAGTTTCCATCTGGCGAAGGGACCCTGACCGCGATCGGTGACGAAGGCTGACCCGAAGGCGTTCAGGACCTCGGGCCGGTCGAACTCCACATCGAAGCTGACGCTCAACAGCCGGGCCGGGCCGCGCAGGTCGGGATCCGCCTCGATCCGCTTCTCGAGTTCCTGGAAGTTCTTCATGATGCGCGGACAGAACTCGGGGATCGGGCAGCGGGTGTAGATGAAGGTGAGAGCGAGCGGCTTGCCCCGGTAGTCGGAGAGGCGCAGAGGTTTGCCGTCCTGGTCTTCGAGGAGGACGTCGACCACGCTCTCGCCGATCTTCGCTTCCTTGGCCGCGGGCACGCTCATCCCGGGAGGAGGTTCGTAGCGAACCACGTTCACCTTCTCGATCCAACTCTCGCTGTCTTTCACCACCAGCGTGGCGGTGATCACATCGCCACGACGCAGGCGCTCGAGTCGCATGCCCTGAAAGCGGGCCAGAAAGCCGGTCGCCTCCGGCATCCGAAAAGGCATGGTCATGGCGGGCATGAAGTCGGGGATGTCTTCGTGGGCGATCACCAGTTCACGGTCGAGAATGTCGAGGCTCTGGATCTTGCCTTTGAGCGGGTAGCGCTTCGCGCCATCCGACGGTCCACATCCTGAAGAGACGAGGGCGAGGCAGAGAGCCATGAAGGCCAGACGTCCGGCGTGAACATTCATTTCGGGAGACTCCTGCGCTCGTCCGCCATCTTCTTCGGGGACAAGACGGGTTCGCGCTGGGCGCGGACCTCTTCGGGTGTGATGGGTTTGAAGTCGCTGGGAAGCAAGCGGTCATTGCCCCAGGACGTGAGTACGTGGTTCAGCACATCGGCCACCTGCTCGTCTTTCAAGTAGCGCAGCGGGGTCATGATCGCGTCGTAGCGTCGACCCGCGACGTCGATGGGACCGGACATGCCGTTCAGCACGATGCGGATCAAATGCCCGCGGCCACCCGCCTCGAGCATGCGGACGGCATGACCGGCGAGCGGCGGCGCCACCGTGGCCAGCGACTTGCCATCGGGCG
>JAGNNV010000126.1 GCA_017990495.1 Vicinamibacteria bacterium
TTCTGTCGCGCGGGATGGACAACGAGATTTCGTCAATCCGCACGTTCGGAAACGTCGAGGTTACGATCTTTCAGGATGCGCGCTACCGTGGACGCTGGAGCCGGCTGGAGGGAGACGTTCGCAACCTCCGATCGGAGGGTTGGAACGACCGGGTCTCGTCGATCAGCGTCGACCGTGACTGGGGCCGCCGTCGCAACTACGAGCGCGGCAACGGCGTGGGCCGGATCGAAACGCGCGAATGGCGTCGGGACGACCGTAACGACCGGGACGACCGGCGGGACGATCGTATCGATCGCCGCAGTGACCGTCGCGACGACCGTGCGGAGCGTCGCGATGACCGGAACGATCGTCGACTCACAAGCGCCGAAGCCGACCGGATCATCCGCGCCGCGTACAGGGAGATCCTCGACCGGGATCCGGATACCGCCGGCCTCAATCTCTATCGCGATCGGATGTTAAGCGAGAGATGGACCGAGGCCCAGGTCCGTGAGGCCCTGCGCACCAGTCCCGAATACCGTACGAGGAATCAGATGACCCAGCAGAAAGCCGGGCAGATCGTGGCGGCGGCGTATCGGGCGGTTCTCAACCGTGAACCGGATCCGGGAAGCCGAGGCTACGTAGAGAAGGTTCTGCGCGAGCAGTGGACGCAGGCCGATGTCGAGCGTGAGTTGCGGAAGAGCGACGAGTATCGCAACCGCCGTCGATAACCTCGGGCGGTGAACGTTCGAACCGGCGCGCGGCAAGGCGCGCCGGCTTCGTCTCTTGAGGGGTCGGCGACGCGGGGCGTCGGCTGGCGGCGTGGAACCATAGATTCGCGCTAGATTCCGTTCCGTGCCGTCAGCGCCCGCCAACGAGCCCGAGACAACATCAGTGTCCGAGCCGGTCATCGAATTCGAGGTCCGGCATCGCGAGGCCGACCTCGTGCGGACGTACGAGGAGTGGTGGCGCCGTAATCACCGCCCGGCGTACTTCCTAGGCTTCAACGTGGCGGTCGGCTCGTTTCTGGGCATGCTCTTGATCGGCCATGCCTGGTGGCCCCTTGTCGTAGCGGCAACTGCTTCGAGTCTCTACGCCGGGTATCTGACTCATTTCCGCGATGTCCTGCTGCGGCACGTGCGTGAGGCGGCGGCCAGAGTGGGCGACTCCCCATTTCACTACCGGATGGACGACAACACCTTCAGTGAGAAGTCGCCGCTCGGCGCGGCGCAACTTCCCTGGACCACGTTCACGACCGTCGTGCGGCAGAAAGAATCGCTGCTCGTGATGCGGTGGCCGAAGGATGCCAATCAGTTCGTCGTGCTGCCTCTGGCGCAGATTTCGCCAGAAATTCAGGCGGCGATCGAAACGCGCATCGCGAGTTCGGGAGAGAACCTGCGAGGTTAGCCCGCGCGGCTCACCATCGGTCGCGCGGAACTATCGGAGAGCGGATAGCGTTAACGGAGCATGGCCACCCATCTGAGGCTCGCCCTCCGCCGATTCGCCAAGGAACCCGGCTTCACGGCAATCGCGGTCTTCACCCTCGCGATCGCCATCGGCATGAACTCCGCGATCTTCTCCCTTATCAACGAGGCCATCCTCAAGGCGCCCGGCTCGGTCCGCCCCGAAGAGGTGGTCTCCATCTTTTCGAGTTCGAGGGACGCCCAGAAGACGTTCCGGCAGTTCTCGTTCGCCGAGTTTCAGGCGGCCCGAGGCACGAACGACCCGTTCATTGACGTCGCGGCGATCAACTTCAACATGGTGAGCCTCGGCCGCGCCGAGTCGTTCCGCCGCGCCTCAGCCTTCATGGTTTCCGAGAACTACTTCGAGCTGATGGGCGCGAAGCCGGCGGCCGGGCGTTTCTTCTCGGCCGACGAGTCGCGGCCGGGCGCCGGCGAGCGCGTGGTGATCGCGAGTCATGAGCTCTGGATGAGAAGCGGCGGGGCGCCCACCTTCGTCGGCAGCACGATCCTGGTCAACAGCCGGGCTCACACGATTATTGGCGTCTCTCCCGAGGCGTTCAGCGGTGTCAGCGCCCTGGTCGCCCCGGAGCTGTGGCTTCCGCTCGGCCTGTTCGGCGAGGTCGCCGACGCCTTCGCGCGGAGGCCACGATCACCGACCCTCGACGATCCATCGAACTACACCTTGAACCTCATGGGTCGCCTCAAGCCCGGACTGACCGTCGACTCGGCGACACCGCGGCTTCCGGCCGTGGCGGCCCGACTCGCCGAAGCTCAGCCCTCCGACTCGGCTGGCGCGCGCGAACTGACGGTCGCAAAGCCGTTCAGTATCAGTCCGCAACCCGCGAGTCCGCGCGCGCTTCGGACGCTGGGCCTCTTTCTCCTGGGCATGTCCGGCGTCGTGCTGCTGATCGCCTGCCTCAACCTCGCGAACATGCTCCTCGCCCGTTCGTCGGTCCGCGCCCCGGAGATGGCTCTCCGGCTGGCCCTCGGAGCCTCCCGCCGCCAGATCGTGAATCAGCTCCTGATGGAGTCGCTCGTGCTCTCGTTGTGCGGCGGCGCGATCGGTCTCTTGCTCAGCGTGGGCGCGAGCGCCGCCATGAAAGACCTGTTCACCGCGTTCCTGAACGAGGAGGGCTTCGGCCTCATCGTGCGGCTCGCCCCGGACCTGCGCGTGATCGGCGCCACGTTCGTGTTCTGCCTGATCGCGACGGTGACGTTCGGTCTGGGGCCCGCGCTTCGTTCGACCCGCCTCGATCTGGTTCAGGACCTGAAGGCTCACGCCGGGCCGCCTGCCGCCGCTGGACGCTGGACGCGCTTCTTCTCCGCGCGCCACACCATGGTCATGACGCAGATGGCTTTCTCGGTGGTCTTGGTATTCGCGGCATCGACGTTCGTGCGCACGGCGGTGAACGCGGGCGCGAGCGACGGCGCCACGGGGTTCGACACCGTCGGTGTGATTCTGGCCGAGCTCGACTTCTCGCTCGCGCAGACTCCGGAAGCCGAGGCGCTGCGACGCGTCGACGCGGCGGCCACGCGTCTCCGCGTCCTGCCGGGAGTCGAGGCCGTCGGAGCGTCGACGCTCGTTCCGTACGTGAACGACATCCAGGCCGCGCGGCTTCTGCCCGCGCGCGCGAACGTCGGCGATCTCCCGGTCAACGGTGTGGCGGGAATCGCATCGGCGGTCACCCCTGGCTACTTCGCCAGCATCGGAGTGGACATCGTTGCGGGGCGCGACTTCCGGGCCGGCGAGGGAACTCTCGCGGGCGCCGGTCCAAGAGTGTGCATCCTCGACGAGGGCATGGCCGCCCGGCTTTTCCCGGCCGGCAACGCCGTAGGTCAGCGGGTTCGCCCTGCGCAAGGATCCGAAGACGACGTCGCGAGCGAAATGGCGGTGGTGGGTGTGATCCGCCGCCATGCGCATGGCCTCGAGGACAAGGGGCGTCCGCTACCCGGGGTGTACGAGCCTCTCGGTCAGGCCTACCGCCCCAAGGTGTTCCTGATGGCGCGGGTGGCACGTCGCGATTCACTTGCGGCGTCCGAGACCGCGAGTACGATCCGAAAGGCGCTTCGCGAGGTCGACGCCGACCTGCCGGTGTTGCAGATTTCGCCGTACGAGACATTCACCGAGAAGAATTTCACGCTCTGGATGATGCGGCTCGGCGCCACAATGTTCGGGGCGTTCGGCGCCTTCGCTCTGTTGCTCGCGGCGATCGGCGTTTATGGAGTGAAAGCCCACGCAGTCTCAACGCGGACCCGCGAGATCGGCGTTCGTCTCGCGCTCGGCGCGACCCCCCGGCAGGTGTTCGGCCTCATCATGAAGCAGGGAATCGAGCAAACGGCGCTCGCGGCGACCGCCGGTCTTCTCATGTCGGTCGGGGTGGCAAGGATCCTGGCTTCCCTCTTTCTCGAAGTGAAGCCCGACCCCGTCGCATTGATCGAGTCAATCGGCGTTGTGGCCGGGACGATGCTCCTAGCCTGCGTCGCCCCCGCGCGACGCGCGACGGCGGTAAGCCCGATGAAAGCACTGCGCGCAGGCGGTTCGTGACGATGGCGATGCGCCGCCCAAGGCGCGCATACGGGCGAGGAACGCCGAGGCGTCCGGACTCGGCGTAGTCTCGCGGCGTCATACCCACGCACCCCGGCTCTCGGGGGAGTAGCCAAGACCCTGCTGCGCCCTTTCGAGCTGATAGGTGACGATGTTGATCACGGTTTCGTCGGCTTCGAGCACGACGGCCCATGAACCCGCGCAGCGGCCCGCGTGGCGGCGCTGACCTACCTGACCGCGAAGACCATGAAGAGTTGTTGCGGAAGGAACGAATGTTCCTCGATTTGCGCGAAGCCCGCCTCGGCCATCTCAGCGCGGATCCTCTCGGCCAGGAATCGGAACTCCTTTGGGGGGGCCATCGTGGCGTCAGGTCGAAAGTCGACGATCGCCACGCCTCCCGGCTTCAACGACTGCTGGAGGCGACGGAAGTAGTCAGCGCGGTCCGGCAGGTGGTGATAAGTGTCCACAATCAGGACCACATCCACCTGGGCCTTGAGGTTCGGAGAATCCGCCGTCGACTGTACGGAGACGATGTTGGGCAGCGCTTCCTTCTTCGCGCGATCGCGAAGGTGCGCGACCATCGACGCTCGGACCCGATGACCTGCACCTTCGGGTGAGCCCGGGCGAACCGAACTGTGAAGTAACCCGTACCCGAGCCGATGACGGCCACGGCCTGTCCATCCTTCAGGTTGAGCGCCTTGATCACCTTCTCGGGCATCTGCCATTCGTCACGGGCGGAATCGTCGAAACGCTTCGCATACTCCGCCGCGTCCTCAGACCCTGGTTAGTATCCGGCGCCCCGCATGTCCGCAGCCACTCCTTCGATCAGGCGCCGCGCAATCGAGATCCTGCTTGGAATCTTGGGCAATTGCAGCACGCTGAACCACTTCGCGTCCTCGATTTCGACGCCGTCCGGGCGCACCTCGCCGCCAGCCCAATCGCAGACGAACGCGATCATCATCGAGTGCGGGAACGGCCAGGGCTGGCTGGCGAAGTACGAGAGGTTCTCGACCGCGACGCCAACTTCTTCGAACAACTCGCGCTGCACACATTGCTCGAGGGTTTCGCCCGGCCCGACGAAGCCGGCCAGGGCGCTGTACATCCCGGCAGGAAAATGGGGACTGCGCCCGAGCAGGATCTCGCGGTCGCGGCGCACCAGCGCCATGATCGCCGGCGCCACGCGCGGGTACGCCGCCAGGCGACACGAGGGGCAGACGCGCACCCGCTCGTCCACCTTGGGCACGGTCGGCGTACCGCAACACCCGCAATAGCGATGGGTGCGGTCCCAGTCGATCAGCTGGGTGGCGCGCCCGGCGAGCGAGAAATGCGCGTCGTCGATGACGGTGAAGAGCGTGCGCAGGCCTTCCCAGCTCATGCCCGGAGGCGCCGGCGTCTCGGCCGCGACCTCCACGGCCCAGCAGCGCGTTGCCCCAAGCGTGCCGAGATAGAGGGCGCGCAGCGGCTCGGCCGGCATCGCGTCATGCCGCGGCACGCGCGCCCAGCTTGGCCGCGCCGCGACACGCGGATCGTCGCTCGGTTGTGCGCTGGGCGGACCCACCTCGACCAGCAGACGATCGCCGCGGAACACGAACCAGAGCCCTTCGCCCGGAGTGTCGCCGGAGACACTACAGTCGTAGTTTGCCGGCGACGAGAAGGGCATCAGGTTCATTGATCGAATTTTAGAAGGACGACGGCCGCCGCGGTCCTGGATGGTGAGCCCGTGCTGTCTCTCAGCGCGGTGGCGGGGCCGCCTTGGTCACCAGATCGCGGATCGCAGCGTCCCTCGACGTCTTGCCGTCGAGCCAGGGCTGCCACGCGGCTTCGACCGCCTGTCGGAGGGGTTCACGTCCGCGGGCCCACACGCCATTCTTCTTCGCGTAGGGCACATGCCCGGGAATCGCGCGTCGCGTGGCTTCGCCCGCGGTATAGAAGATCAAGGCGTGAGATAACCAGCCGTCCACCTCGACGCCCTGGGCCTTCGCGGCCGCATGCAGCGTGGTTTGGATGCGTTCGTCCCACTGATGCATGGCCTCGTGGAACGCGGTCTCGAGCGCCTGCGTGCCCTGAAGTTCGGGGTCCAGGCTCGACATCAGGAGCACGGGGCCGTTGGTGGAAAAGGCGCCCGCCCAGTTGGTGTAAGCCGAGATGTGCACAGGGAAACCGTCGGCGGGCCAGGGGGCCTCATACGCCCGAGTGACGAACGAGAGGAGCGTCTTCTCGTGAAGATCGAGTTGAGGACGGAGCGAGTTGAGCCAGGCCTCGTTCGCGGCTTTGTGCGCGGGCCAGAACGCCCTACGGTAGACGGCCGCGGCGGACTCGAGGGTCTTGCGCAGGCCGGTGTCGGTGAGCATCGATGGCAGAGAAGGAGCGTCCCCGGCGCGGGAGAGGGCCTGCGCCACCTCGATCAATGGTCTGTCCCACACCGTGTCGAGCCGGCTGAGCCCCGCCTGATACGTGGCCACGGCGCGGTTCCACGAAGCCTGGTCTTCGGCCGGCAGCGGCGCGAGACCGCGTTCCTCATCAGCGATCGCCCCCGCCACCGCCCGTCTGGAGGCGTCGGGCGCTTTCGCGTGGGCTCGACCGAGCACGTACAGGAACTGATGCAGGTTCAACCAGAAGGCATCCGCGGTGAACCGAAACGCAGGCGGATGGCCTCCCGCGTTCTGCGGTGCGAGCGAGGCGGCCCGAAGATCGGCGGCGGTGAAAGTCAGAGCCGCCGTCGTGGCCGCGGCGATCCGGCGCAGAAACAGGGCCATCAGAGTCTCCTCCTTCATCGCTCCATTCGCGCCCCTTCGGGCGAGCGCTCGACGCCGCCCGCGGGGGGCCGCCCTGGACACGAGACTGCTTCAGGGCATCAATCAACGTTGCGGGCGAGGCTACTATGGCAACCACTCGCGGCAGGACCAGGTTCGAGACCCGCAGGCCCTGGGTTCAGCACGAAGAACCCAAGGCCCCCGGGGCGAGCGCAGCCGCTTAGAACTGGAAGCGAAGGGCCAGGCGAAGGTCTCGGCCCGGCAGAGGAACGAAGTCCTTCAGATAGGAAACGTGATTTCGGCCTTCGACATTCGCGAGGTTCGTGGCCCGCAGCACGAGGTCGGTTACGGTCCTCGTCCCCCCGAAGATGCGATAGGTCGCGGTGGCGTTCACGAAGGTATGGCCGGGAGTCGCCAGTTCGAACGCGGAAACCCGCTCCTGCTTTTCGACCCGCCGCACCTCGCCGCGCACATCGAAGTTCGAGTCGCGGTAGTGCAGACCAAACCCCATGCGCAGGGGCGCGATCCGTGGCAGGGGCTCGTCGGTGGGGTCGATCTTCGCGCGCACGTAATCGATGGAGGCATCGATGCCGAGATGACGATGACCGTCGTCGTACACCTCGATGCCGGTCTGCGCCTCGAAGCCCCAGAAGAGAGCGTCGGTCTGTTCGTATCGCACGACGCGCAGACCGTCCTCCTCTTCGTCGGTGAACCGCTCGAAGATGTAGCCGCTGAACGCGTTGCGGAAGAAGGAAAGTTCCGCGGTCACTCTCCCGCCGGTCTTCTTGATCGACGCGTCGAGACCGAGGCTCTTCTCTTTGGCGAGGTTCGGATCACCCACCTCGAACGCGTTGGTGGCGGCGTGGGGACCGTCGGAGAACAGCTCCTCGGCGCCGGGCAGACGTTCGGAATGGGCAAGGGTCAGGCCGAAGCTCATGCCGCGATCGGCGCGCACCGTGACCCCGATCGAGCCGCTGGCGCCGGTCATCGTCCGCGAGTCTCCCCGGTCCAGTTCGACCACCTGCCGTTCAAGGCGGCCACCGAGGGCGAGCCGGGTGCGGCCGGTGCCCACTTCCTCGAGAACAAAGCCGGCAAGGGACCCGGTGGTGCTCGGGGGCAGGAAAGCCTCATCGCCCGTAACGGTCAGATCGCGGCCCTGAACCTGAAAACCGAAGGCGCCGCGGAACACGCCCAGCGGCTTGTGCAGGAACTCGAGGCGGCCTTCGTAACCCTGGTTCTCGAAACGCGTCCCCACTTCGGTTCCTTCAAGTTCAACGTGTTCGTAGTCGGAAACGCCAAAGCGGAACTTCAATCCGCGGAACGCGCCGAAGGGCTCGCGAATGGCGCCTTTGAGGTCGAGACGTCGCTGCTCGAGATCGATCGAAACCTCTTCCTCGGTGGGAATCCCATAGGTGGTGTTGAAGAGGGAGACGTTCGCTCCAAAGAATCCGCGCTCGCCTATGAGGGAGGCGCCGAGCGAACCCGAGGTGTTCTCCGTGGAGGAGTTCACCAGGCGACCGGTGCCGATGGGAATCTTCACGTCCCCGGTTTCCCGGCGCAGACCGTCGGCGTGCCAGGCGAAACCACCGCGACCGCCATGCAGCGACGCCCCGCCCTGCTTCTCGTCAGACACGCTTCCGAGGGCCAGGTCAAAGACGCCGCCGATGGACTTCTCAGATTTCGACTCGGGAATCCGGCCATCGATGACATTGACGACTCCGCCAATGGCCGTGCTGCCATAAAGAAGGGTGGCCGGGCCGCGCAACACTTCGATCTGCTGCGCGGAGAGAGGGTCGAAGCTGACCGCGTGGTCCGGACTGGTGTTCGAGGCGTCGGCCATACCCACGCCACCCTGCAGAAGACGCACGCGGTCGCCCCCCATGCCACGAATCACGGGCCGGCTCGCCCCGGGACCGAACGAAGTCGAGCTGACGCCGGGCTGCTCGGCCAGCGTCTCGCCGAGTGTCGACTTGAGGCGCGAAGCGAGGTCGAGTCCGGCAAGGACCGTGATGGGCTTGGCGGTGTCGGAAAGGGCCGCCGCATCCACTCCGGAATTCACCACAATGGCCTCCTGATGGGAGGCCACGTTGAGGACGACGTCCGCGGACACCGCGACCGCGGGCTTGACCTCGACGCGGATGAGGCCGGTTCCGAAACGGTCGGATCGGGCCTCGATCAGATAGCTGCCGCTCGGCACCGCTTCGAAGCGGTAGGCCCCGTCCGGCCCGGCGTCGGTGTGACGCGCGAGCTCGATGATGCGCAGATGCGCGCCAGCCACCGGCTGACCATTCGCGGTGGTGACTCTGCCGCTGATAACGAGATCACCGGCCGCAATCGCGAGGTCTTCGGCGGCGGCGTTGGTGGCGACACCGACGAAGAGGCCGAGGGCCAGAGCAGCCCGAGTGACGAGACGGCCTGGGAAAGGAAAGAAAAGCACAGAACGCATGAAGGGAGAACTCCTCAAAGAATGTCGTCAATTGCCTGAGGCTCCGACAACGCGGCCCAAATGGGGCTCACGCGGAGCAGGGAACGCCTTCGCGAATCAGGCGGTGACGGGCGGAGCTCGACCGGGGGGGAGGAGACGAAGGCCTTCATCGATGGGCCGCTGGTCTTCGGTCCAAACGATGGCCACCACCTCGCGAACGCCCGGGGCGTGGGACGCCAGGGCAACGAGGTCGGTGACGGTTGTGAGATGCGCGCGACAGGCCAGGCAGTGGACTTCAACCGCGCAACCGTCGTCGGTGTGCGAGAGGAAGTCGACAAAGCTCAACATTCCGACGAGCGCCACGAGGACGCCCATCGCAATCCGGAGCCTTAGGAGTCGGGCCTTGCGCATTGCCTTGATCGGCCGAACATAGCAGAGGCCCGCGCGGCGCGCGGAATAGCCCTTCAATGATGCGATCGCACCATCGACATGGGGGCCGCGGCGGTCTAGTCTTGGCTGTAACCCTGAAACTGACCCCAAATCCAAGGAGTTGCCCCTCATGTCCGACGTGCGCCCCATCGCCGATGTCGCTAAAGACCTGGGCATTGCCCGGGAGCATCTGATCCCCTACGGCGACGACAAAGCCAAGATCCGGCTCGAGGCCCTCGCCAG
>JAGNNV010000127.1 GCA_017990495.1 Vicinamibacteria bacterium
GCCGCGTTCGCGCTTACCGTTCTGCTCGCCCCTCAGCCGAAAACCAAGCCCGCCCCCGTTCCCCCCGGGACGATGGAGGCGAAAAAGCTCGAAGCCCTCAAGGTGGAGGTGATCGCCGAGGTCGAGAAGAACAAGGATCTGGTGCAGCAGATGGTCGACCAGATCTTCAGCTATGGCGAACTGGGTTTTCAGGAAGTCGAGACCTCGAAGTATCTGGTGGGCCTCCTCAAGCAGAACGGCTTCGCGGTTCAAGAAGGCGTGTCCGGGATTCCCACCGCGTGGTTCGCGCGCTGGGGGTCGGGCAAGCCCGTGATCTCCCTCGGCACCGATATTGACGGGATTCCCAAGTCGTCCCAGAAGCCCGGGGTCGCCTATCCCGCACCGCTGGTCGAGGGCGCGCCCGGTCACGGTGAAGGGCACAACTCCGGCATGGCCGTGAACATCGTGGCCGCGATCGCGGTCAAGAAGCTCATGGAGCGCGACAAGATCCCCGGCACCATCGTGATCTGGCCCGGCGTCGCCGAGGAGCTGGTCGGCACCAAGGCGATCTACGTCCGCGACGGATTCTTCAAAGACGTCGACATCACCCTCTTCTCTCACGTCGATTCCGAGATGAAGGCGAACTGGGGCACCCAGGGCCACAACGCCCTCGTTTCCGTCCGCTACGACTTCACCGGCACGGCCGCGCATTCGGCGGGTTCGCCCTGGCGTGGAAAGAGCGCGCTCGACGCGGTGGAACTCATGAACGCGGGCTGGAACTATCGCCGCGAGCATCTCAAGTACACGCAGCGTTCGCACTACGTGATTCCCGACGGGGGCGATCAGCCGAACGTCGTGCCGAGCAAGGCGAGCGTCTGGTACTACTTCCGCGAGACGGACTACAAGAACACCAAGGATCTCTGGGACATCGGCAATCGGGTGGCCCAGGGCGCGGCCATGATGACCGACACCATGTTCACCTCGACGGTGCTGGGCTCGGCCATGGACAACCACATGAGCAAGCCGGTGGCAGAGGCCATGAGCATGAACATGAAACGCGTGGGCATGCCCGCGTGGGATGAGAATGACCAGACCCTGGCGAAGGCGGTTCAGAAAGAGCTTTCGGTGAAGGAAGCCGGCCTTTCGACGAAGGTCTCGGATCTCGAGGGCCCGGTCGACGACAAGGCCCGCACCGGCGGCGGATCCGACGATATCGGCGACGTCCAGTGGAACACCCCCTCGGTGACCTTGCGTTTTCCCGCGAACATCCCCAACCTTCCCGGCCACAGTTTCTGGAACGCCATCGCCATGGCCACACCCATCGCCCACAAGGGCGCCACCGCGGGGGCCAAGGTGATGGCCACCACCATGCTCGATCTCTTCGCCAAGCCGCAACTGGTGGCGGACTCGTGGAAGTACTTCAACGAGGTGCAGACGAAGGACCGCAAGTACGTCTCCTTCCTGAGCCCCACAGATAAGCCGGCCATTCATCTGAACGAGGGCATCGCCGAGCGCTTCCGGGAGAAAATGCGCCCCTACTACTACGACTCCACAAAGTACAAGACCTACCTCGAGCAGCTCGGCATCAAGTACCCCACGATCCGAACCGCTCCGGCCGAGGCCGCGAAGTAACGACTCCGGCCCCTCGAGAGAAGGATCAACAAATGGCAGACCTCAAAGCGGGCTTCGAGCAGATGGAGGCGACGAAGGCCAAGCTCCTGAAGAGCCTGGCCACGCTCGACGAAGCGGCCCTGAACCGGAAGCCGGACGCCCAAACCTGGTCGATCCTTCAGGTGATCGCCCATCTGACGAAGTCCGAGGGTGGCACCCTTCAGTACATCAAGAAGAAGACCCAGGATCCCTCCGCCCTGCCCAAGGCGGGTCTTGTGCCCTGGTTTCGCATCGCGGTTCTGGTGGCGGGAGTTCACTCGCCCCTGAAGTTCAAGGCGCCCGGCGCCATCGCGGACGTGCCGGAGACCGGCGCCCTCCAGGCCGCGAGTTTCGCGTGGGCCGAGGTGCGTGAGGACTGGAGGGAGTTCGTCGAGGCCTTTCCCGTGGCTCTCAACGATCGGATGATCTTCCGCCATCCCTTCGTGGGCCTGCTCGGTCCGGCCCAGACCATGATCTTCCTGAACCAGCACCTTGGCAATCACGTTCGTCAGATCGCCTCGATCCGCAAGACGCTCGGCGTCTAGGGTCAGGGCTTCTTCAGGATCTCCGCCAGGCGGGCTTCCAGTTCCCCGGCCTCGATCACGCCCTCTTTGATATAGCGGACGCGGCCGGGCGCGCCTTTGCGGCCGTCGATGATGAGTTTGGTGGGGAAGATCAGCACGTCCATCCGGTCGGACAGGCTGGAGGCCATGTAGACAGGAAACTTCTCCTCCCGGTTCTCGAAGAACCGGATCACGTCGGCTTTGTCGTCGTCCACGCTGAAGCTCAGGAACGCCGCGTCCTTCCTTCCCGCCAGGCTCGCGGCGAACTTCCCGAGTTCGGGAAGTTCCTGCACGCACGGACCGCACCAGGTGGCCCAGAAATCGATGACCACCACCTTGCCCGCGAAGGCCCGGTCGGTGAGTTTGTCGCCGCCGAGCTCTTCAATGGCGAAGGTCACCGAAGGGCGATCGATCGCCTCCCATCCCTGCTCGTCCGCGCCGGAAAAGGCGAGGCTGATCAGGAAGGCGGCGAAAGTGGCGCGCAGGAGCCCGGACATGAGGCAGCGAACATAACCTCTGGTTGTCTGCACCCGGAACCGGCCGGAGCTAAGATCCCACCGCGCGGCCTTGCCGCCGCACCCGGGCGAGGGGCTGCGCTCAGGATTTTGGAGGGCGAATCGGGATGAATTTGTTGACGACATTCACCGGGGGACGGATCGCGCGCGGCGGCGGCTTCTTCTCGGGCATCATTTCGTGGTTCATCCGGATCGTCATCTATGACATCTGCATCTCCACCATCCAAAGCGTGCTGGGGGTGTCGAGGTTCACCGCGCTCATGATCTTCCTGGGAATCCTGCTCGCCTTGTCCGGCGTGGCCTACGTGATCCGCCAGAAGGCGAGCCGCGGCGTCGACGACTAGGGGCGAAGGCTTCCTCCCGTCGCACCAAGGAGTGAACTGCCCCGAGTGAACGAGGATGCGCCATACCATCGACCACGGACCGGCCTTCACCACCCTCACCTTCGCGTGCCAGGAAGGCGAATCGGTTCTCGCCCAACCCGGGGTGATGCTGGGCATGACCACCGGATTCGCGGTGGAAGCGCGCATGGGCTCGCAGATGGCCGGGGGCAATCGCATGTCTCGCTCCCTGCGCAGTCTGGCCTCAGGCGAGAACTTCTTCACTTCGGTGTACACCGCCAAACGCGACGGGGAGACCATCACCCTCGCTCCGCCCCATCCTGGTGAGATCCGCTGCATCGAGGCCTCTGATGCCTCGCCGGTGATGCTTGCCACCGGGGCCTTCATCGCCTGCACCGCGGAGGTGAAGTTCGAGCTCAAGTACGTCGGAGTGCGCGGCATGATGTCGACCCGCGGTCTCTTTCTCATGCGCACCACCGGCAAGGGCCAGGTCTTCGTCTGCTCGCACGGCGCCCTGGTCGAACGTGTCCTGACCGAAGACGAGCGGTTCGTTCTCGATAACCGGAACATCGTGGCCTTCAGCGAATCCGTCAATTGCGAGATGGTCAAGGTCGCGAACAGCGTGCGCGAGTCCGTGCTGACCGGCGAGGGCCTCGTGAATCGCTATACGGGTCCGGGCTTCATCCTCTACCAGACGCGCGGGGCCGAGAGCCGGGGCTTCGCTCGCGGCCTGTTCGAGTTGTTCACCTGAGTCCGAACAGACCGCTCTCTCATGCGCGATCTCGCCACCGATTCGCTCGAAACCCTGGAGCGCCGGTTCAAGGATGTCGAGGGCGCGTCCCGGTTGATCCTGATTCTCGAGGCGCTCGCCGCCGCCTTTTTCCTGGTCCGGATCGGAATCACCGGAGTGCGGGTTGAGCCCATCGAGGTATGGCTGCTTGGTATTGCCGCGCTGATTTTTCTCTTTCGCGGCTTCCTGCCCCTGGTCTTCATGAAGCGGAAGCGCCTCGATGAACTGCGCCCCGATGTGCATTTCGGCATCCACACCCGGGACTCACTGGTGGCTCTGGCTGAGCGCGTCTTCCGCCGATCGGGCCTTCCCAAGGATGCCGCTCCGGTCTACCTGATCCGGGAGAAGGAACTGAACGCCCAGGCTTCGCGCGCGGAGTTCCTTCCCGGCCTGCGCTTCAGGAACGAGGTCTATCTCAATCGTTCGATTGTCCATCTGCTCGACGAAGCCGAACTCGAGAGTGTGGTCGGGCACGAACTCGGCCATGTGTTCCCCTATGCGCCCGTTCTCTCCCGCTTCTATCTGCTCCACGCCCTCTTCGCGGTCAGCGCAACCCTGTGGCTCGCGAATCTCCTGGCCCCGTGGGGGATGTTCTGGATCGCGCCGTTCGCCGCCGTCTGGGGGCTCTCGTACCTGATCGCCTATCCGTGGCGACGGATGAAGGTGGGGATCGAGCTGCTCTGCGATGCCCACGGCGCGCGGGTGGCGGGTCTTTTCGGGGCCATGAGCACCGAAGTGAAGATGCAGGCCGAGAACGAAGTGCGCAGCGAACTGCTCGCCCTCACTCTCGAATCCCGGCTGAAGCACGGAGGAGACCTGCCTCTGCAACGCCTGGTCGAGACCTATCAGGAGGCCCTGCCGTTTGGTCGCTCCGACCCCTTGGCCACGCGGGCCGAACTCGAGCGCCAGTTCGAAAAGCAGCAGAAGGAACAATCAGGGCCGTCGCTCGCCGGCTTCCTTGCCTTCATCGGTTTCGGCGGCGGGCAGGATGAAGGCGCGGTGGACGACGCCTCGGTCGAGGAGAGCCTGCGTCTGCTCCGCGCTCTGCACGAGGTCCCCGTGGTGGAAATCGACCGTGAGATCTATCTGAGCGGCTCGGCGCAGTGGACCGTTGAAAGCGCTCAAGGCCTCGTGGAGAGGATCGAGCGGCAGCCCGAGCGCCTCCTTTTCCGGGTGGCGGACGAACTGCCCGGAGCCGAATCCACCCATCCGAATGCCAGCCGTCGGGTGCTTTTCCTATGGCGGAACCGTGAGCTCTTCACCGCCCCTGGTTCCGCCTCCTGAATCAGCGCCGTATCGTCACCAGATTCACGCCGTAAGGATCGAGCTGCACCTTCACGCCGGGGGCGGCGCCGGGGATGACCAGCCGGCCCGACACGATGAGGTCCCTGCGGGCTCCGCCCACGAGCGCAGTCACCGGCAGAGGACCGGCATAACCCCGCACCACGATCTCCTGATTTCCATTGTGCGATTCCAGGCTCATCGAGGGTAGCGCGGTGTTGCGCACGAACACCTCCCACAAGGATTCGAGGTCCACCGATCCCGTCGACTCGAAGGCGCGCCGGACCATTTCCGAATCGACCTTGCCGAACCGATGGTCCTTCTGCAGCTTTCGCAGCCCTTCTCCGAAAGCCTCCTCGCCGATCAATCGGCGGACCATGTCGAGCACCAGAGCGCCCTTGTTGTAGACGATGGCGCGATGGGCCTGAGGATTGTTCTGGATGTGGCCTACCCGGTTCCCGAGGTCGACGGGTCCAAGGTGGGTGAGGCGTCGCGCCCAGTTCACCATCTTCCGCAGAACTCGATTGAAGGTCTCCTCCCCGAGGGCCTCCCGGCCCCACAGGGCCGCCGCATACTGAGCGAAGCCCTCGGCTACCCAGCGATCGCGGTACGACTTCGGGGTGACGCCGTGGCCCCACCACTGGTGGGCGAGTTCATGCGCGAGAAAGAAGTCGGGAAGATCGTAGAAGGTCGCGGGGTCGTCCTTGAGCCCGCTGCCCATCAGGAGCGGTCGCTGCTGCAGGATGATCAGGCCGGGAGGTGAATGTCCGCCCGGGCTCGGCGCTTCGACCATGGCGAGATTGATGGGGCTGTAGGGTTGAGGACCGAACAGGCCTCGGTAGAAAAGAGCGGCGGCCTTCAGCGCCTCTACCGAACGCGAGGCCTCGCGCCGGGATCGCGACTGCCCGTAGGCATCAAACGACAGAGTCTCCGCGCGTTCGCTGGCGATGGGGAGGAGACGCGCGGCCACGAAGGCCATGTATTTGGCCTCCTGGGTCTGTAGGTGGGTGATGGTGGCGAAACCCTTCTCCGAGGTTTCCGAGCGCGCCCCGCCCGCCACCACCATCCAGCCCGTGGGCACGGTGACCTTGAGGGCCGAGGTCGCGTAGTCGTCGTCCCCGAACTGGGGATAAAACCACCGACGTCTGGAGTAGATCAGTGCGGGCTCCATGAAGAAGGTGGTGGGTTCCTCGACCGAGAAGGTCTGCCCTTGCAGGATCTCGCTGTCCACGGTGCCCGCGGGCAGTCGCCCTCCGTATTCGATGGCGAGATTCAGCCGGCCCAGACGACCGGCCAGCGAACCCATGGAGACCAGGATCGAGTTCTGTCCGCGCACTCGAAAGAACAGGTGTCGCCCTCCCTCGGCCGAGCGCACCGAGCGCACCTGGAGGTCGTTGTCGAGATGAAACCGGAACGAGTTCATGGGGGCGCGCACATCGACCGACACGAGGTCGCGACCGTTCAGCTCGAAAGTCTCCGGGTTCAGGGTGAGCGAGAGGTCGTGATGGGCCACATCGAAGGCCAGCTCGCCCTCCTCCGGATCACCGAGCGAGTTGGCCCGGGGGTAGACCGCGATCTGCTTCTGGGTGGTCCGGTTGAAGAGGCTGATTCCTTCGACCTCGGAGTTGCTGAGAGAGAGGGTGAGGGAGCCGAAGCGTCGGGTCTCGAAAGCGATGGTGGCGTCGCCAAGACCGGGAAGCAGCCACCAGGGGGCGCCCGCGATGGGGGCGTCGAGGACGAACGCGTCTCCTTTGTGACGCTCGAAGAACTCGAGCGCCTTGGCCAGCCGCTGCGGGCTCGTGGGGTCGTCCGCGAAGGTGCCGGGCCGAAGGGTGCGATAGAGGTCGGCGGGGTGCAGGCGCAGGAAGGCCCGGGACACGTCGTCCTCGAGCACTTCGGACCGGGCGAAGATCTTCATCTGTCCGCGTTCGGTCACCGGTCGAGGTTTGAAAGTGACGCGGCCCTTGCCCACGAACACCAGGGCGGTGGGGCCCGCTTCCTGGGTGTTCAGAAAGAACGTGCCCTCGAGCATCCGAAGCGTGAAGTCCTCGAGCTCGATGGTCTGGCCGGCGGCCACGAAACCCTGCTTCTGGAGGTTCAAGTGCACCAGACCGTCGATGCCGCCGAACGTCTCCCTTGACACGATGCGCCAGCCCGCCGGCGTCCTGCGCCAGAGCAGGCTCCACTGCTCCACCGCCCCGCGTGGCTCCGAGACCTGGGTGAGGGTGCCGAGGGTCACCGCACTGTCCCCATCCGCGCTCGTGGTTGGCGCGTCTGGAGTGAAAGCCACATCCGCCGCGGAAAAGACGCCCCGCAGCATGCTTTCTTCGGTCGCTCTCCGGGCCGCGGTGTCGAAGGCCCAGGCCGCTGAGGCTGCGCCGAAGTCCTTCTGACGAAGCGCCGTTCCGAAAGCGCGGATGGCTTCGGTGAGGCCGGCGTCGCCTGATGTCTGAGCGGAGCCATTGGCTAACATGCCGAGGCCGATAGCACAGGCCAACGCAACCAGGCGCACAATGCGCCCTCTCTTCCCGCCCTTCGAGGTCCAATAGGCCGACATGAATGAATCCGTATCCCTATTTACCGCATTCATAGCGGGAATCGTTTCTTTCATCTCCCCCTGCGTCCTGCCCATCGTTCCCGGTTACCTGTCCTTCATCAGCGGGATCAACGTTTCGAAGTTCAAGAATCAGGACACTTCCCGCGAACAGACCCGCCGGGTCGCCATCACCTCGCTCTTCTTCGTCCTTGGCTTTTCCACGGTTTTCGTCCTGCTTGGCGCGGCCGCGACCATGGTCGGGTACTACCTCCAGCAGTACAAAAGATTGCTCGGCATGGTGGGTGGAGCCGTCATCATTGTCCTCGGCCTGCACATGATGGGAATTTTTCGAATCCAGTGGCTCCTCGGCGAGATGCGGGCGGAAGTCAAACAGAAGCCGCTGGGCCTTTTCGGGGCTTACGTGGTGGGCATCGCCTTCGCCTTCGGCTGGACGCCCTGCATCGGGCCGATCCTGGCCGGGATCCTCCTCTACGCCTCTCAGCAGGAGACGGTGACCCAGGGGGTGATCCTGCTCTCCGCCTATTCAGCCGGACTCGGGATTCCCTTCATCGCCGCCGGCCTGGCCGTGAACTGGTTCTTCGCCGCCTCGGCCCGCATCAAGACCCAGATGCGGAAGGTGGAGATTGTTTCGGGCGCCATGCTCATCGCAGTGGGACTCCTTCTCGTCACTGACCGCCTGAGCGCCATCGCGCAGTGGTTCACCACGATGTTCCCCAGCCTCGCGATGCTTGGATAGTGCCCCTACTGCCGCATCGGCTTGAGCTTGGCCTCGTCGACGATGAGCTTCGTTCCCGTGGCTTTGCGCACTTCTTCTACGGTGACGCCTTCCGCGATCTCGACCAGGTGGAGGCCGTCCTTCTCCACTTCCATCACCGCGAGTTCAGTGATGATGATGTTCACGCAGCGCCTGCCCGTGAGGGGAAGGGTGCACTGCTCCACGATCTTGTGCGCGCCCTTCGCGGTGTGCTCCATGGTGATGACCACGCGCTTGGCGCCGGCCACGAGGTCCATGGCTCCGCCCATGCCCTTCATCATCTTGCCGGGGATCATCCAGTTCGCGAGGTTGCCTTCGCGATCGACCTGCAACGCGCCCAGGATGGTGAGGTCGACGTGTCCCCCGCGGACCATGGCGAATGAATCGGCGCTCGAGAAGTACGAAGTCCCGGGGAGTTCGGTCACCGTTTCCTTGCTGGCGTTGATGAGGTCGGAGTCTTCGGTGCCCGAAGCGGGATAGGGACCCACGCCCAGCATGCCGTTTTCCGAGTGGAGCACGACGCTCACATCCTTGGGCAGGTAGTTCGAGGCGAGGGTGGGCATGCCGATGCCGAGGTTCACGTAGTCGCCGTCCTTCATTTCGAGAGCGGCGCGGCGGGCGATGCGCTCGCGGATGGCGTCGATCTCCATGGCTCCCTGGCCGAGCACGGTGCGCTTCTCGATCCGCTTCTCGTACTTCTCGCCCTTGACCACGCGCTGCACGAAGATGCCCGGGGTCATGATGGCGTCGGGCTCCAAAGCACCCGCGGGCACGATCTCCTCGACCTCGGCGATGGTGACTTTCGCGGCCATGGCCATCATGGGCGCGAAGTTGCGCGCAGTCTTGCGGTAGATGAGGTTGCCCTCCGTGTCGGCCTTCCAGGCCTTGATCAGGGCGAAGTCGGCGCGCAGAGCGTTCTCGAGGATGTGCGGCCGGCCGTCGAACCAGCGGACTTCCTTGCCTTCCGCGATGAGGGTGCCATAACCGGTGGGAGTGAAGAAGGCGGGCACGCCCGCGCCGCCCGCGCGCATCCGCTCGGAGAAGGTGCCCTGCGGCACCAGTTCCACTTCAATCGAGCCGTCCAGGGCCATGCGCTCGAAGACCTTGTTCTCGCCCACGTAAGTCGAGATCATCTTCTTCACGAGGCCGGCCTCGAGGAGAAAGGTGATTCCGAAATCCGAGGTGCCGGCGTTGTTGCTTCCCAGAGTGAGGTTCTTCGGACCCTTCTCCTTGACTGCCTGGATGAGGTTCTCCGGAATGCCGCACAAACCGAATCCGGACAGGAAGATGGTGGCGCCGTCGGGGATATCCCGGACCGCATCCTGGGCAGAGTTGAAGATCTTGTTCATGGCTGCGAGGAATCTTAAGACCTGGCGTTGGCCGATCG